>CANPBX010000034.1 GCA_947572385.1 uncultured Clostridia bacterium
CATCCGCACTAAATTTTAGATATTTCACCTGTCTACTTGACAAGGGACATATCAGGGATGGCAGGAACGGTAACGATTTTTCTGTGTGCCAAAGCGGCTTATAAGCGCGATCGAAAACGTCAAGGACTGACTGAAGGTTCTCCAGCTTTCTGGGAAAGCACCTGCTGCGCATCGCCAAGGTCGGGATACAATGCCGCGGGCCGGCGTTGACGCCTTCCACTGCGAAGGTGCCACTTTTGCTATGAACATCGAGATGTGCTTTCCGGGGAAGATCACGTCCAGGTAGCCGCTGTACCCATCCGATGGATCGTTGGGGAAAATTTATCCGAACTCACCACATGACCTGCAATTTGCCGTGGTTTCCTGCTCACCAGCATCATGATATAGATATTCCCCGAGCTTCCGTGCGGGGCTTGCGTTCCAGGGACCAGTACAGCTCATCAAGCTCTACCGTCTCAGGCGCCCAGAGAGTTTGCACTTTTCCACATCATTTTTCGCGCTCTTTCTTTATCCCATTTGGTACATTGGATTTGTTCATTCCCAGTATTTTCCCAACTCAGCGGCCGCTGGCCCTGCCATAGCACCTTTTGACCGCCAGCTCTCTGGTCTCTTTTTCATATTCCCTCACCATATCATAATATCTCTATTTTGGACACTCCCTTTCTCATACCACCATTGCGCCCGCAGGGCTTTTGTGCTATCCTATTAGAAAATACCTAAAAAACTGAAAGGAGTACCCCATGCAGAAAGCATTTAAAATGAAGCTCCACCCGGGCATGGCCAAGGAGTACAGGCGCAGGCACGACAGGCTGTGGCCGGAGATGGTGGAGATGATCCACGCTCATGGCGGCAGAGACTATTCGATTTTCTTGGACGAGGAGACGTTGACCCTGTTCGCGGTGATAGAGATCGAGGATGAGGCACTGTGGGCTGAGGGGGCGGACACGGAGATCAACCGCAGATGGTGGGACTATATGGCTGATATTATGGACACAAACCCCGACAACAGCCCGGTGTCAGTTGACCTTCCCCTGCTGTTTCATTTGGACTGAGGGCCGGGCTCAAAGCTTATTTCCACGTCCCCGGGGGCCTCGTGATAATAGTACTGCCCGAGCTTAAAGGCGCTGTCCGCGTCCCAGAGCCATCGGCTGTTATTGTACGCAGGTACGGTTACTTTTTTGGCGCCGGAGGCCATGGCTTTCTCAAGTATCTCTGCGCGCTGCAGCTCTGTCCTGCGGATGGGCACGAAGACGGCGAAGCAGACGGCAAGGGCTGTCAGGGAGATCGCCGCAGGGGCCAGCCATGTGGCAGGCTTCGGGAGGCTTTCCGGCTTTAGTGCCTTGAGGACGCTACCTGCCGCAGCCAGCAGCAGCACATAGGACAACAGCAGGCAGCGCGGACCGATGGGGTTTACAAAGAGCAGCGGCCCGGCGGCGGTAAGGGCGCTGAAGAGGAAGAACAGCGTGCGTGCGCGGCTTATGCGGTCGGGGAGCCATAGGAAGAGGGCGGCGGCGAGAGCCAGGGCCCAGATGAAGGCGGCGGTGATCCGGTGGGCGGGGAGGAGGGCCAGGGAGAGGCACCCTGCCGCCAGAACTGCTTTCAGCAGCCAGTTTAAAGCGCCCCGGAGCCGGAAGCCCAGCAGCAGGGTGAGCAGGGTGAGGGACCAGTAGAGCACCGGGCAGTCCAGGATAAAGTACCTGGCGATGGTGGGCAGGTTCCTGAAGGCGCTCTGTATGAGTCCCCCCAGCCCGCCGGTGAGGCCGGTCTTATAATAGTCGGTGCCGCCGGAGCCTATGAGCCTGTAGGACGGCGAGGCGAACAGCAGCGCCGCTCCGAGCACGCAGCCTGTGAGCATTGATATAAGGGAGGGGGACCACTTTTTCCGCTCCAGCCTGTACCATATCAGGAGGGCTCCGGCGGCGCAAATGCCGAACAGGGCGCTGTGCTCCGCGGCGAGCTCCTGCAGGAAGCCCATTATGAACAGCGCTGCCCATCTGAGCCGGCCCTCTGCAAGCTCACCGCCGTCTATGACCGGTTGGACGATCGCAAGGCAGCCCAGCAGCAGTACCGCCGGGGGTACGAACACAAAGAAGCCCGCCGCCCAGGAGTGTATCTGGGAGAAAATGGGCAGGGGCAGGGCCAGCACCGCCGCAGTCCAGAGCATGAGCCCCCGGGCTCCGTTTATCCCGGTGACACGGCCGAGAAGGGCAATGAGCGCAAGGGTGAAGGAGGTCTGGTAGAGCTCCCGGAGAAGGGGCCTGCTGCCTGCGGAGAAGGCCAGGATATTCGCGAATATCCTGCTGTTGGTGGTTGACCAGCGGTATGCGACCTCGCGGATAAGCTCCGCGGGGCTGTGGATATTGGCCCCGAGGGCCTCCCTGTACCAGTCGTCGCCCACCAGGGGGAACAGCCTGCAGAGCAGGAACAGGATAACGAACAGGAGGGAGAGGCCCAGAAGGGTCTCTTTCTGCTCCCGCTTGAGTGGAGGGATCGTCATAATAATTTCTCCTTCCCGGGGGACAAGGCCCCCAGTTGCAGTTTTCCCCGAAATAAGCTATAATTACCCCGAAAGGACGGTGTACATATTGGCTGATATAATAGAGATAGAGGATCTTGGCGTGCCGGAGCTGGACGTGTACGCAAGGCTCACGGAAAACCAGCTTGTAAACCGGGCTGACCCATTAAACGGGCTGTTCATAGGTGAGAGCCCGCTGGTGATAGGCAGGGCACTGGACGCGGGCTGTGTGCCGGTGTCCTTCCTCATGGAGGCTAAGCACGCCGCCGGAAAAGGGCGTGAGCTTATTGACAGGTGCCCGGGTGTGCCGGTATATGTGGCAGAGGAGCAGGTGCTCTGTGAGCTTACAGGCTTCCACCTGACCCGGGGGATGCTCGCGGCGATGCGACGGCCGGCCCTCAGGGGACCGGAGGAGGTCTGCCGTGGGGCCGGCCGCGTAGCTGTGCTCGAGAATGTGATGAACCCCACGAATCTGGGGGCTATTTTCAGAAGCGCCGCCGCCCTCGGCATTGACGCGGTGCTCATGACCTCAAAGGGCAGCGACCCGCTGTACAGAAGGGCCCTGAGGGTGAGCATGGGCAATGTGTTCCTGGTGCCCTGGGCATATCTTCCAAAAGAGGAGCCGGAGGAGTGGACGGGGTTTCTGCACGGGCTGGGCTTTAAGACGGCGGCAATGGCCCTTCTGGACGACTCCATGGACATAGGGGACCCGCGCCTTTCAGCGGTGGAGCGCCTTGCCATTGTCCTTGGCACCGAGGGGGACGGCCTTGCCCGGGAGACTATAGCGCGGTGCGACTACACCGTGCGTATCCCTATGTCCCGGGGGGTCGACTCCCTGAATGTGGCCGCCGCCAGCGCCGTGGCCTTTTACCAGCTCACACGCAGGTGAGCTAAAAGCACAGCTTACCGGTTGGCCTCGTATATGGCCATGGCCTTCCCAGCCACCTGCTGCCGGAGCTCCGGGGGCGAGCTTATGCTGGCCTCGGGGCCCAGGGCAAGGAGCTTGTTCACAAGGGCCTGGTCAATGGGCATATCCCGGCGCAGCTCTAAGCCGCCGTCCTTGCGGCGGTGTATGTTAGTGCAGTCGAAGGCGGCGAAGACACGGTCCACCATGCCGGCGGGGAACCTTACCACAACCCGCGCCATGGGGGCATCCTCCTTTGGGGCCTCCTCAGGGAAGGACATAGGCTCGAAGCTCTCAACGGTGGGCTTCCACCTGAGAATATGGGACAGGGGCAGCAGCCGGTACTCTCCTTCCTCGGGGCAGTAGGCGCGAAGGGACCAGCCCTCCTCCCGGCAGCAGACCTGCAGCGGCATGGCGTGGACCCGGTAGAGCCCCTCGGCGCTGTCCGCCATGGTGAGCACAACTGTATGGTGCTGGATTATGGCCCGGCGCAGGAACTCGATGCGGTCGTTAGGGCCGGGGGCCTGGCCCTGGAAGCAGGGCTCCAGCCACTCGTCTGCCGGCAGGTCAAAAAGTTCAGCAAGCTTTTGAAGGGAGGCGGGGCCGGGCTCAAGGGAGTCTTCTCCGCCGGATTTCAGGGCGTCCAGTATCTTCCTGCGGTCCTCCTGGGACAGCACGGCCCGGTCCATCACCAGGCCCTTCATAAGGCAGATACCGCCGTGGCGGCCGGTCTCGGCATAGATGGGTATGCCAGCGGCGTTAAGGGTCTCGACGTCCCTGTAGACTGTGCGCACGGACACTCCGAACTCTTCGGCGATAATGCCGGCGGTACTCTGGCCTTTCTCTAAAAGATGGCATAACAGTTGAAAAAGTCGGCCTTTACGCATATTCTTTCTCCTTTGCATGTTACGTCTCTGATGTATTCGCATTGTGTTTTGGGTTTGGGGCAATGCTGAGCAGGCAGCAGAGCATTACGGCAGCGAAGCCCACTGCCGACAGAAGCCCCGGCTTCATGTCCCCGCCTGCGGCTGAGGACACCATTCCCACTAGGGTGGGCCCGGCGGAGCAGCCTATGTCGCCGGCAAGGGCCAGCAGGGCGAACATAGCCGTGCCGCCGGTGCGCAGGACCCGGGAGGCCTTGCTGAGGGTGCCGGGCCACATTACTCCCACGGAGAAGCCGCATAGCCCGCAGCCCAGAAGGTTGAGCATGGGCCAGGGTGGGAGTGCCACCAGCAGGTATGAGGCCACGCAGAGTGCCGCGCTGAACTTCATTGCCCGCTCAAGCCTGAGCTTTTCCCCGAAATGCCCGTAGAGGGCCCGGGAGAGCCCCATTAAGGCGGCGAAGGACATGGGGCCCATCAGGTCCCCGGCGGCTTTTGAGACGCCCAGACCCTGCTCGGCAAAGGCTGAGGCCCACTGGCTTACGGCCTGCTCGCTGGCTCCGGCGCAGAGCATCATCAAAAAGAGCGCCCAGAAGACCCTGCTTTTTAAGAGACCGCGCAGGCCCATGCCCCGCTCTCCATCTGAGAGAAGGGGGGCGATCGGGGTGAAGGCGAAGACCGCGCTGTTGATAATGGGCAGTGCGGCCCAGATAAGGGCCAGTATCCGCCAGTTTCCTATGCCGATAAGCTTAAAGAACACTGTGGACGCCAGCACCACGACCATATGTCCCCAGCAGTAGAAGGAGTGCAGAAGGCTCATGGCGGTCTCCTTGTTATCCGTGGGGCAGCTCTCGACTATGGGGCTGATTATGACCTCCATCAGTCCGCCCCCAAGGGCGTAGACTATGACCGACATTAGGATGCCGGTGAAGGGGTCCATCAGCCCGGGCAGTACAGTGAGCAGTATGAGCCCTGCCGCCGCCAGCAGCTGCGCCGCCACTACAGAGGTCCTGTAGCCTATCCTGTCAACAAACCTTGCCGCCAGCATATCCACCAGGAGCTGCACCCCGAAGTTCACTGTGACCAGAAGGGTTATTTTGCTCAGGGGGATATGATAGTCCTGCTGGAAGGTGATAAACAGCAGGGGCACGAAATTGTTGACAACAGCCTGGACTATATTGCTGACAAAGCAGGCCCGCATGGTGGTCTTGAAGTTAAATCTCATAGCCTCTCCTTCTCGGTACGTGATGTGAACCATAATATGATGGGAGGCCATGACTGGTACCACCACAGGGCCGCCGGACTCTATACCATTATAATATCAGGGGCAGGCGAGGAAGTCAAGAGTCCTTTTTCTGTTGTCTTTAGTTTCTGGTTGTGTTATACTTTAAGCAAATAAAAATAAAAGGAGTTGGAGTTCACTCGATGCGCAGAAAAGACAGGGAGATGCCAAGAGAGTTCGCAATGGAGGTAGCAGGCAGGTGCCAGTATGCCGTGCTGGGGCTTATCGGGCCGGAGGGGGAGCCATACGCCGTACCGGTGAGCATAGCCGTAAATGACGGCAGCCTCTACTTCCACAGCGCCCTCAAGGGGACAAAGGCCGACTGTATCCGGAAGGACAGCCGGGTTTCGGTGGTATGCGTTGGGGATACAAGGGTCGTGCCGGAAAAGTTTACCACGGAGTACGAGTCTGCAATACTAAAGGGCAGGGCATTTGAGGTCACCGGGGAGAGGGAAAAAATGCTTGGGCTGCGGCTCATATGCGAGAAGTATGCGCCGGGGAATATGGATAAGTTCGAGGAGACAGCCGTGAGGAGCCTTAGTGCAACGGCGGTCTGGAGAATAGATGTGGAGGAAGCCACGGGAAAGAGCAATAAATAATTATTATAAAGCGAGGTACGTAAAATGAACAGAGGATTTCTGAAGGAGCTTTTAAACACCCCATCGGTCAGCGGTCACGAGGAGTATATCCAGAAAAAAGCCCTTGACTTCGGCAGGGGCTTTGCCCACACCCAGCTCACCGACCCCAGCGGCAACGCCGTGTCCGTTGTGAATCCGGAGGCGAAAAGCAAGATACTGCTCTGCGGGCATATCGACGAGATAGGCTTCCAGGTGACCTATATCGACGAGTCCGGCAGGCTGCGGCTGATGAAGGACGGCGGCGTGGACCCGAAGCTCTATATCGGCTCACCGGTGCAGGTCTGCCATATGGGCGAAAGGGTGCCGGGGGTGATCGCCACGTCAAGTGAGCTTCTGGAGAAGGACAAGGTGAAGGATACTGACCTCATAGTGGATATCGGGGCCAACACCAGGGAGGAGGCGGAGAAACTGATCTCTGTGGGGGACCCGGTCTGCGCGGACACGGAGGTGCGTGAGCTCATGAACGGCCTGTTCACCTGCCGGGCGCTGGACGACAAGACCGGGGCTTTTGTGGTGCTCGAAGCTGCAAAGCTTGCCGCGGAGAAGGGCGCGAAGATGGGCATATACGCCGCCACAACGGTCGGCGAGGAGACAAGCGGCAGGGGAGCATACTATGCCGCCAGCCGCATAAGGCCGGACTGCTGTATCGCCGTGGACGTGACCTGGGCCAGCGACGCCCCCGGTACGGATCCGGGGGACACCGGGGAGGTGGACCTCTCGGGCGGCCCTGTGCTGTGCAGGGCTACGGCGGTGAACAAAAAGATGAACGCCCTTTTGGAGGAGACAGCCTCCCAGCTTGGGATAAAGGTACAGTTCGAGGTTGCCGCCGGGCATACCGGCACGGACGGGGATACGGTGAACAGGGCCTGTGAGGGCGTGCCAATGGCGCTGGTGTCGATACCCCTGAGATATATGCACAGCTCGGTGGAGGTGGGCAGCTGGAAGGATATTGAGGAGTGTATCGAACTGCTGGCCGGGTTTATTGTGCGGCTTTCAAAGGAGCTGGAGAAGGGGTTTGATTTCTGCCCGGTGAGGGTATGACTATATCCTGGATTGGATATCATGTGCAAATAGCATAAACAAAAAGTACCGGATTCCCCCGGTACTTTTTGTTATTCCTCTGACTCATACTCCAGCAGGTCTTCAACCTTACATTCCAGAACATAGCACACCTTGGCAATGAAGTCCAGGTCGACCATCTCTACATTGACAGCTTTATAGTACCTGTCAATTACCTCATACTTTGCGCCTGTAAGCGTCCGAAGCTTGTTGCGTGTGATGCCTCTGGAATCCAGCATTTCAGCCAGTTTGACCCGGACATGACCGTATGCGGCGGCTTCGTAGCTCACAATACTCTTTGTTACATCCATCTACATCACCCCTCCTTTTGAAACTTATTCTATCATAGGAGAATCTTGTTGACATTACTCCTATTATAGTATATGATAAAACAGTTATCCTTATATAAGGTAAATAATCAGTAGGGGTAGATATCAACAATAAACCCTTTTTAGCGGAAGATTTACTAAGGAGAGGCATATACCATATTCCGCCCTTTGCAGGCTCTCGCTGCGTCCGAGGAGATTCCTCGAGGAGATTCTGAGATAGCCCATGCCTTCACAGTTTATTAACTTGACAATCACCCCCAAAGATAATACAATACTCTTAAATAAACACAGGTAATTTGGAGGTACTGTAATGGCCCGGGAACGGTATTTGCTGGATGTGGGGGAAGACACCATACACACCGGCGTGATAGAGCTGAAAACTAGGAAGGACAAGTTTAAGAACTGGTGGCATTATAATAAGCGCATACTGCTGTTTTCGGCTATAGCTGCGGCGCTGGTGATAAGCTGGATAGTGTCTGTGGTGACGAGGGTGGACCCGGACTATACGGTTGGGCTGATAACCTCCTTCAGCCTGCCCACAGAGGTGCGCGAGGAGCTGGAGAGCTACCTTGTGCCGTACTGTGACGACAGAAACGGCGACGGAAAAGTGAAGGTCACGGTGAATAACTATGTGTTCGGTGACAAGTCCACTACCCAGGACTACCAGCTGCTCCAGGCGGCGTACACCCGCTTTGCAGGGGACGCCTCCCTTGGAAGCTGCATGATATATATCCACGACGAGGAGGGGGTCAAGGCCCTGGGGAGTGTGCTGGAGGGCTTCTTCATGTATAACGACGGCACCCCAATGCCCGACGGGGCCATGGACATTGAAAATGCCAGCAGGCCCTGGGAGGACTATGTCGGTCTCAGGGATTTCACCGCCTCCGGCAACGAGCTGAACAACTGGACCCCCAAGGTGGTGGAGGAGCTGTGCAAGCGCCTGAGCGTGTCCATACGCACCACGGACGGGGCTGTGGAGAAGGACGAGAAGCTGACGGAGTACCATAAGGATTCGGTGAAGCTCCTGGAGCGCCTTGAGAAGGGCGAAAGGGCCGGCACTGAGACTGCAGAATAATATTATATATTTTATATATGTATTATTATATAAAAATGAGGAGGGCACCCATATGCCTATGACGATGACACAAAAGATACTAGCCGCCCATGCGGGGCTCCCGTCGGTACAGCCGGGACAGCTTATTGAGGCCAGTCTTGATATGGTGCTGGGCAACGACATAACCTCGCCGGTTGCCATCAACGAGTTTGAGCGCTGCGGGGCCCGGGGGATTTTTGACCGGGAGAAGATAGCCCTGGTGCTGGACCACTTCGCCCCGAACAAGGATATCAAGGCCGCCCAGCAGTGCAAACAGACAAGGCTCTTTGCGGACAAGTATGACATCAAGAATTTCTTTGATGTGGGCAGGATGGGCATAGAGCACGCCCTTCTGCCTGAGCAGGGTCTGGTAGGCCCCGGGGACGCTGTTGTGGGCGCGGACTCCCATACCTGTACTTACGGGGCGCTGGGGGCCTTCTCCACAGGCGTTGGCTCCACGGACATGGCGGCGGCTATGATAACCGGCAAGCTCTGGTTTAAGATACCCTCTGCCATAAAGGTGGAGCTTATCAACAAGCCCACGGGGTTTGTCTGCGGCAAGGACGTGGTGCTGCACCTTATCGGTGAGATTGGCGTTGACGGCGCGCTGTACCAGTCCCTGGAGTTTACAGGGCCCGGGGCTGCCGCCCTCAGCATGGACGACAGATTTACTATTGCTAATATGGCAATAGAGGCCGGGGCGAAGAACGGGATTTTCCCGGTGGACGGGAAGACCCTTGAATACTGCAGGGACAGGTTCCAGCGGGAGCCCAGGGTTTTTGAGGCGGACCCGGACGCGGAGTATACCCGCACGGTGACCATAGACCTGTCGGCTCTAAGGCCCACAGTGTCCATGCCCCACCTGCCGGAGAATACGAGGACCATAGAAGAGGTCAGCGATGTGAAGATAGACCAGTCGGTGATAGGCTCCTGCACGAATGGGCGTATCAGCGACATGAGGATCGCGGCGCAGATATTAAAGAGCCGCAAGGTTGCAAAGAATGTGCGGTGCATAGTGATACCAGCCACCCAGGAGGTATACCTCCAGTGTGTGCGGGAGGGGCTGGCGGAGATATTCATCGAGGCCGGCGCCGTGTTCAGCACGCCCACCTGCGGGCCGTGCCTCGGCGGCTACATGGGCATACTTGCCGAGGGCGAGCGGGCCGTGTCCACCACCAACAGGAACTTTGTGGGGCGCATGGGCCATGTGGAGTCCGAGGTGATACTGGCGAGCCCGGCGGTGGCGGCGGCAAGCGCGGTGACCGGTTACCTGACGGACCCGGCGAAGCTGTGATGGAGCCCATAAGAATAGAGACTGACCGGCTGCTGCTAAGGCCCCCAAAGCGGGCCGACGCGCCCGCGCTCCGGGAGTTCCTTGCCCAGGAGTATGTGCGGCGGTATAACTGTCTGGGCAAACTCCCCACTGTGGAGAAGCTGGAGGAGCTGCTTCTAAGCGAGCCGGAACGACAGTTTTCCCTTGTGCGGCGGGCGGACGGCAAGGTTCTGGGGCATATCGGGCTGGAAACAGACAGTCTGCGTTTTCGGATGGAGGCCCTGTCCCTGGACTACTATCTGGGGGAGGAACACGCCCATAAGGGTTATATGTCCGAGGCGCTGGAGGGGCTGCTACGGTACCTGTTCCTCCAAACGGGCACAGAGGTGGTCAGCGCCCGGGCCTTCACGGAAAACGCCGCCTCCCTCGGCCTGCTGGAAAAGCTGGGCTTTACCCGAGAGGGGACCCTGCGCCGGGCCGTGCGCACCTATGAGGGCAGATGCTTCGACGACGCGGTCTTTTCCCTGCTTCGTGAGGAATATTTTACCGCCCACCCGCCCCGGACCGGCGACGCCCTCTTCATCAAAATAGACCGCCCCATGGGCACGGCGCACCCCAAGCACCCGGACATCATATACCCGATCAACTACGGCTACGTGCCCGGGCTCATAGCCCCGGATGGCGAGGAGCAGGACGCTTACGTGCTGGGGGTGGACGAGCCGCTCACAGAGTTCACCGGCAGGCTCATCGCCGTTATCCACAGGTTTGACGATGTGGAGGAAAAGTGGGTGCTTGCGCCGGAGGGGAGGAGCTTTACAAAAAAGCAGATAGTTGAACTGACCCATTTTCAGGAGCAGTATTACCACACGGAGGTGAGGACATGACGGAGCTTGAGCGGGTAAGCCACGAAACCATGGTGTTCATGCGAGGAAAGTACCGGCTGGACGAAATGGGCGACGGCAAGGACGAGCTGAAGTTCAGACAGGGGAAGAAGACCCTCCTTACCGTGTACACCAGAGAGGACAGGTTTGACTTCATGATAATTTTCGGCAAGGCGGAGCGGGAGGCTTTTGAAACCCGGCGGGAGGAGTTTTCCCCCTGGGTGCGGGAGGTTTACGACGGCTCCAAGACTTATCATGACGGCAAGTGGATGATGTTCGGGGTGGACAGTGTGAAGCGACTGGAGGAGATTAAGCCGCTGATACTCATGAAGAAGCGGCCCAACCGCAAGCCGCCGCTGGAGGAAAAGGATTTTGCCGACGGCCAAAGGTTCGCGATACATACGGACAGCTACACTGCTGATGAGATAACCCAAGCGATACTGTAAGGAAGTGAAAAACCATGCCCTACATCTCAATGGAGTGCGGCACACTGACAGACGAGCAGAAATCCCGGCTTATCAAAGAGCTTACCGAGACCGCGGCTGGCATAACGCACATACCTGCGGAGTTTTTCAGCATAACGATAAAGGAACTGCCCGACCGGAACTTCGGTATAGGCGGGCGGTCAATAGATAGGATAAAGGCCGAGTATGCCGTTAAAGGCACAGGAAAGCCAGAATAAATCCCGAAAGGAGCATAGAGCATATGAACGCAAAAGGCACAGTACACAAATACGGCGACGACGTAAACACCGACGTAATAATCCCCGCCCGCTACCTCAACACCGCCTCCCACGCGGAGCTTGCGGCCCACTGCATGGAGGACATCGACAAGGACTACGTGAAGAACGTGAAGCCCGGGGACGTGGTGGTGGCCGGGAAGAATTTCGGCTGCGGGTCCTCAAGGGAGCACGCTCCCATCGCGCTGAAGGCCAGCGGGGCCTCCTGCGTTATAGCCAAGACCTTCGCAAGAATTTTTTACCGCAACTCCATAAATATCGGTTTCCCAATTCTGGAGTGCCCGAAGGCTGCCGAGGAGATAGACCCCGGGGACAGGGTTGCGGTAGACTTTGACACTGGGGTGATCACCGACGAGACCACCGGAAAGACCTATCAGGCCCAGCCGTATCCGGAGTTTTTGCAGAGGATCATTAAAAGCGGCGGGCTGATGGAGTCTATAAAGGGGTAGGCTATGGACAGTATATATTTCCCGAGCTGTAATTTTACTAAAGCCAGCCCCCAGGCGGCGAAGCTGCTCCGTGAGCGGATGGACAGGCTTATGCCGGTGGCAGGGTGCTGCCGGGTGGACAAGCTGGAGTACCCGAATGGTGACCGGGCGCTGTACCTCTGTCAGGCCTGCCGGGAGGTCATAGAGGTGCGCTTTCCGGGGCTTGTGCCGGAGAATCTGTTTGTGTGGCTGGACCGGGAGGGTATATTTGAGCTGCCGGACTACAGCGGCCTCACTGTTAGCATACAGGACTGCTGGCGGGACCGGGAGCACCCGGAGATACATGAGGCGGTGCGGAGCCTGCTCAAAAAGATGGGCGTAAGCTTTCGGGACATACCCGAGAACCGGGAGCTTGCGGACTACTGCGGGGACCTGCACTTTCAGCCAAACCAGGCGGCGAAGCACGGCGGGAAGCTGGTGCTCTGCTACTGCAACAGGTGCAGGCTGTGCATTGAGGAGGACGGAGGCAGGGCTGTGCACCTGATGGAGCTGGTGACAGGCACCTTTAATAGGGAGGAGTGAGGGATGGAGCCTATAGATAAGGTCCTGCATGAGCCTGTGGACTGCCTTGACTCCCGGCACAAAGCTGAGCACGAGGGGTACGAGTATACCCGCAGGTATTTGTGCGCCGGGCCGGGGAGCTGCTGTTTTTCCCGGCGGGGTAGGTCGGAGCCCATAAGCTGACAAATACCGGAGAGGGCCCCCTGACGTATATCGACTTCGACGCCGTGAATGATCTGGACGCGGCGGCCTATCCGGACTCGGGGAAGCTTGGGGTCTGGGGCATGGGAGTGGACCGGTTTTTCCGGCTGGAGGACGAGGCCGGGTACTATGAGGGCGAATAAATATTTGCCAAAATAATTTTTGAATGGGATTGATTTTTGGCTCTTTATTTTGTATAATGTTTCCGGAAGCCAAAATAAAATCAAAGGAGTGCATACCAATGAAATTAGGTATTCTTTCAAATGTTATCGGCAGTACCCCCCTGAAGGAGGCGCTTGCATACTTTAAGGGCCTGGGCGCCCAGATGGTAGAGATCGGCTGCGGGGGATATCCCGGCAAGGACCACTGCGACCCGGAAGTGCTGCTCCACGACGAGGCAAAGTTCAATGAGTTCGTCACGACCGTAAAGGAGTCCGGCCTTGAGATAAGCGCCCTTAGCTGCCATGCCAACCCCGTGCATCCCAACAAGGAGATTGCAAAGCAGTTTGACGACGACCTGCACAACGCGGTGCTCATGGCCGAGAAGCTGGGCATACACCAGATAAACACCTTCTCCGGCTGCCCGGGCGACTGCCCAGAGAGCAAAAACCCCAACTGGGTGGTCTGTGCCTGGCCCAATGAGTTCCCCGAGTTCCTGGAGTGGCAGTGGAATGAGGTGCTCATCCCCTACTGGAAGAATTTCGTGGCTTTTGCAAAGGAGCACGGCGTAAACAAGATAGCCATGGAAATGCACCAGGGCTTCTGCGTACATAATACCCGCACCCTCCTCAGGCTCCGCGAGGCCGTGGGCCCGGAGATCGGCGCGAACCTTGACCCCAGCCATCTGTTCTGGCAGGGCATGGACCCCATCAAGGTCATAAGGGCCCTTGGCGGCGACGCGATCTTCCATGTGCATGCAAAGGACGCCGTTATCGACCCCGTCAATGCCCCTGTAAACGGTACCCTTGATACTATCAGCTATGCCGACGAGCTGAACCGCACCTGGATATTCCGCAGCATTGGCTACGGCCACGACGAGCTGTTCTGGAAGGAATTTGTCAGCAACCTGCGCATGGTGGGTTACGACTATGTGCTGTCCATTGAGCATGAGGACAGCCTGATGAGCCAGAACGAGGGCCTTGTAAAGGCCTGCGATGTGCTCAAGAGGTCCATTACTTTTGAGGACAAGATGACTGAAGCCAGGTGGATTTAAGGGTCTGGGATTAAATCAGCGCTAAAATGCAAAGAATACCTTCTGAAGTTACTTCAGGAGGTATTCTTTTATGCAGGGAAAGGTAGAGATATGCGGGGTGAACACCTCGAAGCTGAAGGTGCTGAAAAGCGGCGAGATGAGGGAGCTGCTCATACGCGCCCATGACGGGGATAAGGGGGCAAGGGAAAAGCTGATACAGGGCAACCTGCGGCTGGTCCTCAGCGTGATACAGCGCTTTGGGAACAGGGGGGAAAATCCGGACGATTTGTTCCAGGTGGGGTGTATTGGGCTGATGAAGGCCATAGACCATTTTGACGTGAGCCAGGGAGTGCAGTTTTCCACCTATGGTGTGCCGATGATAATCGGCGAGGTCCGCCGTTTCCTCCGTGACAACAACTCCGTGAGGGTCAGCCGCTCTATGCGGGACACGGCCTATAAGGCCATCCAGTGCAAGGAGCGCCTAACAGCCAAGAACGGCAGGGAGCCGGGGATGGAGGAGATAGCCGGGGAGCTGGGGGTGAAGCGTGAGGACGTGGTCGTGGCCTTGGAGGCCATAGTTGAGCCGGTATCCCTCTACGAGCCCACCTTCTCAGACGGCGGCGACCCTGTGTATATTATGGACCAGCTTGGGGACGGCGACGACCAGGAATGGCTGGAGGAGATAGCCATAAAAGAGGCTATCCACAATCTCTCCGAGCGGGAGAAGCGGATCCTCTCCATGCGCTTTCTGGACGGCAGGACCCAGATGGAGGTGGCGGGGCTGGTGGGTATTTCCCAGGCCCAGGTGTCCCGCCTGGAGAAGGGCGCGCTGGGGAAGATAAAGGCAGAGATAAGGGTATAGCCGGGCTTATGCCTCCAGCCGGGTCCAGAGGCTGTGTGCCATCCGCCACATCCTCACATCAGTACGCTCCTTTAATAGCCACGTATAAAAGAAAGCCGCAGGCGGCGGTGAAATATTTTTGCAAGACCTTAATTTCCCGCCGCTGCCGCCGACTGTAATAATATAACAAAAGATAGGAGCGTTTACCTATGGATATGACCCCTGCCGGGCTGTACGTCCTCACCAAAGGAATGAATAGCCAGGGCCCAAGCCTTTCCAGAGAGGCCCTCGAGAAAATGGAGGCCGGTATCCGGGAGCACACCGGCAGCTTCCGGCCTGCCGAGAGCTATGGCATAGAGCTTTTACAGGAGCAGCCGCCCCAAAGGCCCGGCCCGGACGCCAAGCTTTCCACGGCCTTTACCGACGAAAATGTGTCCGAAAAGGCTCGGGCCCTCTCCTGGCTCATGGACGAGAGCAAGGATATAGAGTCCTGCGTGGGCTTCAACCTGGGCCGGAAGCAGCTTGCCCAGCACGTGGGCGGGATAGGCCGGCAGATAGACGAGGCCTTCGCCGCCGGGGAGATAACCCAGCAGGAGCGGGACGACCTGAACGCGGGGCTCGGGAGCTACGCCGAGAATGTGGCCAGCCAGGCCGAGCGGCGGGACGCAATGTGGGGCGTGATGCGGCAGATGGCAGCCAGCACCCAGGCCATGGTGGCCAGCGGCGCCTCCAGGGAGGAGATGGCGGCGTATGCCAAAAGCAACACGGACAGTATGCAGGAGCGCATAAGCGAGTTCGTGAAAAAGCACACAGCCATCGACCGTGAGCTGATGGCGGCGCTGATAGCCCGGGCCCGGGGCGGCGAAGACCTGACGGTACCAAGCTGGAAGGGGATAAAGGCATGAATATGCGTATAGAAAACGGCAGACCGATCTTCTACGGCGGGCCGGTCAACGTGAAGCACACCAACGTCACCGGTACCGAAGATGTGGAAATAGGCGGCAAAACCTTCCGCCAGGCGGCAGGGGAAAAGACCCAGTTTACCCTCAGCGCCGATCAGATGAATGCCATAGACTGGACCATAGACGACTCCGCGAACCAGCCCCGATGGAAACAGTTGGAGAATATAAAGGATATGTTCTACTACGGCGCGGGGTGCAGCTCAAAAATATCGGAGGACATCCGGAGCATGAAGCAGTCTATGGCAAACATTGCCGACAGCTTCTTTGACGGGGAAATAGCCGAGAGTGAGCTTGCCGATAAATTTCAGAGCCTCGCGGAGAAGTTCATAGGTACCTGCAAGGAGAAGCAGTACCCGTTTACATCGCTGAGCGGCTTCGACGAGGCGGAGCTGTCCTTTGCCTATGACTGTTTCCGAGGTGCTATATTGAAGTCGGCGGCGGAACATAACAACGCTGAGGGCAAGGCGCTCTGCTCGAAGTACAACCGCGGCTGGCACTACTACAACGCCGACTACTATTATAAGAGCGAGCGCGCCATCGGGGCCATAAGCGGCAAGGCAAAGGACATGGCCTCGGAGAAGGGCTTCGACCAGTTTGAGATTCCAGACTATAAGGCCATTGGCAAGAACAGCCTTTATAACTTCAATTCCGCAGTCTCCGGCGAGAGCGACTATATCCCCGGGGGCCTACGGGCTATTGAAGAGAAGTGGATAATGGACTTTGATATGGTGCCGCCCGAGGGGTTCAAGTGGTTTTATGAGGCCGAGGGCCGGAATGAAGACGTTGTCATGGTCGAGGGGGATGAGGTTCCAAGTCCGAGATCCACCGTGTGGGCCATGTATGAGGATATGCTTATTTCAAGCAGCTTTGACTTCAGCGTCGGACGCGACCAGCCGTCGGATATAAAGGATCTGGCGGAGTTATTACAGTTCCGGCCTGCCGGCAGGAAAGAGCTTGCGGCGGTGAATAAGTTTATGAAGAACTTCCAGGTCGCGCCGCGCTGGTATTATAGGGAGCAGGCCCAGCGGGAGACTAAGGAGCGTATCCAGCGGGCTGGATGGAATGTAAACGCATAAGAAGGTTACTGTGTCTAAAGAACTCATTGCCCAGAAGGCTATGGCGTCCGACCTGACGCAGGCGGCCAAGTAACAGCCGGACAAGACGCCTACACGGCTGAAGAGGTAGAGCAGCTGCTGGTGGCCTATATCAATAGCCTTGAGCAGTAAAAGCAACGGAGATGGGATACATGCCCATCTCCGTTTTCTGTCTGCTCAGGCCTTGCAGAAATCGTTTAAATACCTGTCAAGGCACGCGTCTATGACGGCCTTGGCGTCATCGGGTCCCCTGGCCTCGCTTATCTCAGTGTTCTTGTCCTGCTCGAGCTGCTTGTAGACCTTGAAGAAATGCCTCATCTCCTCGAAGATGTGCATTGGGAGCTGTGAAATGCTCCTATAGCTGTTGTAGGTGGGGTCGTCGAAGGGGATGGCGATTATCTTCTCATCCTCGGAGCCGCCGTCGTCCATGATTATCACGCCGATGGGGTAGCAGCGCACAAGGGACATGGGGATTATGTTCTCGGAGCAGAGCACCAGCACATCCAAGGGATCGCCGTCGTTTGCATAGGTGCGCGGTATAAAGCCGTAGTTTGCAGGGTAGTGGGTGGAGGTGTAGAGAACGCGGTCAAGCTTTAGCAGGCCGGTGTCCTTGTCAAGCTCGTACTTGGACTTGCTGCCCTTTGAGATCTCGATAACCGCGAAAAAGTCGTCGGACTTTATGCGCTTGGGGGAGATATCGTGCCAGATGTTCATACTTTTTCCTTCTTTCTGTAATATATTTTTTGCCCTCACATAGAAATGTATTTAGAGAGGGGGTTTGGCTATGCCTTGCAGAATGGGCGACCTGCGGATGAAGGAGGTCATAAGCGTTAAAAACGGCGGGAGGCTGGGCTTTGTCTGCGATGTGGAGATAGACACGAGCACAGCCAAGATCACCGCCCTTGTGGTCTACGGCAGGTCCAGGCTGTTCGGGCTGCTGGGCCGGGAGCCGGACACGGTTATCCCCTGGCGGGACATAGATATGATCGGCGGGGATATCGTGCTGGTAAGGTGCGACGCGCCGCCCCCCAGCGAGAGCCTGGCTTCTAAGCTCTGGAAGAAGCTTACAGGCTAACCCTCAAGATATTCCCGGAGCTTCGGCAGGGCGACGCGGCAGGCCTCCTGCCCGCGGTCATAGAGGTCCTGGAGCTTTGCCACGTTCTTTTCCGTGCGGGAGACGGTGACAGGCTCACGGGGCCGTATCACAAATATCCTGCCCTGTGCCTCCAGCCGGTCTATCTCATCCATCTCGGCGTTATAGTGCCGGGGCACATTGAGGATAGCCCGCACTAATTCAGGGTATTTCCTGTATGCCCTGGCATAGATCCGGGCCATGGCCCTTGACACCGGCTCCTTGCGGTAGCCGTGCTCCCTGGTCGTGATCACCACTACCTTATCGTAGCCCTCGTCCAGGGGCCTTTGGTAGGGCACGGAGACGGACAGGCCTCCGTCAAGGCAAAGCTCCCCCTCGACCGCCACCATGGGGGATAAAAGGGGCAGGCTGGCGCTGGCCCGGATAGCCGGGTATATGTCGGGGATCTCGCTCTTTTCATAGTACCTCACCCTGCCGTCTATGCAGCTGGTGGCTACGGCGGTATATTTTATCCCAGAGTTTATGAACGTCTCACGGTCTAAGGGCAGCAGGGTGTCGCTGATCTCGCCGAAGAGAAAATCAAAATTAAAAATGCTCCTGTTCTTTATCAGGCTGCGAAAGCCCATATATCGGGGATCGTTCACATAGCCCAGGTTTACCTGGGCGGTGCGTCCTCTCTGGCCGGAGACTATATTTACCCCGGTGAGCGCTCCGGCGGACACGCCTATTATGCCGTCCCACTGTAAACCATTGTCCATCATCAGGTCTGTGGCACCGCAGGTGAAAAGGCACCTAAGGGACCCGCCCTCCAGGGCCAAGGCTTTTCTGCTCATGGTAAAATTATCCTTTCGGTTATTTGTTTGATCCTATTTTACACTATATGAAGGAAAGTTTCAAGTTGATTTTGTCAGCGGAGAATGATAAAATAGAGGGACAAAAGCTTTGGGAGGACAAAATGCGTATAAGAAAAAAAGCCTGGGCCAGGCCGGAGCTGGCTGCGTGCCCATACTATATTGAGAGCCCCCGGGAGCTCAAAGGCTGCTGGCAGGAGCGTTTCGGGGAAAAGAGGCCGCTGTATCTGGACTTGGGCTGCGGGAAATGCGTATATCTTGCGGGGGAGGCGCTGGCCCAGCCACAGGTGAATTTTGTGGGCATAGATATAAGCTATGACATTTTAGGCGTGGGCCGCAGGAACATACAGGAGGCCTTCGGGGAGCGTGAGCCGGACGATCTGCTGCTATGCTGCTATAATATAGAGCGCCTGGATGAGCTCTTTGCCCCAAATGAGGTGGACAGGCTGATAATCAACTTCTGCAATCCCTGGCCCGCCGCCCACTGCCATAAGCGCCGCCTGACCCACACAAGGCAGCTGGAGAAGTATAAGCCCCTCTTATCAGAGGGCGGGGAGCTCTGGTTCAAGACCGACAACGACGACCTGTATCTTGCCACAAAGCGGTACTTAAACGAAGCGGGATTTGAGGTGTATTTTGACACAAAGGATCTGCACTCTTTAAATGACCCGGGAAATATACTCACCGAGCACGAGATGAAATTTACCGCCGAGGGTATCAGGACAAAGGCCCTCAGGGCAAGGAAGCGCTAGAGCCCCGCGCTGATATCCCTCTGGGGGTAGGCGTTAAG
This sequence comes from uncultured Clostridia bacterium, assembly GCA_947572385.1. Lineage (GTDB taxonomy): Bacteria > Bacillota > Clostridia > Oscillospirales > Acutalibacteraceae > Acutalibacter. The sequence continues at coordinate 19,608 of CANPBX010000034.1, forward strand.
GCTCATGCCGGCAGTATGGCCCTTCAGGAACTCGTAGTACCCCTGGGAGGCTATCATGGCGGCGTTGTCCCCGCAGTATTTCAGCTCCGGGAGGTACAGCGCCGCGCCGGTCTCACGGCTCAGGTTTTCCAGCTCCCTTCTCAGCAGCCGGTTGGCGGAGACGCCTCCGGCTGCCGCTATATGCCGGGCGCCGCGCTCCCTGACAGCCAGGGAAAAATGGTCCAGAAGGTAGTCCACCACGGCCCGGCGGTAGCTGGCGCACAGGTCAGGGACGCTTATTTCCTCGCCTCTCTGCCGGGCGTTATGGAGGATATTCAGGGCGGCGGTCTTCAGGCCAGAGAAGCTGAAGTCGTACCTTGAGCCATCGACCTTGGGCCGGGGGAGGCAGTACCTGCCGGGGTCGCCGCCCTCGGCTATCCTGTCCAGCTCCACCCCGCCGGGATAGGGGATACCCATGGCCCGGGCGGCCTTGTCAAAGGCCTCTCCTGCGGCGTCGTCGCGGGTGCGGCCCACCACATTGAGTGTGTCGTAATCCTGGACATCCACTATATGGGAGTGCCCGCCGGACACCACCAGGCATAGAAACGGCGGCTGGAGCTCCGGGTGGCTGAGATAATTGGAGGCGATATGCCCCCTAAGGTGGTGGACGGGCACCAGCGGCAGCCCCGCCGAGAGGGCCAGGCCCTTGGCAAAGTTCACCCCCACCAGAAGGGCGCCGATAAGCCCGGGGGCGTAGGTTACGGCTATAGCGGAGATATCGGCAAGCGTGACCTCTGCTTCGCTGAGGGCGCCGTTTACAACGGCGGTTATGGCCTCGCTATGCCTGCGGGAGGCTATCTCCGGCACCACGCCGCCGTATATCCTGTGCTCCTCTATCTGGCTTGCCACCACTGACGAGAGCACCCTGCGGCCGTCCTCAACCACCGCCGCGGCTGTCTCGTCGCAGGAGGTCTCTATTCCCAGTATCAGCATGGCATGTCCTCCTTTTGCTCAAAATCCAGAGTGTATATCAGCCCGTCCTCCCGGGGCTTCTCATAAAAATCCCGGCGCAGGCCGGCCCTTTTAAAGCCCAGGCTCTCGTAAAGGGCGATAGCCGGAGCGTTTGAGGGCCGCACCTCCAGGGAGATAAAGGAGCCCCCCTGCTTTTGGGCGCAGCCTATGAGGTATGACATTATCTGCCGGGCAATGCCACGTCTTCTGTAGGATGGGGACACGGCGATATTGTCAATATAGAACTCCCCGGCGGCGTGGCGCATACCGCCGTAGCCTACGGTATGTCCGGACAGCTCCGCCGCGGCATACACGGCGCTGGGGTTTATCAGCTCCTCCCGGAAGGCCTGGAGACTCCAGGGCATGGAGAAGCAGGCGTTTTCGATTGCGGAGATCTCCTCCAGGTGCCGTTCCTCCATGGGGACTATCCGCGCACAGCCAAGGAGATCCAGAAGGCGGGAGAGCTCCCCGGCTATACTGTCCCGGCAGGCCCGGTACGTATCCAGGTCGCCGCCGAAGGGGTCTCCTATGTCCCGGGGCAGGTACAGCTTTTCGGGCGGCACTCCCGCGCTCTCAAGGACCTCCCCGTGGGCCCGGGTCATTGGGACAAACAGCTCCCAGCTTGAGAGCTCCTCCCTGGTGAGCTGGCGGGAGCGGTGGCCGGAGATATCGGACCCGACCTCCTCACAGCAGGCGACGGCCTGGGGCGAGGCTGGCTGCCCGGGAATGGCGGCAAGGCCTGCGCTGGAGCAGGTGTGCTCCGGGGCCAGAGTGCGGAACAGGCCCTCAGCCATAGGGCTGCGGCAGGTGTTGCCGGTGCAGACGAATAATATCTTCATGTTTGACCTCTTTCCATGGGGGTTTACATTTTGCGGCTAATATAGTATACTTCTGCTTAGAGTATACTATATGGATCAAAAAATTGCAACCTATAACATAGAGGTGGAGCCTATGAAAAAGATACTGCTTATTGCTACTGGAGGCACCATAGCCTCAAGGAAGACTCTCTCGGGGCTGGCCCCGGGGCTTTCTGCAGAGGAGCTGCTGGCGCAGGTGCCGGATGTGCGCAGATTCTGCCAGGTGGAGGTGGTGCAGCCGCTTAATCTGGACAGCACAAATATCTCTCCCGGGGACTGGCTGCTGCTGAGCGGGGTGATAGAGAGAAATTATGACGGCTTTGACGCCTTTGTCATTTGCCACGGCACAGATACCCTGGCCTATACCGCCGCCGCGCTCTCATATCTTGTACAGAATACCAGCAAGCCGGTAGTGCTGACTGGAGCCCAGCGGCCTATAGACGCAGAGGACACTGACGCCAGGCAGAACCTGATGGACAGCTTCAGGTACGCCTGCAGCGGGGACAGCGGGGTCTGTATCGTGTTCGGAGGGCGGGTCATTGCGGGCACCCGGGCCAGGAAGACCCGCACAAAAAGCTATAACGCTTTTACAAGCATAAACTTCCCGGAGCTTGCAGAGCTCAGGGACCAGCGGGTGCTGCGGTTCATACCATTCAGGGAGAGCGGCAAGCCGGTGTTCACAAGGGAGCTCTGCCAGAGGGTCGCGCTTATAAAGCTTATCCCCGGCCTGCCGGATGGGGCTTTCAGCGCCATAGGGGACCGCTGCGACGGGCTTATTATAGAAAGCTACGGCGTGGGCGGCATACCGGACGTGTACCTATCTGAGCTTGACAGGATACTGCAGGCGGGCAAGACGGTAGTTTTGGCTACCCAGGTGCCCCAGGAGGGCAGTGACCTGTCAGTGTACCAGGTGGGCCACAGGCTGAGGGAACGGGCCGGGCTGCTGGAGCCATATGACATGACGCTGGAGTCCACAGTCACGAAGCTGATGTGGGTGCTGGGGAAGACGAGGGAGCCGGGGGAGGTCCGCAGGCTGTTTTATACGCCGGTCAATTTTGACTTGCTGTTTTAAGGGGCTCTCTTTTTTGGCCCTGCTGTGCTTATAAGTATGCCGCCTGCTCGCGGGCAGAAAAATTCGCGCACCCACTCTGGTGGGTGCGCGAATTGAGTCCAGCGTCACGCTGGTGGTGGACAGAAGCTTTTAATGTACGGACACCTCACAGAAAAAGCAGGATCCCCCTGTGCATGATCGATCATTCTGTCAAGCGGAAGAGCAGGCAGGTCAGCAGAGTGGCGCGGGCCGTTGAGTATGGAAAGAATATCCTGCTGAATGCCAATGAGTTTTGCTGTTTCCTCAAAGGGCAGTTCCCGCTTATCGTCTGAGTAATAAAACGGCAGCACCAGCTTGTCGGGATAGACGTATATCTTATCCACGAATATGATGGAGCGCTGGTGTCCCCAGCGGCCCCCGCTTTGAGGAGCATCATGAGATCACCTGGAAAGATATCGCTATGAGCATGAAGAAAGCGAGGTGGATCAACGCCTTTGTGAGCCAGTGGACAAGCTGGGGGCATTGAGCTGTCTTATCGGCAGGCCCAGGAGGAGGCCCGGAAGATGCAGGTGGCGTACAACACCATTTTCGGCAGGCTAAGGGAGAACCGTGGAGGCTTAGGGGATGCGGAGGGCTTGATGGCCCGCCGTGACGAATATCTGGCAGAGCTTCCCGAAGGCGCGCTGGTGCTCACTTGCGGCATAGACACCCAGGATGGCCGGCTGGAATACGAGGCGGTGGGCTATGGACATTTCAATGAAAGCTGGGGTATCGAGAAGGGTATTATCATGGGCAGGCCCGATAGTGATGAAACATGGGCCAAGCTCGACGATGTGCTCGATAAGGAGTACCTCTTATTATTCTGTCACGGGTTTTGTTGCCGCAAATAGGACATAACAGCCAAAAGGTATCTTTATTTTTTTCTGATCTTATTGAATGGACACACCAAGCTGATATGCTTCATCCAATTTTTCATTCTCTGAAATATCACCAACATTCATAACCCCGCCGCAAAGAACCTTTCCTATGCTTTTCCATCCAAGGTGCTTTTCAAGACGGTCATACCAATATTCGCTTTCTTCAAATCCATGCCCTTCTGCCGCCATGATAAGAGCCATATCCTTTTTGGGGTTTTGATAATTAGGATCACACTCCGCAACAGCAAACAGCCTGTCAAATGCAGCTTTTAATTGCCCGCTGATTGTCCAATAATATAAAGGCGATGCAAGAATTACAATATCCGCTTCTTGATAAACAGGATAAATTACGTCCATATCATCCTTCTGCACACAAGGACTGTTACGGTCTTTACCACCGCCGAAACATCCTTTGCAGCCATTGATATTCATTTCTCCAAGGA
>CANPBX010000035.1 GCA_947572385.1 uncultured Clostridia bacterium
AAGGATATGAACGCACTGCCGGTGAGTGTGACCGAAAACCATGCGCCGCCGGGGAGCGTCCCAATATTCTTTTGGAGTATACCGTTTCCAATGTTCCTCAAATTTATGGCGGCATTCGATCACTTCATAACTCCCTGGCCGGTATTGGTGCTGTACCAGATAGACCCACCCGTCCGCCTGAAATACGGCGCTTTCCGGGAGAGAATCTATATAGGCGACCTGTTCGTCTGTCATTCGTTCCAGATTATGGTGAACCCATTTGTACTGACCCGCCGGTATATTGCGAAAGTCTTCCGTTTGAAAAGCACGGACTGCATTACCATCGTGATTCCCTTTAACCAAAATAGTTCTGGGGCAGCCGCAAAACCGCTCGATTACTTCGGCAGGGGCTGTTCCATAGTCTATCATGTCTCCCGCGAAGCAGAGAAGGTCATATTCGCTCTCCTGTTTCAAAACCGCGTCCAACGCCCAAATATTGGCGTGGACATCTGACAGGACTACAACTTTCATGGTTTGCTCTCCTTTCAAGATGGCGGCGCTTTCGGTTTTTCAAGCGAGCCAGAATCAGCATCGCAAGATCAGAGACACATTTCCAAAATATTCCGGACATCTTCCGGTGTCAACTCTTTGTACCCCCGGAGCACTTTGCCATGGCAGGATTTGTCTGCCATGACCTGGAAGTTACTGCTATCGATGCCAATCTCTGTCAAGGTGGACTGCAGCCCCAGCTTGTTAAAGAGGAAGTCCTCGGTTTGCTCTATACCTTTCCGAGCTATCTCCATAGCCGGCAGGGAGGGATCAATACCGAATACGTTCACGCCATATTCCCGGAAGCGATCCACCGTGGTATCATCCAGTACATATTTCATCCAGCGTGGAGTAAGGATGGCCAAGCCAAGGCCATGGGTAATATCATATATAGCTGACAGCTCGTGCTCGATCGGGTGGCAGGTCCACCCACAGTTCTGCAGTGCTCCAGCCATTCCGTTTATTGCCCATGAACTGGTCCACATCAGGTTAGCCCTGGCGTCATAGTCATTTGGGCTTTCAAGGGCAACAGGGGCATACTTTATCACCGCCTTTATCATGCCCTCCATAAAGCGATCCAGCATATACATGCTGCCGCCCTCCGGCACAAAATATATTTCCAACAGGTGAGATAAAATATCTGCGGAACCACAGGCCGTCTGGTATTTACTGACAGAATAGGTTTCCGTGGGATCCAGGAAGGATACCTTGGGCTGCATACATGGATACCCTCTGCCTATCTTATCCTTAGTCTCCAGATTAGTGATAACGCCGCCGTTGTCCATTTCAGAGCCGGTAGCCGCCAGAGTCAATACTGTGACAATGGGCAGCGCCCGCTCCGGCCTTGCGGCACCCGATGAAAAGGCCCAGGGATCCCCATCATAGCAGGCACCGGCAGCAATATACTTGCTGCAGTCCAGCACAGAGCCGCCGCCCACGGCTAAAACCACATCCACGCCCTCCCTCTTGCAGATATCGGCCCCCGCCCGAACGGATGTGACCCGGGGGTTGGGGTCTATCCCGCCAAGCTCGTACAGCGCAAGCCCGGCCCCCTTCACCTGGGCTGCCACCCGGTCATACAAGCCGCTCTTCTTAATTGAACCGCCGCCGTAGCAGAGCAGAACTCTTTTCCCATAGGCAGCCAGCTCTTTCCCCAGGTTATCCAGCTGGTTGGGGCCAAAATAAACTTTGGTGGGTATGTCATAAATAAATGAACTCATAATTGGCACTCCTCTTGAATCAGACTGAACGACACGCTAAAAGCCCCATCCGAACAGAACATGAGCTTCTCAGCTCCCGGCGGAGTATAAATTAGCGAGGACATGACCTTTTCCCCATCGTTTGCGAACACCTCTACCGTATACTTGTCCATCAGTATTCTCAGCTTTACCCTGCCCTCATGGCCAGCAAGGTACATTGTCCTCACAGCCAGCAGATCTCTGGTACTGCCCGAATAGGTGCGGTCGGTGGTGAAGGTATGCTTTGCGCCCTCATATACCAGCGAGGTGTAGAAGCGCCCGTCGGCGGCCACCCGGAGCTCCAGGCTTTTGCACTCCTCCGTGTCCAGCTCGACAGTCATGTCAAAGACCCTGCCGCCCACTCCCGGCAGCTCCTTAAATTCCTCGGATGCCTCCACCCGGAGTTTTAGCTCATCGGCGCGGTACTTCTCCAACTCCCTCACCGGGTTCTGGCACAGCCGCCCGTCCCGGATGGTAAGCTCTCTGGGCACGACCATGGGGCCGGACCACTTGAAATCATTGGGAGTAAGGTAATTCTCCCAGTTGTTCATCCACGCCACCAGCACCCGGCGGCCGTCCGGGGTTTCGGTGGTCTGTCCGGCATAGAAGTCCATGCCGTAGTCAATGGCCTGGACTGCCTCCCGGGTGAAGGTATGGGAGCCCTTGTCGTAGCTCCCTATAAGGCAGAGACTTCCGTTGCCGTTATGGTGCTCAAGGCCATCGGCAAGCATCTCCTGGGGGGAGACCATGAGCACCTGTTTTCCGTCCAAGGGGAAGAAATCCGGGCACTCCCACATTTTGCCGTACTCATTATTGCAACGCTCAAGTATGGTGACAAAGCGCCAATTTCTCAAATCCTCGGAGCTGTATAGGGCTATCTGGCCGCTGCCGTCAGCGCTCCTGCTGCCTATGACGGCATAGAAGCCGTCATCCTCCCGCCAAATCTTAGGGTCCCGAAAGTCTGAAAGGGAACTGCCCTCCGGCAGGGTGTCGGCGGTTATCACCGGGTTCTCCGGGAATTTCTCATAGTCCCTGCCGTCCCCCACGGCCATGGACTGGGTCTGGCGTATCTGCAGCGTGCCGTCCGGGAGCTTATCCTCCCGGTTGCTGGTGTACATCAGGTAGTGCTTACCCTGCCACTCTATGGCACTGCCCGAAAAACAGCCGTCCTTATCGTAGGGCATATCCGGCGCAAGGGCGCTGGGCACATACTCCCAGCTTATCAGGTCGCGGCTCTTATAGTGCCCCCAGTGGATGTTTCCCCAGCGGGTGCCATATGGGTTGTTCTGGTAGAACAGGTGGTACTCGCCCTTATACACCGAAAATCCGTTGGGGTCGTTGGCCCAGCCCACGGCGGGGCTCATGTGGAAAACCGGCCTCTGCTCTGCCGGTATCTCCGATGATTTGACGGCCTCATATTCCCGGGTCTTTAATAGTTTTTCACTCATATTCTCTTTCCCTCATTTCTATCTGGGAGAATTCCGCCTTCCCAAAGGAAAACAGCCCCAAATTTCTATTTTGATAGTCATACATACGAAAGCTCATGGCCGCTTCGCTGTTTACATACACCAGCCCCACAGTACCCTCGGTGACCACCTCCAGGTCATAAACACCGCCTTCGGGACTTCTTACGGGCACCTCCATCTCTACGTCATAGGGGAAGGTCTTGCCGCCCTCCTCGTACATCCTGAGCCATGAACGGAACACCAGCCTGTTCATCTCAGGCTCTACATAGATATAGTAGCCCTCTCTCATCTCCTCGCTGGCCTGAAGTATCACCCCGGCCTGGTGTGCCCCGTCGGAACGTATTTTCACGTGGATATAGCAAGTTTCCGGCATCTGTTGCATTAAAAGCATCTGCTGGGAGGAGGCGGTTTTGGCGGTCCAGCACCCACCGCTCTCCTGCCAGCCCTCAGTGACCGGTGAAAAGCTGTTGGGAACACTATGGGTAAACAGCGCCTTTTTACTCTCTGGAAGCGCAAGCCCCAGGTCGCCGTCAGGCTGCTGGATCAGCCGGTGAACCACCATGCCGCCGCCCCAGTCCCAGGTTCGGTAGTCCTTACCCTTGAACTTATCCGGCCAGAAGCCGAAGATATTCTCGTCCTTTGTGGGATTCCAGCCGCAAATATACCTCTCCATGTCATGGCCCGCCGTCTTCGCGGCGTAGAAAGCCCGAGCGTCCAGCCTGTGGTTTTTGGGTATCTGCCACTGCGTCTCACCCACTGGGCATTTCACATAGTAGGTGCCGAACAGATTGGTGTAGGAGGAGAACACAAGATAATACCAGTCCCCCATCCTGAAAACATCTGGGCACTCGCACGCGCCGTTAAACCTTTCGGGAAAATATATCGGCTCCCTATACTCCCAGGTTTTCAGATCCTTTGACACGCAAAGCCCCACGCACCCTGTCTGGCTATGGGGCCTGTTGGCCCGGGCGGCCAGGAACATCCAGTATTCCCCCAGCTCCTCCCTATAGACTATCCTGGGGTCCCGCCAGTCGGAGCAGTGGTAGATTTCTCCGTCCGGCCCGAAGGTATCAGCCTCCTGATACTCCCAGCTGTCAAGACTGCCGTCCTTGCTGATGTAGTGGGTCACATACTGCTTTCCCTCCGGGAAAATGCAGGCAAACAGGTGCCACTGCCCATTATGGCGGACTATGTCACCTGTGCCGCCTTGTACATGGATAGGCGTTTCCGGACCCATATGCACCAAATCCTTGCTCTCCATCCTGTGCCAGCCCGGTACAAAGTCCGGGGCATCCTTATTGAGCCAGTGCTTCAGATAGAAAAGCTGGTACTTCCCGTCCACATACTTTGGTATGATATCCCCGCACTTGGCGTTCGGTGCGGTATAAAACAGCTTTGGCTTCACTCTGCATCACCCTTCTCCGATATATTTTTCTTATCCTGCTGTCGGGCCAGCCAGTTCTCCCTTTGCAGTGCCCTATACTTCTTCCCGGCATGATCCGTCACATAGAAGCTGTCCGCGCGAATGACGTTCTCAAGCTCGCCTATGAACCGCTCCCGCTCCGCGCTCTCCGGCGCTATATCGTTGACGCCCGCTATAAGCGGCGTGCGGATGTACACCGGCTTTTTAAGCTCTGACAGCCGCCTCAGATTCTCGAGGGTACGGCCACAGCCTGCCCCGGTATATTTCAGGGCCAGTTTCTCACTCATAAATTTTATGTCTACTAAAAATAGATCTGTAAGGGCCAGCACGCTCTCTATCTCTCTCCACTCTACATTCAGTGTGGTGTCTATGCACGTGCCTATGTCCTCCCGCCTGCACAGCCTGAAGAGCTCCCTCACAAAGCCCGCCTGCAAGAGCGGCTCACCGCCTGAGCAGGTGACTCCACCCTCAGCGCCGTAGATGCTCCTGTCCCGCAAGAGCTCCCTGAGGACTTCCTCTGTGGTCCTCCTGCTCCCGCACACCCTCAGCGCCTCTGCCGGACAGGCTTCGGCGCACTCCCGCTTCTGCCCACAGTCCCTGCAAATATGCACGTCTATGCCGCCCTCTCCGGCAGCGCCTTTTGTGCAGCGCCCAAGGCAGCCGCCACAGCCAACGCAAAGCTCCGGGTAGTACATCATCTCCGGCTCCCTGTGCTGGGATTCGGGGTTATGGCACCAGAGGCAGGACATATGGCAGCCCTTCAGGAACACCGTGGAGCGTATCCCCGGGCCGTCGTGGAGGGAGTACCGCTGTATGTCCATTATCATTGCGCTCTCCATAGTACCTCCTAGCATATCCTCCTGATAATGTGCTCCTGCAGCTCCTCGTCCAGCTCCACAAACCTGGCGTTGAAGCCCCAGACCCGGACTATCAGGTCCTTATAGCGCTCCGGCTCCTGCTGGGCACGGCGAAGCTCCGCCGCGTCGTACATAGAGATGTTCAGCACCGGCACCCCGGCCTCGTCACAGGCCTCAATAAGCCTCGCGACGATTCCTTCCCTGTCCGCTCCCATCACAAAGTCGCTCTTATTTAGGGTGATATGCAAAGGCGAAGAGGCGTAGCCCTCCCGCATGGGCAGTCTTGAGGCCGACTCTATTATGGCGGTGGGTCCTTTCTTCGCCGCCCCGGGGGTGGGCGAGCAGTGCTCGGCTATGGGGTCGCGGAACCTTCTGCCGTCGGGGGTAGCACCGGTGATATTGGCAAAAATCTTGAAGTCGATATTGTAGAGTCCGGGCCATACCCGCTTGCCGCTTTCGGTACGGTAAGCGTCCACCCTGTCGATGAAGAGCCGGGATATCCAGGCCGCAAGCTCATCCACACGCTCCTCGCCACAACCATACTTTGGGGCGTGCAGAAGCCTTTGGCGCAAGGGCTCACGGTCCTTAAAGTCCGCCGCCATGGCCTCCCGGAGCTCGTTGAGGGTGCAGTACTTTTTCTCGAACACACAGTATTCTATGGCCCTAAGGCTGTCGGCGGCGGTGGTGACCGTGCCGGAGAGGAGCTGGTAGTCGTACACCGAGAAGCCGCCCCCGCGAAGTGGGTCGCGGCCTGTTAGCAGGCAGTCCTCGAAGGTGCCCGCAAGAAAGGGTGAGGTCACGGTCACGGTCTCGTCCTCGTAGATCTTCCTCCCTATGGTCTCAAGCTCCCGGTCAAGCTGGAAATACAGCTGTGACTTGAAGGCGCTGAGGAAGTCACCGAAGGTTCCCATACTCTCTATGTTCCCGGAGCGAAAGCCCGTGGAAAGCCCGGTCTTCGGGGTGAACTCCGGCATATCTCTGCTGTTTTTTCTCATGCTCACCGGGTAGATAAATGGGTTCTCATCCCCGTTGAACATGGTCAGTTCCACGGTCTTTACCATCTCGTGTTGCCAGAAGGCAATATGGCTCCTGCCATCTATCACCGTCTCGGTACAGCCGTCGTTGGCGTACCGGCAGGCATCCGTATGTGCTATCCCGGCCCTCTCCATGGCGGGCATTATCCAGCGGTCGAAATAGAGGGTAGGCTGGCCCTTGCCCTCTGAGAGCATCCGCACGCAGGTCCTTTTCAATTCCTCCGGCGAGCCCGGGTGCAGACGCACGTTCAGGTGCGGCTCTGCGTCCCCCGTGCGCTCATAGGCCTCCAAAAACACCCAGGTGAGCTCGTTTGTCAGGTCGCGGCCCCCCTCATCCTGGCCAGAGAGCATCAGGTTTCTGAGTGTGTCCCCGGTGCGTATCTCGTTGAGATACCCATAGAACTGCATGACAGCTTCCATGGCCTCCTCCCGATTCCACGCGCCGCGCTCCATATCGCTCTTGCAGAAGGTGTACAGCTTCTGGTCAAGCCTGCCGATGCAGCCCCCGCCGAAGGGGCGGCGCAAGAGGTACAGAAACCAGAAGAGCTGCAAAGCCTGGATAAAAGTCCGGGGCTTACCGCACGCAATAGCCTGGCAGTTGTCCGCTATTTTCTGCAGCCGCCCGGCGTCCTTCGGGCGCTCCCTCTTCATCTCAAGGGCCCTGTCCATATGCTTCAGTATGAACTCCCGCACTCCAATGTACACGCCATGCACCGCCTGCCTGTACACGGCGGTCTTCTCCGTGTCCTCTGCCGTCCTTTTGGCGGTCAGTTCCAGGACTCCCTGGACGCCGTATTTCAGCACCGCGTCACCCATGGGGAAGTGGACGTTGTCCTCACCGAAGGCGTTCTTAAAAAGGTTCTTGCTGAAAACCGGCTTGTGCAGCCCGGCCAAAAGGCCGCTTTGGGGGATGTGTATATCGTAGGACCGGAAAACCTCCTGCTGGGACTGGACGCACTGAAAAATTTCTTGCTCGTTCAAATTATGATCTCTCCCTTCAGGTATTTCCTCTGCTTCCCTATCTCACCGTTATCTCCGCCACTGAGCACCCCGGCAACATAAACCTCACTCTGCCGCCCGCCGTCGCTATATCCTCCAGCACGGCCGGTTCAAGATCCTTGGGATGGTCAAAGTCGTTAAACGCCCCCATATCCCCGGTCAGTATTCGGCCCGCGGCGCTGTTTACCCTCATGCCCGAAGCCTCAAGCTCTATCTCAAGCCGCCTGTCCGCGTCCAGGTTCGCCGCCGTAACGTGTACTGTCCCCTCGCTGTCCATCGAGGCGGATATACTCAGGTCTGCCACGCCTCCGACGTCCTCTGTTTCAGCAAAGCTTCCCAGAAGCCTTGCGTCCTGGTGATGCTTATACAGGTCGAACACGTGGTAGGTGGGTGTGAGCACCATTTTATCCCCCTCAGTGAGGATGACCGCCTGGAGCACGTTCACCAGCTGGGCGATATTTGCCATGACCACCCGGTCGCTGTGGTTGTTGAAGATGTTCAGGGTCAGCGCGGCAGCCATGGCGTCCCTCATGGTGTTCTGCTGATAGAGGAACCCCGGGTTAGTCCCCGGCTCCACATCGTACCAGGTTCCCCATTCGTCCACAATAAGGCCGACCTTATGCTCCGGGTCGTATTTATCCATTATATGGCCGTGCTTTGTCACCAGCTCCTCCATATAGGCAGCAGCCTGCAAAGTGGCGTAATACTCCTCCCTGGTGAACCCGGTGGCGGGCCCCTTATTCTCCCACTTCCCCTTTGGCACGGCGTAATAGTGCATGGTAATGGCGTCGGCAAAGTCCTTCACCATAGGCATGATCTTCTCCGTCCAATCGTAGTCATCCGTATAAGGGCCGCAGGCTATCCTGTAGAGCTTATTCTCCCCATAGTCCCGGCAGTAGGTCTGGTAGCGCCGGTACTCATGGGCGTAGTACTCAGCCTGCATATTCCCCCCGCACCCCCAGCTCTCGTTGCCCACTCCGAAATACTTTATCCTCCATGGCTCCCTTTGTCCGTTTTCCTCCCTGAGCCGGGCCATGGGCGATTCTCCGCCGAAGGTCATATACTCCACCCATTCGCTCATCTCCTGCACGGTTCCACTTCCAAGGTTACCGTTTATGTACGGCTCACAGCCCACCTGACGGCAAAACTCCAAAAACTCGTGGGTGCCAAAGGAATTGTCCTCTATGACCCCGCCCCAGTGGGTATTGACCATGCGCTTACGCCCCGCCTTCGGTCCTATGCCGTCCTTCCAGTGGTACTCATCGGCAAAACAGCCCCCGGGCCATCGGAGCACGGGCAATTTAATGTGCTTGAGCGCCTCCACTACATCCGTGCGCATACCGTTGATGTTCGGGATCGATGACCCCTCCCCGACGTACAGGCCGTTATATATGCATCGGCCCAGATGTTCTGAGAAGTTGCCATAGATGTTCCTGTTGATCCTGCTTCTTTTGTCCAGTGTGTTCACGATTATTTTTCTCAAGGTACTTCCCCCCTAATAGTTAAATTGGGCAGGCGAACCTGCCGCCTGCCCAATTTCTTCCGGCTTTATCCGTCTTACTTAAGAGCCTCCGCATAGCGGTCATATGCCGACTGCCAAGCGCCCACAACGTCCTGCAGGCCCATGCTGTCCAGGTCCTTCAGGTACTGGTCCCACTCGGCCTCGATGCCGCCGTCCCGGAGCCAGTGGGAGGCCCTCTCCTCGGTGAAGGACTTCAGGTCGCTGAGGCGGTCGTTGATAACATCTATCTCCTCCTCGGTGTAGACGACGTTGGGATAGGACTCGGTGCTGTCCACATAGTTGAACCAGAAGTCCCTCAGGTCGTCCAGCCTCTGCTGGGCGCGTGCCTCCATGTAGAAATACTTGCCGTAGTCTTCAGTGAGCTGGCGGGTGGGTCCAAGGAGCTCGCTCTTGCTCTTGAGCTCGCCCTCGGTCTCGCCCTCCTTGAGCTCGATGGTGTTGTACACACCCTTTTCGTCGGGAGTCTCGTCAAAGAACACGCCGATGGGGCCATAGTTGCACTGCATACTTATCATTGGGTCGTACATCTGGTCAACCCAGTTGAGAAGGGTCTTGGGATCCTTGCAGGCGCTGGTGACCGCAAACTGGTCGCGGGAAACGGTAGAGGTCTGGTTGAGGTTTACGTGATGGGTGCCGTCGGGGCCGTCCAGCACGGGCAGGTAGGCGTAGTCTTCGGCGCGGTCATAGCCCACGACCTCGGGGATCTCCCACCATACGAAGGTGCCAAGGCGGGCGTCCTCGCCGTTGCCCTTTGCGATGTACTGGCTACTGTCCTGGGAGAAGACCTCGATGTCTATGAGCCCCTCCTCGAACCAGCCGTGGAAGTAGGCGAGGGCATTCTTATACTCCTCAGAGGCCGCCTGATAGTAGACCTTGCCGTCCTTAATGGCCCTGTGGTCTTCGTTATAGTCGGTGCACCCGAAGGGGGCCCAGAGGGTGGTCATATTTGCGCACCATGCGCCGTTGTCCCAGGGGAATATGAAGGACAAGGGGATCTCGTCATTGGGGTCGCCATTGCCGTTTACGTCCTGGTTCTTGAACTCCACCAGCACGTCATGGAGCTCGTCTATGGTCTTGGGCATCTCCTTGTTCACAGCCTTGAGCCACTTGGTGTTGATGCAGGTGAACTGGGGGATGGAGCCTATCTCGTAGGTATTGCCGTCCTTGTACTCAAAGCCCATCTCGCCAAAGTTCGGCAGGGTGTAGATATGCCCGTCGGGCATGGTGCAGGCGGCCAATGCGTCCGGGCGCACCTCCAGCACGGACATGAGGTTGGGCATGGTCTCCTCGTTGATGTAGTCCTCAAGGGGTATAAAGAGGCCCTTGGTGCCGCAGGTCATTATCTCAGCGTCCTTGAGCTGTGCCGCCATAAAGGCGTCGGGCATACTGTCAGAGCCTGCGTTGAGCATCAGGTTCTTCTTCTCTGTCAGGGTGTCGCCGGAAACGCAGTTCCACTCGATGGTGACGCCCTTGGCCTCGTTCATCTGCTGTACAATGGGCTTCTCGCTGTTGTCAGGGGACAGCTCGCTGACCCCCGCGAAGATCTTGAAGCTGGTCTGCTTCTCGCCGTCGTCGGGTGTTGATGCAGTGCTGCTGTCGGCAGCACTGCCCTCGGAGCTCGAGCTCCCGCCTTGGCTGCTTGAGCCTGAGCTGGAGTTGTCGCCCCCTGTGCACGCCGCCAGGCCGGCCACAAGGGCCAGGACCAGCGTCAGCGCCGCAAGTCTTTTCCAAATGCCTTTCATGATTTTTCCTCCGTTTGTAAAATATTTGTTTTAGAAAGCCGTCAGCCTTTTACAGCCCCGACTGTAAAACCTTTTTCAAAATACTTCTGCACGAACGGGTACGCAATGAGCATGGGCACCGAGCCCACAACTATCGACGCGAACTTTATAAGCTCCTTTATCTTATTGGCCTCGGCATAACCGCCGTCCATGTTGCCCATCATTGAGGTCATGGCCTGACTCTGTATGAGTATCTGCCGTAGGGCCAGCTGAAGGGGATACTTGGCCTTGTCGTTCATGTAGATGAGCGCCTGATACCAGTCGTTCCAGTAGCCCACCATGGTGAATATCACCATGACGGCGATTATAGGCTTTGCCAGGGGCAGGGCTATCTTGAAATATGTACCAAGGTTGCCGCTGCCGTCTATGGAGGCCGCTTCGTAAATCTCGCCAGGGACGCTGGTCTCAAAGAAGGTACGGGTGACTATCACGTTGTACACCGAGATGCCGCCGGGCAGGATGAGGGCCCAGACGCTGTCAAGGAGCTGAAGCTTTGACACCACCAGATAGGTGGGGATGAGCCCGCCGTTAAAGTACATGGTAAAGACGAAGAAGAGCATTATCGCCCGCCTGAAGGGTAAGGTCTTCTTTGACATACAGTAGCCGGTGGTGATGGTCATGGCCACTGTCACCACAGTGCCCAGCACTGTATACCAGATGCTGTTAAGGTAGCCCATGGCGATGGCGGGCTCCTTGAAGACCCTGGCATAACCCTCGAAGGTCATGTCCGCCGGGAGCAGGAAGGTATGTCCCGCATAGACCTCGTAGGGGTTCGATATGGAGGCGATAAGCACATAATACAGGGGGTATGCCACCACTATCATTATCACTGCCATAAGGGCATAGTTGAAAATGTCGAAGATCCTGTCGGAGGATAAGCCCCGCTTTTTAGCCGTAGTCTCTTTCATACTGCCGCCTCCTTATATAAAGCTCACATCCGAGAGCCGCTTGCACACCCAATTCACCACAGCAAGAAGCACGATGTTCACTGCCGTATTGAAGAGGTTCACCGCCGTTGAGAAGCTATACATGGCCTTCAAGAGACCCTGCTCGTACACGTAGGTAGAGATTATCTCAGAGGTCTCCTTGTTAAGGGGAGTCTGTAACAGGAAGGCCTTTTCAAAGCCCACGTTCATCAGGCTGCCGAAGGACATGATTAGCTGTATGACTATAATGGGCACCAGCACCGGGATATCTATATGCAGTATCCTCTGCCAGGTGTTCGCCCCGTCTACCTTCGCCGCCTCGTGGAGGGAGACGTCAACGCTTGAGAGGGTAGCGAGATAAATTATGGTGCCCCAGCCCGCGTCCTGCCAGATGCTGGAGGATATGTATATGGTGCGGAAGGCCGAGGAGGAGTCGATGAAGTTCAAATTTGCCGGGGCCCCGAGAAACTGGGCAAGGGTGCTTATTAGCCCTCCTGTGGGCGAGAGGAATATCCTCAGCATACCGCAGAGTACCATCACAGAGATAAAATGGGGAGCGTATATCACCGTCTGGGTCACCCGCTGGAATTTTTTGTTCTTCAGCTGGTTTATAAAGAGGGACAGCACTATGGGTATTGGGAAAGTCCACAGGATGCTGTAGAGGCTCAGCAGTACGGTGTTTGTGATCATACGGGTGCTGTTATAGTTGCTGAAAAAGCGTTCGAACCATTTGAGCCCCACCCACTCGCTGCCGAAGAAGCCGTCCACGGGGTTGAAGTCCCGGAAGGCTATCTGTACGCCGTAAATGGGCGCGTACTTGAAGACGGCGGTAATGACTATTGGGATGAGCAGCAGCAGGTAGTACTCCCAGTGCTTTGCTATCCGCCTGCCCAGGCTGTGCCCCGCCTGGACGGCGGTAGCGGACTTTAGCTTTGACATAATACCCCTCCTAATGGATATCTTGCGCTTCAACAACTTGAAACGTATCATGTCGTTATTGTACACCACACCAGTCTGTATGTCAATAGTTATTTACAAAATAATATGAATTTTTTTGCGTCTTAATTGCATAGTGCTGAATATGCCATTGTGATCGCCACTAAAAATTTGAATCGTTATGAGAAATAAAAAATTTCGTTGCAAAGCAGCGCCGTTTTCTATATAATATAATTTAGAAACATACCCAAGGAGTGAACCCCAGAATGGCAAAAAAATATGCCCCCACCATAAAGGACGTGGCCCGGGCGGCAGGAGTTTCAGTTGGAACAGTCTCAAAGGTGATAAACGGCATCGCGGTGCGCAAGGAGTCCCAAAGGAAGGTGCAGGAGGCCATAGAGGCCCTGCACTATGAGGTGAACACCTACGCCCGGGGGCTGAAGATATCAAAAAGCGGCCTTGTGGCCCTTATCGTCCCCAACACGATGAACCCCTTTTACGCGACTTTTGCAGATCATATCGAGGCCGCGCTGTATGAGCACAGCTTGAAACTGATACTCTGCTGTTCTGACGAGATCCCTGAGAAGGAGCTGGAGTACCTTAACTCCGCCAAGCAGAACAAGGTGGACGGTATAATAGCCCTCACCTACTCAGATATCGGGAGCCATATCACTGACGGCACGCCCATCGTGGTCTTTGACCGCTTCTTCGAAAACAGAAGCATCCCCCGGGTAGGCTCGGACAACTTTACCGGGGCCTGCATGGCAGTTGAGAAGCTGTTGGAGCTGGGATGCCGGCACCCGGTGTATATCCGCTTCCACTCTAAATTCCCCGGCGAGGCCGACAAGCGCCGGGATGGCTACCTTTACGCCTGCCAGCGCCATGATCTCGAGCCGGACCACCTCGACATGGTAGACGACGGTACATGGCGTGAGGCATTAGGGGAGTTCTTGGAGAGACACAAGCGTCCGGACGGCTCCCTCACCTTCGACGGGGTCTTCGCCCACACAGACTTCCATGGCTACCACTTCATGAAAATGCTGACGGAAAACGGCTACAGAGTTCCGGAAGACGTGCAGCTGATCGGCTTCGACGGCATCGAACGCTTTGGCACCCCCGGGGATTACGTCATCTCCACCATGTGCCAGCCCGTGCGGCAGTTGGCCCAGAAGTGCGTGGAGATTATTCTCTTGGAGGACAGGAGCACTGTGCCCAGCTTGACGCTATTGCCAGTCACTTACTGCTATGGCGGGACTACACGGGAGCCAGGAAGGTAGACAGGGCGGCTTCATACAGCGCCGCTTTCCACCCTCGCTCTCCTAATAATTGTCTAAAAATTAGACCCGGGAGGAAAATATTATGACGGTTCAAATTACAGCACGATATCTCTATTTGCCCGTAGACAAGAACAGCCCTGTGGTAAAACTGCATTTCTTTTATCATAGAGAGAAATTTCAAGAGATCGATATCAGTCCTGGCGCGGACGCTGTGAATTTCTACAGCGCTATGGACGTGGAGAGATACATAGGCAAAGCCATAGAAATTGCCGGGGACCTCCCGATGGGCGCGCAGGAGAAGATCCACTGCGAAGACAAAAGACCTTCCGCCAAATATGCTTTTCGCCCTCAGATACATTTTACCGCGGAAACCGGCTGGATCAACGACCCTAACGGCCTGATCTATGCGGACGGTGTGTACCACCTTTACCATCAGTGGAATCCCTTTGGAACAGAGTGGGGAAATATGCACTGGGGACACGCGGTAAGCAAAGATATGATAACCTGGGAGCATAGGCCCATGGCCCTGGAGCCGGACCAATATGGCACGGCCTTCTCTGGGTGCGCATGGCGGGATAGTGAGAATACGGCGGGGTTTGGAAAGAATGCGCTTCTTTTTTTCTATACAGCTTCAGGGGGGTGCAATCAATGGTCGGTCGATACCGGAAACCCGCACACCCAAAGGCTTGCAGTGTCCCTGGACGGCGGCGGAACGCTGGAAAAGCGCGGCATGATTTTGGACCATATCAAGGGCGATAATCGGGATCCCAAGGTGTTCTACCACAAGGAGAGCGCCGCCTATATTATGACGCTGTTCCTGGACGGTAACGAGTTTGCTGTTTTCCGCTCCCAAGATCTACTCCACTGGACGGAGAGCCAGCGGCTTATTGCGGAAAATATGCAGGAGTGTCCCGATCTGTTCCGGCTGGAGGTGGATAATGCGCCCTGCGAAAAGAAATGGGTATTCTGGTCTGCCGATGGATATTACATGGTGGGAGAATTTGACGGCTGCAGGTTCACGCCGGAGACAGAGGTACTGGCGGCTTACAGCACAAGTCTATGCTATGCGGCCCAGACCTTCGCGGGCATGGAGAGCCGCACGGTGAGCGTGGCCTGGCTCCGCACAAAGAGCGACCGGGGGAATTTCAGAGGAATGATGTCCATTCCCACAGAGCTGTCCCTGGTGAAGCAGGGAAACAGCTGGAAAATGTGTTTCCGCCCGGTAAGGGAGCTTTGGAGGCGCTTTTCGGAAGGCCGGGAGTTTACGGCCGAGAATGGGAAAGTCGCGGTCCCCATGGGCGGCAAGCCGGTCATCGCTGTAATAAATTGGGGACCGGGCGTGACCCATACCGTAAAAGTTGGCACGGCGGAAATAGATGCTGGAGATCCTGTCCAGCCGCTTACCCTGATAGTGGATCACGGCATTGTGGAATATTTTGGTGACGGCGGCAGGGTATACGGCGCGATAGAGGTCGAGGAAAATATCCTTGACGGGGACATTGCAGTTAATTCCGGCGCAGAAAGTGTCCGTGTCTTTGAAATGCTTGATGCCTAGAAGGCCGTGAGGAAAGCCAAACTGCCTGAGACAAAAATGATGCGAAAACCGGCGCAGCTTAACACTGTGCCGGTCTTTTTCAATAATTTTCTGATGCCACAGGACCACTAGGGTCCTATGTATTTTTGTTCATATCACAAGGAAAAACGTTGTTCTTTGACAGATCATCTATCCGGCAATCGGACAGGACTATCTTCGCCAGCAACGCGCCGAAAAAGCTTTCGTCGGAGCCGGTGGTATCCTGGATCTCGGTGTTATATGTGTTTCTGTGTACAGTGAAAGCTGGGGTGTATGCTGCACAGCCCCTGGCCCCAAGGGTCGCCACCACCAGCTTAACACCCTGCCCCGGCAGCTCTGCAGCGCCATCGGCCATGTCATCTTTCTCGGAGAGAAGTGTCAGTTCCGCCTAGGAAACTTTCATTATATCAGCCCTTCCCACGAGGCTACTCATGGCAGCTATACCTTCGGCCCGGGAGCCCCAGAGGGACGGCCGCCAGTTGGGGTCATAGGCTGTGATCTTCCCGTTTCCCCTTGCATAATCCGCTAAAGCAGGAAACCCGCGCTGACCACTGCTCAAAATATCCGCTATATCATATACCTCCAGTTTTAAGATTTACCAGATCTATCTCATTACCATCTCCTGATCCTCAGGCAACTTAACGGGCACGGGGGCGGGCTCGCTCAAGTACCAGTAGGCGGTGGTGGTATAGTCGTCGTACCGGGGCCCCGTCCAGCCCAGGTTGTCCATCACCATGCGGAAGTCATGCTCAAAATACACCGGGTCCTTCACATGCCAGCGGTACAAAAGGAACCGCTGCTGCTGGTTATAGAGCTCCGAATCACTGCCAAGAATGGCGTACATGCCCACATAGAGCCCGGAGAAGGTCTGGTACCTGTGCTGGTACACGTCGTTGCCGAAGGCATAGGCCCCGCAAAAATAGTCCTCTGTGCCGGTATAGTTCAGGCTGGGGCGCTTGTCGCCGTCAATATACATCTTGGCCTCCCCCTCCACCCAGCAGGTGTTGTGGCCGTTCACCCCACAGGCCAGGGTCATGCCCGCAAAGCATCCCTTTCCCCTGATGCCGTCGATAACAGTATAGCTCCTGCCCCGCTCCACCGGGTGCTCCTGACGGTATGCCGCGTGGAAATAGCCGCTGTTCTCAGGCACCGCCCCGCGCCAGCCGGAAATCATATAGAAGAGAGTCTGCTTCTCTGCCCCACGGTTCTCCATGGTGATGCGGCAGTGCTTCTTAAAGGGCATCTCCCAGTAGCAGTTATACCCCCGCCCCGGAGCCACCAGCACCATCGAAGAGTTCAGCACCGGGTAGTTACCGTCCCTGTCGGCGAAATTCTCGTCGTAGGCGCACCCAAAAAATGCTGAAATTGGGGCCTCCACTGAGGGCTGCTCCATATCGTCCCAGTAGATGCGTAGGATAAACGAGTGGCCGATATAGCCCGTGAACCAGATATGGGTTATCATGCCGGGCCCCTCGGTGTCACAGAGGGTGGCGGTCTCCCCGGGCTGGATGTCGATGCAGGGGCGAAGCTTCTCACAGTCGCCGCCCCTAGTACCGCCGCCCTTGGCTCCGGTGGGGTTTTCGGCGGAGAAGGCGAAGGTCGTCCGGTCTTGCATGGTGTAGATGGGCATTTTAAGCACTCCTTTTTGCAATCAGCTTGAATCGTTTTGACCATGGTATCATAAAAAAATTGAAAAATCAAGGGTGAGATGACACTGATGTGCGAAAACCTTCTACTCACGCCAAAATGCAGGAGGCAAAAACTTTTCCTGCAAAACTCTTGGCAACCGGAGCCCATCTGTGCTATACACCATCCAGAAACCGTTGAAGCGGAGATCAAACCGGTTACGTCTCTACAGAGAGCCCGCAATGCTGAGAATCGGGTGAGAAACAGCCCGGCAAATGGACTGCCGAGGGTGCGGGCAAAAAACGTTGTTCTGGCGAACAAGTTTGAGTGCCCCGCTAAGAGCGCAGTCTTGTTCTCTTGACAGCAAAACATGGCAGCACCGTGAGCGATCATTCGCCCGCTCTTGACTATTTTCAAGTTGAGGACGGGCTTTTTGCATTTGTCCGCTCCCAAAAGGAGGTATTTCCATGTACTATCCGTCATTAAAAGAGTCCGTGCCCTGACTGCTTTCGGTCAGTACCGGCGGGTGCCTGTGAGCCGAGAGCAGTTTCAAGACATGGACTTGATGCTATTCGAGCAGGTGGCCTGCTTTGACAACTACCGGCTCGCCAACGCGGACGCTGATAATTTAGACGAGAGCTACCGCACTTACGAGATCACTCCGGAGCAGTTCGGCCTGGGCAGAAAGGTAAAAACAAGGGGGGGTGGGGAACATTCCGTTGTCTTCATTCTCTTTCCTCTAACTTCACAACTGCTCTGCTCTTTCGCCCCTCTGCTGTAAAGGTTGGATAAACATCAGCCGTTCCAGTCAAATTAACATACCGATCAAAAGTGATATCTGATGTTGGTGTTACCCTATATACAAATTGATCGATGACCTCCTTGCTTACCTTTTACCGCTGAAATCTATCCGCCTATTCAGTGTACTGATAATCCCATCTAATTCAAGTCCTCGTTTCGGCTGTTCGTCATTGGGGGCTTGATTTAATTTATACTGTAGCTGAATTTCGGTATCAATAGCGCATCCGCTTGAAGTCTGTCTTTCCAAACAGCTTGGACATGGATGGGGCTGAGATGGCCGTGGGCTTTGGCACAAACAGAGAGTGATTGCACTTTTTGTCAAAGCAGCGGTAGTGGCTGTAATGCTCCTTATCGTGGTGCAGGAAAGTAGCTTTGCTGCAAACCGGGCATGAGGGGTAACTTTTCGTTCTGGGCCGCCCGATCTCCCGCCTTGCTTCCGGCGCCCACTGATGTCGGCATTTCTTGCACTGGTACTTTTGATGTCCATGGGCGCCTTATTTGGTATGATTTTTCCATGAAGACCCGTCTCCTTTCGGGAGGTACTTGGGTCTGTGGTGAAACCATTGTACCAGATGGGCTGGCGGGTCTTCAACCTTCATTTTAGTTCACAGTACGTAATAAGTGGTATTGTATTGTGCTGAGAAAGGGGGCTAAGACATGGCAAAAAGAGAGCAAACGGCGAAGGTAACATACGCAAGAGGAAGGACGGTCGCTGGGAAGGCCGATACACCGCAGGCTACGACTCAGTTACCGGCAAGCGCATCATCAAAAATGTATTAGAGCTTGTTTGAAAAATAAAAGTTGCACAAAAAGATAAATCGTGCGACAATAGAAACAAGAAACGATATGAATTGACAAAGGAACAATGGGAACGAAGCAAGAGGCTGCTGCCTGCGGAAACAACAGGGAAACGAGGACGGCCCCGAAAAGATAACCGGATGATGCTGAATGGAATGCTCTGGATCGCGCGAAGTGGCGCGCAATGGAGGGAACTGCCGGAGGGTTACGGTCCTTGGCAGTCGGTGTATGCCCGCTTTGCCAAACGGCGTGACGATGGCACTCTGGAGATGGTATTTCGTGAACTGTCTGCGGATGCAGATATGGAAAACCTGAGCATAGACTCCACTTGTATCAAGGTGCATGAAAGCGCCAATGGCGGGGGAAAAAACAGAGAATAAGGCAGTTGGACGTACCAGAGGCGGTCTAAATACCAAATTACACGCGATAGTGGACGGCCTTGGCAATCCGGTGACATTCCTTCTGTCTGCTGGAAATGACCATGATTCCCTCCACGCGATTGAACTGCTGGATAAACTGGAAATCAACGGCAGCCATGTGTTGGCAGATCGTGCCTATGGAGCGCATGTGGAGCGCATGCGATCCGGGACTACATTTCGGAGCATGGGGCCAGCTATGTGATCCCGCCTC
Organism: uncultured Clostridia bacterium; assembly: GCA_947572385.1. GTDB lineage: Bacteria > Bacillota > Clostridia > Oscillospirales > Acutalibacteraceae > Acutalibacter. The sequence continues at coordinate 19,416 of CANPBX010000035.1, forward strand.
AAAGCAATATTGATGAGCCCTGGCCGGTAGACTGGCATCTTTACAAGGAGCGCCATTTGATCGAGTGTTTCTTCCAGAAAATCAAATGGTTTCGCAGAATTGCCACGCGTTATGACAAGCTGGACTCCTCTTTTCTCGCCTTCGTTTATCTCGCATCCATTGTCATTTTGTTGATCTAGCCGATTTCCTACCTTTTTTCAAACAAGGCCTAATACCTACCTCACGCATATCGTAGTAGAGCTGATGGATGTCGGTGGGCAGTTCTTGCTCAAGTGCTCCCCCAGCCTTTCCAGTGATTTTTACTTTGATCATTTGATGCACCTTCTTTCAGATAATAAAAAAAGCCGGTCGCTTGTTCTCGAAGAAATTTCTCCAGCGACCGGCTATGTATGCAACGGGCTATCGCCCTTATGCAAGCAAAAGACTATCGTCTTTTGCAAAAAAGGCCAGCAGTTTTTCTTCTGCTGGCCATCTCGTTTCTCTTTAATTCTGTTGTTGTGAGAGTTCACTTCCTGCCACAAAGCCAAAAGGTCGTTTTGCCATCCACGTTTTCGCACTTTTGAAATCCAGGCTTTCGAGATGCAAAAAACCGCGCCATGGCGCGGTTTTTTGCCCAAATATCTTTTTGGTTTTCCTAGGATGGCAAAGGTGGCTATATCTGATACAAATGCACACCCTTTTTGCGTAGGGGGTGTAAACCATCAAGGGGGTGAGTATACAGTTTATTAGTCTTCAACTATTTATCAAATTTGCAAGATTCCAATTTCTGTATCCATCCTTTCAGTCGAGAATCCGACTGAAAAGCTAAATCATCTATATGTTCTTTCATGTGATTCAATATTGCAACTCTTTTCTCTGTGAAAATACTTTGTCCTCGTTTGTCAAAATCATTTTTATACAATTCAAAAATCTTTGCATATTTTGCTGCGGTACTAAATGTATAACTGACATTGTTATCTGGGTGTTTCAAATGCTTGGTTAAACATTCATGGGCTTTAACTAAAGTCTCAATTGCATCATCAGGGCTGGGGGTACACCCTTGAGATGCATTAAATAGCAAATTTTCAATTAAACAATTCGCCTTAATGTTTTCAATGTGGAATGGAACAAAATCAGGGGTTTTTTTCGCAATTGCAAAAGCATTTTCAATACATTGGTGTGCTGTTGAAAAATCATCAATGTCTATAGCGGCAACTGCAAATTGTTCCCAATAGAAGGTATTATTTTGGCAGAAAGAAAGATTCCTAAGATTATCGTAGAAATCAATGACCGTATTTGCATTTTCAGAAGTTCTTGGGAATATCCTAAAGTGAGAATGTGACACCAGATTTTTCAATAATTCCAGGTACGCTCTATTCGATTTGTATATTTGATTAGCCGCTTCTATAACAACAGTCATTGTACCAATTAAACTGTTTATGCCAATTACAGAACGCAACAGTTCTCGTGCAACTACAGAAGATTTTACAGTGACATCATCGTCATCCAGATTAAAAAATTCTTTAATAAATATATTGTCTTTTGCCGTTAATAGTCCAAAGTCAATTTTTAATAGATTCAGCATCTCCGTAAAGTTGAAGTCAATTCCCATAACGGACTTCATCAACGCCAAAACAGCCAAATGTTGAATTTGAGTGGATGAGCCTGAAAAATTATTCCAAGTTTCAACGATACGCTGTTCTATGTCCGAAGATTGATATGCATCTAAGAGGAAGTCTGCAAAATGCGAATGGCAATGTTCTTGTATGTACCTTTCGATGAAATATGATTCCGTAAGAGCTTTAAAATAGAGCTTATTATTCTGTATTACGGAACGCAAAGACAGTACATCTTGAGGGCTCAATGTATCCAAGTAAATCGGTTTGATGTCTGTTTGCTGAATTCCAAGGCTACCTGTTAATGCCTGATAGCTTGGATTAAGGGACTTCCTTGCTGTTAGAATAAAGGTGATATTCCGTTTATCAAGGTATTTAAAAGCAGAAAGTACATCCAATTTACTCTTATAATTATCAATTATCACCACACAACGACGATTTCGAATTGATGCAATCTGTTGGGCCTCCGTGGAGAGGTGCTGGTTGGCCTTGCTAAAGACAAACACATCTACTTCATATTCACGCAACTCATTGCGGATTAACTCGCAAAACATGGTCTTACCATTACCCAAGTCCGACAAGGCCAGAAAAACTTTCTTATTCGGATAGTCACGTAGTACAGCATCTACAGCCGTTCGCACAATAACATATGGATATTCGCCATGCTTTTTCTGCATAAGGCCGCTGACAAATTCGCCTCTACAATAGAAATTGCTAATTTGGGGGAATGAAATGCTCTCCGGTTTGAGTTGTTGCTTATATTCGTAAATAAAGTTTGTAAATCGATGAGTTATTATAGACGGAACATAGATTTTCTTTTGTGCAGAAACTGCATCAGCAAATCCCTCAATCCCGACAAATTCGCATGACCCATATTGTATGAGTAAGGCTTCATCCATCGGGTTTGGATTAGGCGCATCAATAAAAAGAACTTTAGCTTTTATTTTAGGAGACGAAAGGAGTCGCTTGATGTCTAAGTCAAATTGCATAGAGTATCCAATAACAATGATTGCATTCGCTATTTGCAGATCGGATTTAAACAGCTCAAACCATTCTCCACCTTCCAGCGATTCACAAGAATAGCTTGTGTCCATTAATTTAAACTCATTATTTATGGTATCTCGGTTCAGAAAATCGATATGACCATTTAAATGAACACACACATTATCAATAGAATTGCCCTCGATACGCATAGATGGAACTATTGTAGATAAAGCAATACCATTTTGCTGTGCCGCAGTTTCTATAACAGAATCATAGTTTGTCGTGTATATTCTTTTCCATGGAATGGACAATAATGTTTGATGCCATGACTCTGTATGTAAAACACTAAACTCTCTTTTTAGCAACTCGATTAGCTTATCTTCCCCCTGATTTAGAGTGAAAAATTGAGCAACTGTAGCCAATGGCCTATCCTTTGATGCTCCGCAACCATCTGCTATTGCGTCCCTCAATCCGTCTCCTACAGGAAATGGGTGTTTAAGTATATTTTGGGCACCACGAGAGAAACCAGAACCCGCAAAAAGAATCGCTTGTCCACTTAGAGCTGCATTGATTGCATTTTCCATTTCCATATAATCATCTCCATCTCCACTTTTTACCTAATAATGTACCACAAAACTACAGGCAGGTCAATGAGCAGCTTAAAGCCTCCCAAGATAAACATAAACAGCCCTTACATAAAAGGTTAACTTCAAAAATGTGCGTGAGGGTAGAATCAGAAGATTTTATACCAGCGCAACAGGTCGCCTCGCCCTTCTGCCTCCAGCCGCTCCACCGCATAGCGGAGCCATTCTTCCGGCGTGGGGATATCCCCAGCGCGCGGTATCCGCTCCCACGATGCGCGCTTCTCTGGGTCTGGGTCATTCATCCCAGCTTCAATACGGGCCGCGATGATGGCCCGCATTTCTTCTACTGTGATATTCCGCTCCTGGGCCAAGTGTTCAAAAAGTGTTTTAGGTTCTTCCATGACAACCTCCTGTTTCAATCAGTATCCCCAAGCCAGGGCCAATAAAACGCTATGACCCTTTTGGGGCTTTTACTATCTACCCATCGTGCCTATTATAGCACCCTTTTGGGAATTATAATAGTTACAGATAGGCAGGTGATGATGTGGACGCACAAGGCCGTATTAAAGACATGATGGTGGAGCGCGGCTGGACGGAATACCGGCTGGCAAAGGAATCGGGCTTGTCCCACTCCACCGTTACAAATATGTTCAAGAGGAACAACGCTCCCACGCTGCCGACCTTGGAAGCGGTGTGTACGGCGTTCGGTATTGCTCTGGCACAATTCTTCGCCGAAGGGAACCCTCTGGAGCTGACCGATGAGCAGCAGACACTGTTTGCAAAATGGACCTCTCTGTCGGACAGGCAGAGAAACCTTCTGCTGGAGCTTATGGACACGATGTAAAAAACCCGTTGATCCCATTTTGCGGAATCAACGGGTTTTGTGTATGTCAGCTCTCTATCTCAGTGCCGTTCTGGAAGGTGAACACCAGCCGCCCATCATGGTAGGCCGTAGCTTTCTCAACCACTGCCAGCCAAAGCCCCTCATTAAATTCGGTAATGGCCTCGGTGTACTCGGAGAGTTCAAACATAAACCCGCCGATGGCATCCGCCTTGGCCAGCCGCTGGGCTTTCTCTTTCTGGAGCGCGTCCAGCTTGGCCTTCGCCGCATCGTACCGGGCCACATAGCCATTGTAGCGTTCGGCGTATTCCTCCTGGCTCTGGGCGCTCCGGGCGTTCTCCTGGATGCACCGCTGGGTCAGCTCCGTCACCACCGCGA
>CANPBX010000036.1 GCA_947572385.1 uncultured Clostridia bacterium
ATTACACTTCCCTTGTCGCCCATGACATGGCAAGCGGCGCACTGTCACCGAAGAAATCTGTTTCCGGCAGTGTTACCTTAAACGACACCGATACCGCAGGAAACTACACGCTGGAAAGTGAAGTTTTCCAAACCACTGCCGATATCACCAGAGTCAACCTTACACTGACAGCGCCCACAGCTTTGGCTATTGAGTACGGCCAAACCCTGGCAGACGCTCGACTTTCGGGGGGCAGCGCTGAGAATGGGGGGCAGACGGTAGAGGGGACCTGGTCCTGGGCACAGCCCCATACCCGCCCGACGGAAAGCCAGGATTATCCTGCCAAGTTTGCTCCAAATGACACGGCAAACTATGCTGTTGGAGAGGCCCAGGTGGCGGTCAGCATCAGCCCTGCCCAGCCCAAGATAACCATTACCGCCCCCAGCCGCCAGCAGGCGGGCCGCACCGTGCCGGTGAGTGTCCGCGTGGAGAATCCCTATGACCCGGACTTTGACGGGGGGCTTCCCGTGCCCACAGTCACATATAAGGTCGGTGATGGCGAGGAAAAGCAGCTTACTGACGGCGCGCTGCCCATACCGGAAGACGCGGTTGAGGGGACAGTCATCACCATAAAGGCATCGACAACTGAGGTTAGCGGGAAATACAGCTCTAATCAAAGCACATTTACCATCACTGTGGTGGACAAAGCGGCCGTTACCATCTCAGGTATCGTGTTGGAAAACAAGACCTATGACGGTCGACCGGCAGCTTATAGCGGCACGCCAACCGCCATAGATGAAAGCGGAGCCCCGGTAGATGGTCTGACATACACTTATCAGTGGAAGGACGCAGAGGGCAATCTTCTGAGCGAAGCACCCAGGGACGCTGGCAGCTATTCACTAACGGTTACCGCGGAGAGCGATACTCATATGGGTGAAACTACGCTCCCCATCACCATTGCCAAGCGTCAGCTTGCCTGGGACGTTTCAGGACTTGCCGCCTCCAAACCTCAAACCAGCCAGGGGGAGGCGGCGGTTTACGGAGAACTCAACCTTTCTGGTGTGATAAACGGCGAAGTAACGCTGAATGTTACCGGTTCACTGACTACAGATGGACTGGCAGGTACAAAAGAGCCCGGCAATTACGATGCCGCTGTATGTGGCACTTGGAGCTTTGACCCGGCAAGCCCCCGAAACTATGAGCTTCCGGATGAAAATGAGCCTCCCATGGTGAGCGCCAGGGTTACCGCTGTTCAGAATTTGGAGACCCCCCCGGAATCGACCCAGGATAAGCAGTTCAAGCTGGAGATGGAAACTGGCATCTCCATCGTCCCTGCTGGATTGCAGGGCAATGACAACCTGAATACCCCGGCAAAGCTGGAGACAGCCATGAAGCTTGAGGTCAGAAAAACAAACACTGCCATTGCTGAAGAAAACACCGTTGTATACGACGTGTCGCTGCTTGTCAGCACGGATGGCGGTACTAACTGGACTACAGCTACAGCGGACAATTTCCCGGCGAACGGCCTCACCGTTACGCTCCCTTATCCAGATGGGACGGGGCAAAACACCCATGACTTTGTAGTGACCCATATGTTTACCACCAGCGACTTTGGAAAAACTCCTGGCGAAACAGAGAAACCAGTCGTTACCAAGACAGCTAAGGGGATTCAATTCAAGGTCACCGGCCTATCTCCTATCGCGGTGGGCTGGGTAAAGAAAGCAGGCGGCTCAAGCGGGGGTGGCGGCTGGTACCCCTCTGTCAGCTATTATGATGTAAAGGTCGAGAAAGCGGAGCACGGCACAGTCTCTGCCAGCCCGGCAAGCGCAAGCTCGGGTAGTACCGTGACCCTGACCGTAAAGCCCGACGAGGGCTATAAGCTGGACAAAATCACCGTCACCGACAGCCAGGGCAAGGCCGTGGAGCTCATCGAAAAGGACGGCAAGTGTACCTTCAAAATGCCTGCCCGGAGCGTGACGGTACAGGCCGGGTTTGTCCTCGAGCAGACAGTAACGCCCAGCCCCTCGCCGAAGCCCTGGGAAAACCCTTTCCCGGATGTGAAGGACAGCGAGTGGTACATCAAGGCCGTTGAATTTGTGTGTATGAACGGCCTGATGAGCGGCTATACCAACGGCAGGTTCGGCCCGAACGACACCCTCACCCGGGCGCAGTTCGCGCAGATAATCTACAACAAGGAGAGCAGGCCCCAGGCGGAGGGCGGTAAGTTCAGCGACGTAACCACCGGCTGGTACGCGGACGCTGTGAACTGGGCGGCGGCAGAGGGCATCGTCGCCGGGATAGGCGGCGGGAAATTCGCCCCCGACCGGCCCATCACCCGGCAGGACCTGGCGGTTATGCTCTGGCGTTATGCCGGAAAGCCCGAGCCGGGGAAAAATGAGCTGGATTTCGAGGATTCCAATCGGGTCAGCGGATACGCCTGGAAAGCTTTATGCTGGGCCAGTGAGAACGGCATTGTCAGCGGCAGAGGGAACGGCGTGCTGGACCCGAAAGGGAACGCGACCCGGGCTGAGGCGGCGCAGATGGCGATGAAGTATTTAGGAGAGAGGATAGACCAAGAGTAAGAAGATAAAGAGGTCCATGAAATCCATGTTGAATTTATCACACTAACTATGTAAAGATAAGGAAGAATGCCTGGAGACAGAAAGTCCCGCTTGGATGAATGCTGTGCACTTCATTAATCCAGGCGGGACTTTCTGTTTTTCTTACCCTATTCGGTCTTTTTTACTTCTCCCCTAAGAATATCACGCTTTACAGCGGGGGTGTTTTTTTATACATTTTCAGCCGTCATCTTCCTCCATGGCCCGCTTGAAGGCCAGGGCGTACATGAGTATCTGGCGGATCTTTGCCTTGCCTGTCTCAATATGCTTATATACCGTGGACTTGCCAATACCAAGGCGCAGGCCTATCTCCTTTAGGGTGAGCTTTTCCCCAAAGTACATGGAGAGGCATTCCATCTGACGCTGGGTGAGCTCCTGGCCTATGGCGACCTTCATTGCCGCCATCATGAGCTTGTCATCAATAATGCGCATACTGGAGTCCTGCCCAAACTCCGTCAGGTCCAGGCTTTTTCCTATAGCTTTTCCCAGGGAGCTGTACCCGGGCGGCGGTTTCTTTACGGGCATGAAGACCCCTCCTCAGTCGGATTTCTTCGCCGCCGAGAAGTCTATTCGCAGGTCAGGGGAGGCGGATATCCCCTGGCTGTTCGGGCTGGTGACATAGTAGGTCTTGTCGGTGAAAAGGGGGTAGAAGATACCGTTTTCCTGAAGGTACTCCTCCAGCTCCCGGTAGGCCGAGAGCCCGAAGCTCAGAGAGTGGAGCTTGCTGTCAAAGTCCGTGCTGTTCAGGAGCATTGGCGTGGAGCTGCTCTCGAAGGCCTTGAGCACCTGGTAGGGCGTGGTGCCACCGGCACGCAGGGTGTAGAGGGCTGCCTGATAGTCCCCGCTGGCAATGCGGGCTTGGAACTCGCCGTCGTCCAGGGGCTCGATATTATAGGCAGTACCAAGCTTTTTGTTCCAGGACACCAAAAGGCCGTTTGCGATATTCACAGACTCCTCGTCGTTGGGACAGATAACTGTAATATTGGGCATGCGATCATTGTCTGTACGGCTCAGAAATGAGGGCAGTGAGCTCTCTAAAACACTGTCGTCCTGGAGGGTATAAATGCGGGCGCCGTCGCTGTAGTAGCTGCCGCCGTTCCAGTGGACACAGTTGGGCATGAGCCCCATTGCCTCCTCGGAGTTATTATCAATGCGCCGGTCTAAAAGATCCTGGCGGTCAATGAGCTTTATGAATATCTCCCTGGCCTTGGGGTGCGTTAATATGCCTGCCTGGGAGTTGAAGAGCAGCCCTGTAACCGCGTCGTCCATCACCTGCACCCCGCAGCCGCTGTCGGCGGCAAGCTCTGCGTCATTCTCCGGCAGGGTCGTAACATCTATCTTCCCCGCTATAAGGGAGCCTACCGGGTCCTCTGTGAGAGAATCATCATAGTCGATAAGGTAGGTGAGCGTAGCAGGGGCCACCTTGTCCCGCGCCCGGTAGTTGTCCGAGGGGACCAGCACTATCTGGCGCTTGCCCGGATCCGTGCTCCAGGAGTAGATGCTCTGGAAGGTGAAGGGGCCGTTGGTGATAAGGTACTCCGCTGAGAGCCCGTAGTGTCCGGAGCATTCCTCAAAATATTCACGGTTGCAGGGCATATAGTGCGCGCCGGCAGTGAGGGCGGGGAAGTCCGCATAGCTGCGCTCAAGGCTGACCACTAGGGTGTGCTCGTCCTGGGCCCATACCCCAAGATAGCTCTGGTCCGCGTCACCGTTATACACAGCCCTGGCTCCCTGGATGACAAAGAGGTCGTCCACTGACGGGGTAGCTGTCTCCGGGAGCAGGGCCCGCTGGATGGCAAAGAGGAAGTCGTCGGCGGTGACCGGCCTGCCGTCGCTCCACTTTGCGTCCTTATACAGGTGGAAGGTGAACTGTGTGTAGTCGGCGTTTGCCTCCCACTTTTTGGCGGCGCCCGGTACCACCTCGCCCTGGTCGTCAATGCCGCAGAGCCCCTGGAAAATGGAGCCTATCACAAGGTATGAGGACTGGCGTGAGGCGGTCTGAGGGTCTAGGGTATCCACATTCTGGGGCAGTGCATAGACAAAATCCATGCCGTCCTTATAGCTGCCGGAGCAGCCGGTGAGAGTCCCCAGCACCAGTATCAGGGGCAGCAGCAGGGACAGGCAGCGGTTCTTCATATATGACCTCCTTGTCAGGAAAGGCCCTCCGCTTATAGTAAACGAATTTACCATTGCAGAGGGCCCTTCTATATTGGGAATGGGAATAGTAGAGATCAGACGTTAGCCTTCAGCCAGGCCACATCCTCCTTCAGGCAGTCCACGCGGGATTTGCCGTCATAGCTGGCCTCGCGCTCCACAACGTAGATAACTCCGTCGCGCTGAGCGTCCGCAGCTGCTTTGATGGCCTTCCAGTCAACAATGCCGCTGCCGGTGGGAACATTGAGCTTGTCCCTCTCCTGCATCATCTTGATGAACTCAGGGGGGAAGATGGGCTTGCCGTCCTCGTCCAGCTCAAACTTGGGCCACTCGGGCGGATCCTTCCGGGAACTGGCCTTGTCCGGGCCAATGACCGCGCCGTTCTCCTTGATATGGATGGCGGCGATACGCCCGGCGTGGGCCTTGATGTATTCCACCGGGTCAATGCCGGCGGCAGAGGCCCAGCCGCAGTCTATCTCAAATGCCACGGTCTCAGGGTCGGTGTTCTCGATGACCCAGTCCATCAGGTACTTGTCCTGGTCCTTATTGAACTCCTGGGTGTGGTTGTGATAGCCGATGGTAATGCCGTACTTCTTGGCCTCGGCTCCCCACTTATTGAGCTCCTGGGCAACCTCCTTGGCCTCCTCTGCGTCGCAGAAAGAGGTCATGGGGCAGGCCACGAACTTCACGCCAAGCTCGGCGAGGTAGGGCAGATGCTCGCCCATCATCTCGAAGGGCACATGAGCGGAGACGGCCTTTATGCCGGCTTCGCTGAGGGCCTTCTTGATGTCCTCTACGGGCACGCCGCTGTAATCCTGGGCAAACTCCACTCCGGCGTAGCCCATCCCGGCGGCTGTTTTAATTTTCTCCACAGCGCTGAGACCACAGTCATGGCCGAAGGAGTAGAGCTGTAAATTGATATTCTCCATCAGTCTCTACCTCGCGCCCGGCTTAAAACTTAACAGCCTGGCCGGTTCTGGAGGACTGATAGATGGCGTCAAGGATCTTGGTAACCACGAAAGCCTGGTCAGCGGTGACGAACAGCTCGCCCTCGCCGCGCAGGGCCTTGACCCAGATGTCATGCTCCTTGGAAAGGGGAGCGGGGCCCTGGCTGAAGCCGGGGATGTAGCCGCGGATCTTCTCGCCGACCCAGGAGATGGTCTGCTCGTTGGCGACGATATGGTTCAGGCGCACGCGGCCCTCCAGGGTGTCAAGACCGCCCTTGGTGCCGCAGAGCAGGGTATGGGCCTGGTTGTCGCAGCCGGCCTTCTCAGCCATGTTCATGGCCCAGGAGGCGCGCAGGTTGATGACGGCGCCGTTCTTCATCTTGATCTGGCCTACAGCGGAGTCCTCAACGTCATAAGTCTCGTTGTTCCAGTGGTCGGGCTCGCCCATCCAGTTGTTCTGGCCCTGTACATCGGGAGTGAGCAGGCGGCCCAGCTTCTCGAAGGAGGTGCCGACAACGTAGTCAACGTCATAGTTGTTCATCAGGAACAGGGTGTTGTCCAGAGCATGGGTGCCGATGTCGATCAGGGGTCCGCCGCCCTGCTTGGACTTGTCGGTGAACACGCCCCAGGTGGGCACGCCGCGGCGGCGCAGATAGGTGGCCTCGGCGTAGTAGATGTCGCCCAGCCAGCCGTCAGCTACGACCTTGCGGGCCACAGCATTCTCATGGAAGTGGCGGTACTGATAGCCGATGGTCAGCATCTTGCCGGTGCGGTCCCTGGCGTCCAGCATTTTCTGGGCGTCCTCGGGAGTGGCAGCCATGGGCTTCTCGCAGAGGACATGCTTGCCGGCCTCAAGAGCGGCAACGGTAATCTCGCAGTGGGCGATGTTGGGGGTCAGCACGTGCACGGCGTCGATGGTGGGGTCAGCCAGCATCTCGTGGTAGTCGGTGTACACCTTGGCATCGGGGGTGCCGTACTCCTTGGCAGCCTTCTCGGCGCGTTCAGGGATAAGGTCGCAGAATGCGCACAAATCAACATACTCAGTCTGCTGGGACATGCCGGGCAGATGCTTCTGATTGGCGATACCGCCGCAGCCGATAAAGCCTATCTTTAATTTAGCCATGGGAATCATCCTCCTATTATTACATGCGCGGGCCGGTTTGAGCCCTGCATATTGGTTACACCCCTATTTTAATACATAAGGGAAAAAAAGGCAAGAGTTATTTGTGGGTTTTAATAAAAATATTTTGTCCGTGGGGCGGACTTATAGTTATGGTAAACGTCGAGCCGGCTCAAAGGGCAATATTTTAGTATTGCCTGCCCCAATAAAGCATATGCTTTGCGGGCTTCCCGCAGCAGGCGCACACGTCGGAGATATGCTCCTCTTCAAAGGGTATGCACCGGCTCTTAACGCCGCCTGTCTCCTCCTTGAGCTTATCCTCGCAGGCGCTGTCCCCGCACCACATGGCCTTGATAAAGCCGGGCTTATTCTTGGCGATATCAAGAAACTCCTCATGGTCATGGGCGGTGAAGGTCTTTGAGTTGAAATTCTCCTGGGCCTTATGGAGCATGCTGTCGTGTATGACGTCCAGCACAGAGGAGACTGTGTCCCCGAGGGTATCGAGCTCCGCAGGCCACTTACCGCCGTTGTCCCGGCGGGCAAGCATGCACTGGCCCTGCTCGATGTCCCTGGGGCCTATCTCTATGCGCAGTGGCACCCCCTGCATCTCGTACTGGGCGAACTTCCAGCCGGGGGAGTTGTCGCTGTCGTCCAGCTTCACCCGGAAATTTTCACTGAGCCTGTCACAAAGCTCCCGGGCCTTCTCCAGTACCCCGGGCTTATGCTGTGCGATGGGCACTATCACTACCTGCACGGGCGCTATCCTGGGGGGCAGCACCAGGCCGTTATCGTCCCCGTGGACCATTATCACCGCGCCCACTAAGCGAGTGCTCATGCCCCATGAGGTCTGGAAGGGGGCGTGGAGCTGGTTGTCCCTGCCAGTGAAGGTTATGCCGAAAGCCTTGGAGAAGCCGTCCCCGAAGTAGTGGGTGGTGCCGCCCTGCAAGGCCACACCGTTGTGCATCATGGGCTCCAGGGTATAGGTGGCCTCGGCCCCGGCGAACTTCTCCTTCTCGGTCTTTCTGCCCACCACAGGGGGTATTGCCAGAGCGTCCCTATAGACCTCCTCGTATACTTTCAGCATTTTAAGAGTGAACTCCTCTGCTTCCTCGGCGGTCTCGTGCATGGTGTGGCCCTCCTGCCACAGAAATTCCATGCCACGCAGGAAGGGCCGGGTGGTCTTCTCCCAGCGCACCACCGAGCACCACTGGTTGTAGAGCTTAGGCAAATCCCTATAGGAATGTATCTTCTTCTGGTAGTGCTCGCAGAACAGCACCTCGCTGGTGGGCCGGATGTAGAGCTTTTCGGTGAGCTCCTCGCCGCCGCCCTGGGTGACTATGGCGCACTCGGGGGCGAAGCCGTCGATATGGTCCTTCTCCTTCTGGAGCAGGCTCTCGGGTATGAGCATGGGCATGCTGACGTTCTGGACCCCAAGCTTTTTAAAGCGCGTGTCCATCTCCCGCTGTATATTCTCCCATATGGCGTAGCCGTAGGGCTCATAGACGATGCAGCCCTTGACGCTGGAGTAGTCCGCCAGCTCCGCCTTTTTCACCACGTCGGTATACCACTTGGCAAAGTCCACTTCCATGGAGGTGATGTCCTCCACCATCTTCTTTTGTTGTGCCATTATTTAACCGTCCTCTCTTTTTCGCTTTGGGACTATTATAGCGGGTCGGCGGGGGATTTGCAAGGGATTTTTGTTGACAAGCCGCGAAAGGGACAGTAAAATAAAAGAAGCCCCGGTAATCGGGGCTTACACAAAGGATATTGTCTGCGTGAATATGCGATAAAGGCGGTTAGCCACTTCACCCGAGAGGTGGTGGTTCATTTCCCGGAGTTTATACGAAGGGAAGTGGCGCGTGATGGGAGAGAAAGTATTGCGTATTGCAATATGCGTACTGGTCGCTCTGATAGGGATCATGTACTTAGCCCCGAAAGCGTGTTAGCCGTCCGGCTTAGGCCCCGAACGGCTAACTGTTTGAAAAAACTCTTAGTCAACAAAGGCTAACCGCCGGTAGTCGCTGGAAAGCGCGGGCAGTTCCTTTATGCTCTTATTATACCCCGGTCCGACCCATATGTCAAGCCCCGCGGAAAATTTTCAAATGCTTCCTTTTTGTATGATATGAGCTGTGATGATCGCGGTCTGCTTTTTGAGCGCCTTTTCAATGGTGTACCCATTGGTCGGGCACACTAGCCTGTCGCATATCTTGAACCCGGCTTCCTCATACATCTCTTCGATTTCTTCTACACTCTTAAACAGATAGATATGGTCCTTCTGTGGGCAGTTGACCACCGTTGTGATGTAGATAAAGGATTCCTCATTGGTGATCTCATACACTTTTCTCAGAAAGGCCTGGGGGGCTTCAACATGCTCCAAGATCTCCCCCAGGATCACCGCGTCGCAGACAGGCCCGTCGTATTGGAAAAAGTCCTGCTCCTTGATCTCGATACTTTTTGTTCCCTTGGCGATCCGCTGTTCCATCATCTCCCTGCACATTTGCACACATGTGGGGGAAATATCAATGCCAAGGTAGTGCTCATAATCCGTATGGCGGACCGCCAGTTGTAGGTATTCACCGTGCCCCACTCCGGCGTCCAGCCAGTATTTCCCACTGCGGTAGCCGCGTATCTTTTTGCAGAACCACTCGCGACATTTCCTGTGGGATTCAAGCAGATATGTAGAGATAGCCAGGCCCTTCATGTAATATTCCATATAGCCGGTATTTTGGTAGAAAAAAGCGTTGACCTCCTCGCTGCTGAAGTAGCGGTAGCGCCGGTTCTCCACAAAATAAAGCTGCTCCTCCATAATGTCCTGAATGAACCCCAGATAACATTCCGCAAGGTGTTCTATTGTGTCGCCCTGCTTTGTATAGAAGCTAAGCAGGGCGGCAAGCCCGTCCTTTTCTTCTTGGGTCAGCTTATCCAGCAGCCCATTGAGGGCCTTCGCCTGAAAAATATTTTTCTCTGAAATAATTGATATCAGCTTTACAGCCTTTGAGTCACTTCCCATAATACCATCTCCCAGGGCGTAAAAAAATTTTTCTTTGCATATGCAAAGAGGAGAGACTGGCCAGCCAGTCTCTCCTAATGGTTCATTGTTTACTGGCTATTAAAAAGCCCGAGCAGGCTGCCTGCCACGGGCCTTAAAGATCCTTAGGTCAATCCTGAGAATGGCTCTCGATGTACTCTACCAGGGCGCCGACGGTCTTGATGTTCTCGACCTCCTCGTCGGGAATCTCAACCTCGAAATCGTCCTCGATGGTCATCAGCAGGTCCACCACGTCCAGTGAGTCCGCGCCCAGGTCATCCTCCAACAGGGTGTCCGCGGTGATTTCCTTCTCCTCTACGCTGAACTGCTCACTGAGTATGGCCTTAATCTTTTCCAGTACCATTTTACTGCCTCCTATAATTTTTATCTTTGGCGTCCCAATAAAGGGGCTTTCCCCGCTCCCGGGGTAGACAGACCGGCAAAGGGTATGATATAATCTCATTTGGGCCGGCAGTCTTTCGTCCCTATAATTGTATAAATTGAGACGTGCTTTGTCAACTATGAATTTGAAAAAATTTCGACTGAAAGCATAAAAAAAGGAGAGATATCCCTTGAAACCCCAAAAAGCGGCGGTGATCGGGCACCCGATCGGCCATACAATGTCCCCGTTTATTCAGAAACGCCTGTTTGAATTATCGAATATCCCAATGGAATATCAGGTCATAGACGTGCCAGATATAGAGCAGGCCCTGCCCGCGCTCCGTAAGCTGGACTGCTTTAACATCACCATTCCCCATAAGAGCGGCATTATACCCTATCTTGAGGATATGGACGAGAGAGCAAGGCTCTGCGGCTCGGTGAACACGGTGAAGGTGACGGACGGCAGGCTGTACGGCTCCACCACCGATGGGCCCGGGGCGGCGGTATCCCTTTCCATACACGGCCTGGACTTTTGCAGGAGGGTGCTTATCCTTGGCAACGGCGGCGCGGCCCGGGCAATAGCATTTCAGGCGGCTATACAGCAGCGCGACTTTGATATCACCATAGTCCACCGCGAGGGCTCCTACGACAGGGCCTGCGCCCTGGCCCAGGAGCTGGCGGGCTTCGCCCGGGCCCGGGGGGACAGGAGGTTCCTCGTAACCGTCATGAGCTACCGGGAGCTGGAGGCTGAGCCTGATAAGAGCTACGGCCTGCTGGTGAATACCACCAGCGTGGGAATGTACCCAAACCCCGATGCCTGCCCGGTGAGCGGCAAGGTGGTGGAGCGCTGCGAGGCGGTGTTTGACGCGGTGTTCAATCCTGGGGAGACAAGGCTGCTGAAGCTTGCGGGTGAGCTTCACAGGAAGACTGTGCCGGGCATGGGTATGCTGGTATGCCAGGCGGCATACTCCCACAAGATATGGTATGATACTGAGTTTGATAACGAGGATATACTGCAGCTCATCGCCGATGCCCAGGCTGAACTGGCTGTGAGATTCGGAGGGGGGGCATGAAGGGGAATATTATCCTCTGCGGCTTCATGGGCTGCGGCAAGAGCAGCGTGGGCCGCAGGGCAGCGGAGCTCATGGGGCGGGAGCTCTGTGACCTTGACAGCTATATAGAGGAGAAGGCCGGTATGTCCGTCAGCGAGATTTTTGCAAAGTACGGCGAGGAGGGCTTTAGGGAGCGGGAACGGCAGGCCGTCCGGGAGGTCGCCGGGAAACCGGGGCTTATAATCGCCAGCGGCGGGGGTACGGTGCTCAGCGATGTTAATGTGCGGGCTTTTCACGTCAGGAAGGGGCTGATAGTATTTCTGGACGCTCCACTGGCAGCATTGCAGGAGCGCCTGAAAAATGATAAGCGCAGACCCCTGCTGCAGGTGCCTGACCGCAGAAAGGTGATAAGTGAGCTTTTTGAGAAGCGCATTCCACTCTACCGGGCGGCGGCGGACGTGACAATCGACGCTGGAGCACCTCCGCTGACCGTTGCCAGGCGGGTTGCCAAATTAGAAAAAAATCTTGACAACCCAAGAGATATGGGTTAAAATATCAAAAGACCAAAGATATAGGAGCAAGCCGGATGATCACATCTTACGCGAAACGATTTTACTATCTTTTAAGCCTGCGATTTACCGCGCGGGCCTTTTCTGCGTGGAAAAGTTACATACGGCTGCGCTGCCTCTTAACGCCGCTCTGGGCAAGCGGCGGGGAGGATAGGTTTTACGCGGGAATACCCGCAGGCTGCGGAGCCGGGCAGACTCCTACCGAGGAGCCGCGGCTCCTTTTTCTTTTGCAAAATTTACATGAAGGGAAGTAAAGATCATGATTATCGTACTGAAAGCAGACCAGCCCCAGGCAAAGGTGGACAGCTTCATAGAGAAGCTAACAGGCTCCTATGACGTGCAGGTAAACACCTGGGTGGGCGCCCACAGCACTGTGCTTGGCCTTATCGGAGACACCACTGCTGTTGACGAGGAGTATATAGCCGCACAGGATGTTGTGGAAAATGTGCGCCGGGTCCAGGAGCCCTATAAAAAGGCCAACCGCAAGTTCCACCCTGAGGACACCGTCATCACCCTCCCCGGCGGGCAGAAAATAGGGGGCGGCTCACTGGCCCTGATCGCAGGGCCCTGCTCTGTGGAGAGCGAGGAGCAGATCTGTGGGATCGCCGAAAGCGTAAAGAGATCGGGGGCGGCTTTCCTGCGGGGAGGCGCCTTTAAGCCACGCACCTCGCCCTATGCCTTCCAGGGCATGAAGGCTGAGGGCCTGGAGCTTTTGTCAAAGGCCAAGGCAAAGACCGGGCTGCCCATTGTAACGGAGATAATGAGCATTGACCATCTGCCGCTGTTTGAGGATGTGGACGTCATACAGGTGGGGGCGAGGAATATGCAGAACTTCGAGCTGCTCAAGCGCCTGGGGAAGCTGAGCAAGCCCATTCTCCTAAAGCGGGGCCTTGCCAGCACCATTGAGGAGCTCCTGATGAGCGCAGAATATATAATGGCCGAGGGCAATGAGCAGGTGATACTCTGCGAGCGGGGCATGCGCACCTATGAGACCATGACCCGCAACACCCTGGACATCTCGGCGGTGCCGGTGCTCAAGCGGCTCTCCCACCTGCCGGTAATAGTGGACCCCAGCCACGCCAGCGGGATAAGCTGGCTCATAGAGCCCTTAGCTATCGCGTCGGCCGCCGTGGGCGCGGACGGACTCATTATAGAGGTGCATAACGACCCCAGCCATGCCCTTTGCGACGGGGCCCAGTCCATCACCCCAGCCCAGTTTGACAGCCTGGTAAAGAAGGTCAACACGGTCTTCGACACGGTTCACAGCCTATGAAGATAGTTATAGTTGGCCTGGGGCTTATCGGCGGCTCCATTGCGAAGGCTCTGAAACAGAACACCTCCCACCAGGTGCTGGGTATGGATACAGACCAGGATTCACTTTTAGACGCCTGCTCCTGCGGGGCTATCGACGGCAAAGCCTCTTTAGAGGATCTGAAAAGCGCGGACATGGTATACCTCTGCGTTTACCCCGGCGGGGCCTTGGACTTTGCCAGGGAGCACGGCCCAAAGCTAAAAGAGGGCTGTGTGCTGACGGACACCTGCGGCGTTAAAACTGCGGTCTGCGCGGGAATGGAGGAGCTGGCGGGCGGGTACGTCTTCGTGGGGGGACACCCCATGGCGGGTAAGGAGCGCAGCGGCTTTTCGGCCAGCGACCCCAGTATCTTTGTGGGGGCCTCGTACATCATAGTGCCGGGAAAGGCCCCACAGTGGGCGGTGGACCTGGTGGAGCAGCAGGCACTCTCTATGGGCTTCGGCAGGATAGTCCGCACGGACCCAAAGCGCCACGACCAGCTGATAGCATTTACCTCACAGGTACCACACGCACTGGCCTGCGCCTATGTGACGAGCCCCAGGTGCAGGGACCATCAGGGCTTCTCTGCGGGAAGCTATAGGGACGTCTCCAGGGTCGCCAACATAAACCACGTGCTCTGGAGCAGGCTGTTCCTTGACAATAAGGAGGCTCTTACGGCGGAGCTGGACGAGCTTATCGGCAACCTCAAGGCCATAAGGGACGCAGTGGATAAAGGCGAGGAGGCAGAGCTCCGGGAGCTTTTGAAAATGGCCGGGGATATCAAGCGCCAGGCGGGCTGAGAGAGGAGATACCAGAATGAAAATAGAAGTCAGGACAGATAAGCCATATACCGTCACGGTGGAGCGGGGGGCATTGAGCAGGGCCGGGGAGCTCCTGCGCCCGCTAAAGAAGCCCGGGACCCGGGTAATGCTCATAAGCGACAGCAATGTTGCGCCGCTCTATGGGCATAAGCTTCGGGCCTCACTTGAGGGCGCGGGATTCCCGGTGAGTGAGTTTATATTCCCGGCGGGGGAGGAGCATAAGCTGATGAGCACGGTCTGCGATATGTATAGGGCTCTCAGCGAGGGAGGCTTCACCCGCACGGATCTAGTGGTCACCCTTGGGGGGGGGGTCACCGGCGATATGGGAGGGTTCGCGGCGGCAACCTTCCTCAGGGGCATGGACTTCGCCCAGGTGCCAACAACCGTGGTCTCACAGGCTGACGCCAGCGTGGGCGGAAAGACCGGAGTAGACCTGCCCTTCGGCAAGAACCTTGTGGGGGCGTTCCACCAGCCCATAGCTGTTATAACCGACCCCGACGCCCTCAGCACCCTCCCGGGCCATTACTTTAACGACGGCCTGGGAGAGGTGATAAAGCACGGCGCTATCGCTGACAGGGAGCTCTTTGAAAGGCTGGAGCAGGGCGCGGCCCTGGAGGATCTGGAGCAGGTCATAGGCCGTTCTGTCTCCATTAAGCGGGACTTTGTGGAGGCCGATACAAAAGACACCGGGCGGCGCATGATACTGAACTTCGGGCATACCTGCGGACATGCCCTGGAGAAGCTCAACGGCTTTAGGGGCCTCTCCCACGGCGAGGCGGTGGGCATAGGAATGGTGCTGGCCTGCAGGGCGGGCGAGAGGCTGGGGGTCACTGAGCCGGGGACCGGGGAGCGTATTGCAGGCATGCTGGAAAGGTACGGTATGCCAGCTGAGCCGGGATTCGGCATGGCAGAGATAGTGGAGGCCACGGCCCTTGACAAGAAGAGCGACGGTGATACCCTGCGCTTTATCCTCATCCCAAGGATAGGGGAGAGCGTGATACGCCCCATGTCAAGGAAAGAGCTGCTGGAGGCTCTGGCATAATGGACAGGATACTTGTGGTGGACGACGACCTGCACATCGGCAACCTTCTGGAGGAGATACTGACACAGGCGGGGTATGGGGTAGCAAGGGCATACTCAGGCACAGAGGCGCTGCTGCTCTCAGAGGAGGTCCAACCGGATTTGGTGCTCCTGGATCTGATGCTGCCGGGGCTGTCCGGCGAGGAGCTGCTCCCAAGGCTTGATGGTGTGCCGGTCATAGTGCTCAGCGCTAAGGCCGGGGTGGACAGCAAGGTCGACATGCTCCTGGGAGGAGCTGCCGACTATGTGACCAAGCCCTTTGACACAAAGGAGCTGCTGGCCCGGATAGCCGTGCAGCTCCGGGACGGGGCAAGGAGGGAGCATGACCGGCTGGCCTATGGGAAGCTCGGCCTGCACACGCATATGCACTGTGCTTTCTACGATGGGGAAGAGATAAGGCTCACCCCCACGGAGTATGCGATACTCAGGCAGCTAATGCGCAACCCAAGCCAGGTGGTGACAAAGAGCCAGCTTCTGGAGCGGATCTCCTTAGACACGCCGGACTGTACCGAGAGCTCTCTGAAAACCCATGTGAGCAACCTGAGGAAGAAGCTGAGGACCGTGGCCGGGCGGGAGTATATTGAATCCGTCTGGGGTATTGGCTTCAAGCTGGCGAGCAAGGAATAAATCTTAACTAAATCTTAACCCTTTTCTTAACCGCTTTCTTAACCTTTTGGTACTATAATAATCCCATCACCAAAAGGAGGTAACCCTATGGAATATGTACTTCAGACCAGTGCCCTGGGCAAGACATACCGCAGCTTCAAGGCTCTGGACAACTTCAACATCTCAGTGCCAAAGGGCGCGATCTACGGTATCGTAGGCAAAAACGGCGCGGGCAAGACCACGCTCCTGCGGCTCATCTGCGGCCTTCAAATGCCCACCTACGGCACCTACTCACTCTACGGCATAAACGATGGCAGCCCGGACATAGTAAAGGCCCGGCGCAGGATGGGCGCGGTGGTGGAGACCCCCTCCATCTATCTGGACATGACGGCCTCCGATAACTTAAAACAGCAGTGCCGGGTCCTGGGCCTGCCGGACTACTCCTGCATAGAGGAGCTTCTGGACCTTGTGGGCCTTTCGGGCACAGGCAAAAAGAAGGCCAAGAACTTCTCCCTGGGTATGCGCCAGCGCCTCGGTATAGCCGTGGCCCTCTGCGGGGAACCGGACTTTTTAGTCCTGGACGAGCCGGTAAACGGCCTGGACCCTCAGGGGATAGTGGAGATCCGGGAGCTTATCCTAAAGCTCAACCGGGAGCGGGACATCACAGTGCTTATCTCCAGCCATATCTTAGAGGAGATGCACAAGCTTGCTACCCACTACGGATTTATAGACGGCGGCTGCATGATCCGGGAGATAAGCGCCGAGGAGCTGGAGGCTACCTGCCGCAAGTGCATCCGGGCCGACGTGTCCGACACCCAGGCCACAGCCCTGGTGCTGGATGAAATGCAGCTTGAGTACAAGATCCTCGACAATAAGCAGGTAGACATCTACGATGCGGTGAATATGAGCAAGCTGATTTCCGCACTCAGCGAAAAGGGCTGCGAGGTCTTCTCGGTGCAGAACCACGACGAGAGCCTTGAGAGCTATTTCCTCAGCCTTGTGGGTACCGGGAAGGGGGGTGAGTGCAGATGATGAAGCTCTTATCCGCCAACTTCTTCTCCATGCTCCACACCAAGCGCCTTTGGCTGGGGGCCGTATTCATGGCGGGCTTCGCCGGGATAGAGATCTGGTCCCGGCACAGGCTGGTAAGCCAGGGCTTTGCCGACGCGAACCTTGACGAGAGCATACTGTCCTTTGCGCCCCTGATTTTTGTGCTGCTGCCCATTATCTGCGGCCTCTTTATCAACACCGACTATCACGACGGCACCATAAGGAACAAGCTTACGGTGGGACGGAGCAGGAGCTCGGTTTATATAGCAAACCTGCTGATAGTCTGGCTGGTGGAGATATTCTACGCTGCTATACATTTCGTGGTCGTGCTTGTGGGCGGCATTGGCCTGACCTTCAATAATCTTGCGGACACTTTGCTCAGAGGCGGTCTCCTGCTTCTGACAATAGCTGCCCTTGCGGCCATAGCTACCTTTATCGCCACCCTTATCACCGGGCGCTATGCCCTGGTGCTCTGCGCCCTTATAGCCATCGGCATGATGTTCGGCTCCCAGATGATGAACAGTATGCTGGAGAGCCCGGATATGACACCAGACTATAGGGACGTGACGATGACGATCGACGAGGACGGCAATACGCGGTATGAATATTATGACAGCGAGGGAAATAAGTACGCAGACCCAGACGACATTCCCATGGTGCCAAACCCCGGCTATGTCCATGAGCCACTTCGTACCATCATGCGAAAGTATAACGACGTGTCCCCCGGCGGGCAGCTCTGGGAGATAGTCCAGAGGGGCCATGTGGAGTGGGATATTGAGAAGCAGGAGCGTGTGGAGCTTGTCACGCCGGTCTGGCAGCTGGTGCTCTACTCGGTGCTGCTCATAGTGGGCTTTACCCTGTTGGGGCTTGGGATATTCAAGAGAAAGGACTTGAAATGAGACGGCTCATAGCTGCTGATATGGCGCGGCTCTGGCAGTGGAGGCCCTTCCGGCTGGGAGGGGCCTTCATGGCTGTGTATGGGATCTTTAACGCTCTGGCGCACATTTATCTTGGCGGAGAGGGCTTTGAAGGCCCGGTCCTTGATTTCATCATCATGGCAGCCTACGTTCAGGCCATAATAGCCGTGGGCTTTATACATGAGGACCACAGCAGCGGCGGGCTGAAAAATAAGCTCACTGTGGGCCATAGCCGGGGCGCGGTGTACATGAGCCATCTGCTGGTGCAGTACCTTGCGGGGCTAATATATGCCGGGCTGTACCTTCTGCCGGTACTGCTTCTGGGGCAGCTGCTCATTGGGGGGACGGCTGTGCAAGCGGCGGGGGTACTGGCAAGGTTAGGCTGTTATACCGCCGTGCTCCTCTCCTTTACAGCCATCTATACACTTGTAAGCCTGCTGATTTCCGAGAAGTGGATAAGGGTGGGCAGCGTTGCGGGAGTGTTTCTGCTGATGAGGCTTTGCACGCGCATTGACTATGGGCTTGCCATTCCTGAAACTGCCCCGGCCTATGTAAGGGAGCCCCTTCGGAGGCTCTATGGGCTAATACTGGACGTGACCCCGACGGGGGAGGCTATACAGCTCATGGGCACGGGCTTTAGGCAGCCAGAGCTGTGGGTGCTGTTGGTGAGCGCCCTGGGAGTGGCGTTTTTGGCTGTGATATGCGGCTTAGCCGGGTTCTTGAGGAAGGACATCAAGTGAACAGGAGGGGATAAAAATGGGACCGTTCCTATGGCTGCTTCTGGCAGCGCTGGTGACGGCGGTTGCCGGCCTATCAATAAAGCTCCACCTTATGCGCCGTGCCGCGGGGGAGATAGCCAGGGGCTTTCATGAGAAGCTTCGTGGGGACACCAACACGCTTATAGATATCTCCAGCCGGGATAAGGCCATGCGTGAGCTGGCCTCCGAGATAAACGCCGAGCTAAGGCGCCTGCGGCGGGAGCGGCTGAGATACCAGCAAGGGGACCTGGAGCTGAAGGCGGCGGTGACAAATATCTCCCACGACCTGAGGACGCCCCTGACGGCTATCTGCGGCTATCTTGAGCTGCTGCAGGAGGAGGAGCTTACAGATAAGGCCGAGGAGTATACAGGCATAATAAAGGGCCGGACGGAGCTGCTGCGAACGCTTACAGAGGAGCTTTTCAGGTACTGCGTGGTGCTCTCAGACCCGGGCGGGCTCAGCACGGAGCCGGTGGACCTGGGGGCGGCACTGGAGACAAGCCTTGCGTCCTTCTATGCAGTATTCACCGAAAAGGGAATCACGCCGGAAATAGTTATGCCTGAGGAGAGGGTAATGCGCAGGCTGGACAAGGCGGCGCTCTCCAGGGTGTTCTCAAACCTTTTGAGCAACGCCGCCAAATACAGCGACGGGGACCTGCGGGTAGAGCTGACAGTTGAAGGAAAGCTGAGCTTTGCAAATACCTGCAGGGCGCTGAGCGGGGTGGAGGTGGAGAAGCTCTTCGACCGTTTCTACACGGTAGAGGCCGCCCGCAAGTCCACCGGCCTGGGACTGTCCATAGCCCGGGCTCTGGCTGAGCGCATGGGCGGGGAGCTGATTGCGGAATATATCGACGGCTCCCTGGTCATGACAGCGGTATTCATGGATTGATATTGTGGCCAAGAGGCGCTGTCCCCAAAAAAGAGGGGCTTTCCAAAAGGAAAGCCCCTTTTATATTTACTTTCAGTTAAGATAGTTCTTCAAAACCTGAGCAACATCTGCCCGTGTAGCATTCCCCTTAGGGGCCAGATACCCGCCGGGCCTGCCGGAGATAATACCCTTCTCAGTGGCCCAGAGCATGGCGTCCCAGGCAAACCCGCTGACCTTAGACGCGTCGTTAAACCTCAGCACCGTGCTCCTGGGCTTGGGGCTCCCGGCATGGCGCCAGAGCACCGATACCAGCTGTTCGCGTGTAATAGAATCGTTGGGCCCAAACCTGCCGTTGCTGTATCCCGCCAGGATACCCCTCCGGGTAGCCCACTCGATGGGCTGATAATACCAGTCGGACACCGCTACGTCAGGATAGGTCTTTGACAGCGGCCCATTGCCGGACACCGGCTCCCGGCCCTCAGCGCTCCACAGGGAGGTGGCGACCTCTGCACGGGTAGCCTTGGCGTTGGGCTTAAAGCTATTGTTGCTGCCGCCCATTATCACATTGTCCATACAGAAATGCACCGCGTCATGATACCAGGCGTTGGAGTTCAGGTCCCTGTAGCCGGAAAGGGGACAGTTAGTGCCGTGGTCGCAGCTGGAGTACGAGGGGGCGTCAATGCGCCCGAAGACCGCGTGTATTTTATGGTCCTCCTCAATCCTTCTGAAGGTGTACTCTACAGTATAGTTATAGCTCACGCCGTCAACCTGCAGGTCCTTGAGCTCGTAACCGGCGTTGGGCCGGGCGATAAAGGTGACGTCTGTGCCGCGCTCCGCCGTGACCGTGTTGGTCTTGCCGTCGTCGGTGGCTAGAGAGCCGCCTGGGGTGCAGGTGACAGTGATGGTAATTGGCTTGTCGGTCCAGGTTGCATACAGCGCCAGATTGCGCACCACAGTGTACTGTGAGCCTGCGGGCTGGGTGGGGGCGTCAGGGGAGCCTATTGCCCAGCCGCCGAAGCGCATACCGTCGGGTGCGGTGAAGGTGCACTCGGGCAGGGTGTATGGCTGGTCCATCTCCGCGGCAACCTTATCCATAGTCCCGCTGCCATCGCCGGGCTCAAACACCACGGTATAGCCCCAGTGGGCAAAGAGCGTGAGCTCCTCTACATCGTCAGAGGGCACGGATACGATGGTGGTCTTCTCAACCTTCTCGCCGCCGGTTTCCTTGGTGTACCAGCCCATGAACTCGTGCCCGGCCCAGGAGAGGTACGTGGGCAGGCTCTTATAGGTATCGCCGACACTGCAGGTTATGGTCCTGCCGGCCTCACCGGGAGCGCCGTTATAGTCCAGATATACGGTTATCTTCTTTGACTCCCAGCGGGCATAGAGGGTTACGGGGATGGAGCTGGGCGCGGGCACAGTGTCGCTGGGCTTTACCTGCTTGCCGCCGGTCTTTGGGGTAGTCCACCAGCCCTTGAATATGCTGCCGGGCCAGGTGGGGGTGGGCAGCTTCGCGTAGGTGCCGCCCTCATAAACATTGATGTATGCAGGTGTGTTTTCAGGCAGCTTGCCGCCGCCCACATCCAGACTCACCCGCTTGGCCTCTTTCCATTTAGCGTATAGGGTGATATTCGCCTGTATTTTCAGCTTCGTGTCGGCAGGCTTCGTGAACGCCTTATCCTCGAACCATCCCTCAAAGGCATACCCGGTACGGTCCGGCTCAGGGCTGGGCAGCACCTTCGAGAGCTCGGTATCGTAGTCTACAGTATGCACGGTGCTCTTTGAGTCATAGCCCAGGTCAAGGGTGACCTTAAACTGGTCGGCCTTCCAGTGTGCGTAGAGCGTGCAGGTCTTGGCAACCTTATCTGCCGCGCTGACCTTGCTGCCGCCCTCCTTTTCAGTATACCAGCCGATGAAGGTGTGGCCGGCAGGCGGGTCGGGGATGTAGTCGGTATTAGTCACAAAATCCCCATAGGTGTCGCCGTACTGATAAGGATGTGACCGGATTTTCTGGTCATCCCTAAATTTACCGCCGTTAGCGCAGAGAGTAACTACATACTCGCTGGTGGTCCAGTGGGCGTAAAGCTCTGTGATTTCACCGTCTGCAATATCAGAGGCGCTCACCTGGGTGTCGCTATCAGGGGCAGTAAACCACCCCAGCAGCGTCTTTCCGGTGTTGGTAGGAGTGGGAAGCTTATTGCCATACGGAGTATCAGTAACAAAATTGACAGTTTCATTTGGCCTGCTCGCTGAGGAGCTGGTGCCGGTGTTATAGTAGAACTTGATACCATACTCCCAGCGGGCATTAAGATTAACGCCATTTTTATCCTCATTAAGCATATCCGGCGTAAGTGGAGTCTGGCTGTTTACCATGGTCCCGTCCTTGGTGTACCAGTTGTAGAAGGTAAATTTGGTGTCTTTGTATTCGTAGCCGGGGACTTGGGATTTTAATGGCAGGCCTTGGAGTTTAGCATTGATATCTATGCCGGAAAGCTTCTTAACAACTGGGTTATATTCCGGGTCTAACGTCGGAACATTATAATTCAGTGTAACATTATAAGTTCTGGGCTTCCAATGAGCATAGAGGATATGGTTTCCAGTTTCGGTGACCTTGGTACTGTTAGTAACCTCTGTGCCACCATCTTTCTCGGTAAACCAGCCGGTGAATTCATAGCCGATATAGGTGGGGACGTTGTCACTCTTCAAGTTCGGATAAGCAACACCATACGTAACAGTTACCGTTTTTTTATCGTCAGCAAGCTCGCCGCCGTTGGGGTCGAGGGTTACAGTATAAGTTTTAGCTTCCCACTTAGCATAAAACGTCTTATTAGCAGAATTAGCAATACTCTCGTCAGTAACTTTGTTTACTTCGGTACAGTTCGAATCAGTAAACCACCCCTCAAACTCATACCCATCCTTCTTCGGCGTAGGCAGTCCCCCAACCGCCGTGCCAGTGGTGAGCGTTGCCTTCTCCGGGGTTACAGTGCCGCCGTCGGGGTCGAGGGTTACTTCGTAGGTCCAGCGGGCGTGGATAATGAAATCCTTTTCGCTCTTAATAGTGTCACTTGCCTTTATTTCTTTATAGGTTACACCATTGGGGTCTGTCGTGGACACCGGTTTGTCCTCCGCACCCTCGTACCACCCGGCGAAGGTATATTTATAATCGGTGCCGGTTAGGGGTGTAGGGGTAGGCAGGGTTTTGTCGTAGGACTGGTCGTAGGTGACAGGTATAGGACTTGGAGTGGGCGCACCTGAGACGCCACTAGGGTAGTTATAATTGAGAGTCATTTTAACAGATATCGGAATCCAATTTGCATGGAGAGTCTGAGTAGAGGCTGTGTCATGAGTAGAGTTATCCTCAATTTTTGTTCCTTTGCCATTTGGTTCAGTATACCATGCGTCAAAAGTGTATCCAGTACGTGTGATGGTTTGAGAAAATACATCCCGCCCTATAACTTTATACTTTTCTCCCTTTGCTATCGTAAAGCTGGTTGTATTCAAGCCAGTGCCACCGTGAGCATCAAGTGTAACGGTATATTTTAGAGCATCCCATTTGGCGTATAGAGTTTTATTGCTATCAACAATACTGCTACTGGTGACTTTATTGGTAAAAGTAGACTCAGTATACCATCCACCAAATGTAAATCCAGATTGGGTAGGAGTTGGCAAATTACCATATGTGGCATTTCGCTCATATTTTTTTGGTGCTACTGGTGTACCACCATTTGAATTGAATGTAACTGAGAACTTTGTCTCCCATCGGGCATAAAGTGCATTTATATTAGCCTTTACAATCTGACCTTCCTCGACTTCTGTACCGCCAGTTGCGGATGTGTACCATCCGATAAAATAGTGGTCATCATCTTTACTTATAGGTTTTGGAAAACCAGAATAGTAAGAACCGGACGCAAGTGAAAAAGTTATTTCTCTCTGGTCTGTTGGAGGAGAAGGAAACTTTCCTTGTGTACCTGGTTCAAAAACTACAGTTATTTCAGTCGGTGCCGGGTCCGCCGCCCCCGCCGGCACCGCCATCATCCCAACCACCAAAACCAAGCTCAGCAAAAGGCTCAGTAATCTTCTACTCATACACGTACCCTCCATATTTCACAAATAATTAAAACCATTATATTCCCGCGCTGGAAAAAAGTCAAGCATTATAAGCGCAAAAAAGGCGGCTGACCCCACTTGATATGCCCCTTGTCAAGTAGACAGGTGAAATATCTAAAATTTAGTGCGGAT
>CANPBX010000037.1 GCA_947572385.1 uncultured Clostridia bacterium
CCTCCCGCTGGGCCGAGGCCCTGCGCGAGATGTCCGGCCGTCTGGAGGAGATGCCTGGCGAGGAGGGCTACCCCACATACCTTGGCAGCCGTCTTGCTCAGTTCTACGAGCGCGCCGGCTATGTCAAGACTCTGGGTGGCGACGACCGCGAGGGCTCCCTGTCCGTTATCGGCGCTGTCTCCCCCTCCGGCGGCGACAACTCCGACCCGGTGGTTCAGGCTACCCTGCGTATAGTAAAGGTGTTCTGGGGCCTGGATTCAGCTCTGGCCCAGCAGCGCCACTTCCCGGCCATCAACTGGCTGACCAGCTATTCACTGTACCTGGACAATATCGCGGAGTGGTTCAACAACAAGGTTGCCCCGGACTGGATAGATATGCGTACAAAGCTTATGGGGCTTTTGCAGGACGAATCTGAATTGCAGGAAATCGTACAGCTGGTCGGTATGGACGCTTTGAGCGCCCCCGAGCGCCTGAAGCTGGAGGTCGCAAGGTCTATCCGCGAGGACTTCCTGCACCAGAACTCCTTCGACGAGGTGGACACCTACACTCCCCTTGACAAGCAGCACAAGATGATGCAGCTGATAGCCGCCTACTACGACAAGGCTTTAGCCGCCCTGAACGCCGGGGCAGATATCCAGAAGCTCATCGACCTGCCGGTCAGAGAGCAGATAGGCCGCTATAAGTACACCCTGCCCGAGAACGCTGCCTCCGCCTTTGACCAGGTGATGACAGAGCTCGATAAGGAAGTAAACGAAGCTAAAAACGCAAAGGAGGACTTCTAATGCCAAAGGAATATAGGACTATCCAGGAAGTGGCAGGCCCTCTTATGCTGGTGCGCGACGTGGAGAACGTGGCGTATGACGAGCTTGCGGAGATAGAGCTGGCAAACGGCGAGCGCCGCCGCTGCCGCGTCCTGGAGATAAACGAGGGCAACGCCCTGGTGCAGCTCTTTGAAAACTCCACAGGTATCAACCTGTCCAATTCTAAGGTACGCTTTCTGGGCCACAGCATGGAGCTGGGGGTCAGCGAGGATATGCTGGGCCGCGTGTTCGATGGCCTGGGCCGCCCCATTGACGACGGCCCGGAGATCCTGCCGGATATGCGCGTTGACATCAACGGCCTGCCCATGAACCCCGCCGCCCGCAACTATCCCCAGGAGTTCATCCAGACCGGCGTTTCCGCTATCGACGGACTGAACACCCTGGTCCGCGGACAGAAGCTGCCCATCTTCTCCGCCTCCGGCCTGCCCCACGCCCAGCTGGCTGCTCAGATCGCCCGCCAGGCAAAGGTGCGCGGCACCAACGACCCCTTCGTGGTCGTGTTCGCCGCCATGGGCATCACCTTCGAGGAGTCCAACTTCTTCGTACAGAGCTTCAGGGAGACCGGCGCTATCGACCGTACTGTCATGTTCGTGAACCTGGCAAACGACCCCGCCGTCGAGCGTATCGCCACCCCCAAGATGGCGTTGACCGCCGCCGAATACCTGGCGTTCCAGAAGAACATGCACGTGCTGGTCATACTCACCGACATTACCAACTACGCCGACGCCCTCCGTGAGGTTTCCGCCGCCCGTAAAGAGGTTCCAGGCCGCCGCGGCTATCCCGGCTATATGTACACGGACCTTGCCACTCTCTACGAGCGCGCTGGCCGTCAGAAGGGCAAGACCGGCTCCATCACTATGATACCCATCCTGACCATGCCTGAGGGCGACAAGACCCACCCCATCCCCGACCTTACCGGCTACATCACCGAGGGCCAGATAATCCTGAGCCAGGAGCTGTACCGCAAGAATGTGACTCCGCCCATTGACGTGCTGCCCTCTCTTAGCCGTCTGAAGGACAAGGGTATTGGCGAGGGCCGCACCCGCGCTGACCACGCGGCTACCATGAACCAGCTGTTCGCGGCATATGCCCGCGGCAAGGAGTCCAAGGAGCTGATGGTCGTTCTGGGCGAGGCGGCTCTGACAGAGATCGACAAGCTCTATGCCAAATTTGCGGACGCCTTCGAGAGCGAGTACGTCTCCCAGGGCTATACCGCCAACCGGGATATCGAGGAGACTCTGGACATCGGCTGGAAACTCCTGTCCATACTCCCCCGCTCCGAGCTTAAACGTATTAACGACAAGTTCCTGGATCAGTATTACGGAAAGGTGTGATGGGCCTTGGCGAGTAAACAGATAACCCCTACCCGCATGGAGCTTACGCGCCTTAAAAAGAAGCTGGTTACCGCGACCCGGGGCCATAAGCTCCTGAAAGACAAGCGGGATGAGTTAATGCGCCAGTTCCTGGAGAAGGTACGGGAGAACAAGGCCCTCCGCGAGCAGGTGGAAAAGGGCATAAAAGCCGCCAACAAGAACTTTCTGCTGGCCCGGGCGGGTATGCAGGACCAGGTGCTGAACACCGCCATGCTGGCCCCAAAGCAGCGGGTGTCCGTTGAGGCCGGGATGGAGAACGTCATGAGCGTGGAGATACCTACCTTCGACTTCAAGACCCGCACCCCCGACCAGAACGATATCTTCTCCTACGGCTTCGCCTTCACCTCCAGCGATCTGGACGGCGCGGTGCAGTCACTGGCGGACATCTTCCCGGATATGCTGAAGCTGGCGGAGATAGAAAAGTCCTGCCAGCTGATGGCCGTGGAGATAGAGAAGACCCGCCGCAGGGTCAACGCCCTGGAGCACGTGATGATACCCGAGCTTCAGGCCAACATCAAGTACATCTCCATGAAGCTGGACGAGAACGAGCGGTCCACGCAGATCAGGCTGATGAAGGTCAAGGATATGGTGCTGAAAGACGCGCATAATTACGAGACCTTCTAAAGAGCATAAAGAAAGCAGGGTGAAGACCCTGCTTTTTCTTTTGCTAAAATAAATCCTTTGGCAGAAAAATATCCTCTTTTTTAACCTTTTCCCAGCTAAAACTGTCCAGGAGCTCCCGAGGGCTTGCCGCCTCCGGCCTGTCTAAAAGGCCTGCAAGATACCCGAGCCTGCCCACTATCTCCCTGGCGCTAAACCTCTGCCTCAGCGATCCCAACCCCATATCCGCATCCCTTTTTGACAGACGCCTGCCGTCCTCTGCCAGCAGCATGGGTATATGTGCGAACTTCGGCTCCGGCAGCCCTAAGAGCCTATATAGATACAGCTGCCTCGGCCCGGAGCTCAGCAAGTCCCTTCCCCTGACCACCTCTGTGACCCCCATGGCCCCGTCGTCTGCGACGACTGCCAGCTGATAGGCGAACACACCGTCGGAACGCCGGAGAAGAAAATCCCCGCAGTCCCGCTGTAGATCCTGCTCATACCAGCCGTAGTGCAGGTCCTGAAACCCGATCCGGCCCTCCGCACGCAGCCTCATAGCGGGAGACTTCACCAGGCTTTTCTCCGCAATCTCCTCCATTGACAGCCCGCGGCAGGCCCCCTGATAGATATAGTCCCCGTCTGAGGCATGCGGGGCGTCTGCAGCGTGGAGCTCGGCCCTACTGCAAAAGCATGGGTACACCATCCCTTGCGCCGTGAGCTTATCCAGGCAGTCCTGATAGTACCCGCCGCGCCAGGACTGCCAGTAGGGCCCCTCGTCCCAGTCCAGCCCCAAAAAGTCCAGATCCCTCATAAGACGCTCGCCAAACTCAACGCTTGTGCGCAGTGTGTCCAGATTCTCCATGCGCAGTATCATCCTGCCCCCTGCCGACCTTGCCGACAGCCACGCTAACAAACAGCTGAACAGGTTCCCCAGGTGCATTCTGCCGCTTGGGGTAGGGGCGAAGCGGCCAACTGCCCCGCCTGTCACTGTTCGGTCACAGGCATACCCGCAAGATACCTGCGTACCATATCCAGAGCCTGGGACGCCGCGCAGTGCCTGTGCCAGTCCCGGCTCTTGGTCCGGCCTATCGGGGAGCGCTTTGCCACCCAGGTATTTTCACCGTCGCTAAGTGCGATATATATGAGCCCTACCGGTTTCTCCGGCGTGCCGCCCTCAGGCCCCGCAATCCCGGTGATGCCAACCCCCAGGTCGCTTCCGCTTTTCCGCACGATCCCCTCTGCCATGGCCCTGGCGGTCTCCTCGCTGACGGCACCGTGCTGCTCCAAAGTCTCGTGCGGAACACCTAAGAGCTCCTCCTTGGCCTTATTCGCATAGGTCACGACCCCCATATGGAACACCCCTGAGGACCCTGACACGTCCGTTATACGCTTACTCAGCAGCCCCCCGGTGCATGACTCGGCGGTGGCTAAAGTCTTCCCCTTCTCAGCCAGCTCCTTTACCACCAGCTCCTCAAGGCTGTTGACGTCAACGCTGTACACAAAGTTTCCCAGCCTGCTCCTGATCTCCTCGATCAGCGGCCCGCACATTCTGTCTGCCTCCTCATGGGTGCGTGCCTTGGCAGTTACCCGCAGGTAGCACTCGCCCTCATTGGCATAGGGAGCCAGGGTCGGGTTCTCCGAGTCCATCAGATCGTCCATCATCTGGGCCACCGGAGCCTCGCCTCTGCCGTAGATGTGAACATTATGCGATACGATCGTATACTCCTGGCTCTTTTTAAGATATGGCACAGCGTAATTATTCAGCATAGGAGTCAGCTCTGACGGTGGGCCCGGGAGCATGATTATAGTACAGCCGTTCTCCGCCTGGAACGCGCAGCCGGGGGCCGTGCCGTTGTCATTCTGCAGCACCGTGCAACCCTCCGGCAGCCAGGCCTGCTTTGCCTGGTTCTCGCTCACGTGCTTCTCATTAAAGTAGTTCTCTATGCGCCGCAGGCTCTCCTCATGGAGCACCAGCCTTTTACCCGCCGCAGCCGCTGTGGTCTCCTTAGTCAGATCGTCGGCAGTTGGCCCCAGGCCCCCGGTCATAATGAGCAGGCCGCTCCGGGCAATGGCCCCCTCGACCGCCTCCTTCAGGCGCTGAGGGTTGTCCCCTACCACGCAGGTGTGCATAAGGTCAATGCCCAGCTCCGAGAGAGCCCTGGCAACGATCGCTGTGTCGGTGTTCACTACCGCCCCCAGAAGGAGCTCGGTGCCAACGGAAATTATTTCTGCGTTCATCCTGCTTTACCTCCTAAATCATATATCCCTGGCAAAGATATTGTCCAATTTTCCACCATAGTTCTCCAGCTTGTCGATTTGCTGAAAGCCATACCTCTCGTACAGCCCGATAATATCAAACGGTATAAAAGCCCTATGAAAGCCGGCTTGACTTCTTCCACAGCACATGCCCTCTTCTCACTTCTTCCAAAACGTCCACGGCACCCTCTGCTCATATCCGATCCTTGAATAGAACTCATTGCCCCCGCCGGTCATATGTGTAGCCCCCTGTGGCTTCATTCTCCTATACAGCTCCGACAGCGCCGCCGCGGCAATGCCCTTATGCCTGTACTCCGGCACGGTACAAAGTGGCTCGAGATATGCCAGCCTGTTCTCCTTCACCCACCACATTCCGGCGTAGCAGACGTACTCGCCCTTACTGTTAATCACCGCCAAATCATATTCTGTGGTGGCGTGCGGGGCGTTTACCTGCTCAAAGGCGTACTCATACTCGCCATTCCAGGGCCCTTCCTCTGCTTCATGGTCAAAACCCTTCCAGCAGCACTCGCAGGCCCTTGCCACGTCCACGCCGCCCATTTCAGTAAAGCTGTAGCCCTCGGGAAGCTGGTACTCCAGTGGCTTTGAGCAGTCATATACCAGACTATCGTAACCTCCGCACTGGGTAAAGCCCGCCGCTTTTGCAGCGCTCTCAAACTCTCTCTGGTCCCCCACCAGCACCAGCTGCTGCCGGCCCACTGTGCGGGGCATATGCTTCCCGGCGTACTCTACCATCTCCGGCGCAAGCTCCTCATAGCCCTCCCGCAGGCTGAAATATATCTCGCTCACCGGGTTCTCATGGAAGCAGAAGCCCACTATCTTTTCCCCATCCTTCCATATCCTGCACCTATGCAGATAGGACTTGTCCATCCAGTCGGACACAAGGGCATACTCCCAAAAGGGCGCGGGCACGCCTTTCCATCGGCTTGATGAAAAGATGTCCAGCAGGAACTGATATACGTCCATATGGTCACTTAATATGCTGAACTGCTTTGTGGTTATTTTTTTCATACTTATCTCCCCGCATTTTCATATGCGTTGACATACATTGTCTTCACAGCCTCTAGCGCCTCTCTAAGCAGGGCCTCGCCGTCAATTGCCCCCTCGCCCCGCTCTACCATCTCGAGATTTGGCTTGGTGCGCGGGTGCTTGGGCGTAAAGATGGTGCAGCAGTCCTCATAAGGCTCTATGGAGATGTCGTAGGTGTCGATCTTCCTGGCAGTCTTCACTATCTCCGCCTTATCGCTGCCAATAAGCGGCCTGAACACCGGCATACTCACCACCGCGTCCGTGCAGCCTATAGCCTGGATGGTCTGGCTGGCCACCTGTCCCAGGCTCTCCCCGGTGATAAGCGCCAGGCAGCCCTCCTCCCGGGCAATGGCCTGGGCCGCCCTGAGCATGTACCGGCGCAGTATAACTGTCCCCAGCTCCTCGGGGCAGCGGTCTCGGATCTCCTCCTGCAGGCGGGTGAGCTCCACGGTGATAAGCTTTATCCTCCCCGAATACTCGCTCACCTTTCTCAGCAGCCGCACCACCTTATCATGGGCCAGCTCACTGGTGTATGGGGGGCTTGAAAAGTGTATAGCCGTCAGTTCCACCCCGCGCTTTGCCATGGTCCACGCGGCGACAGGGCTGTCCAGCCCCCCGCTTATAAGCACCGCCGCCTTTCCACCGCAACCTACAGGTATCCCCCCGGCCCCGGGCCGCGCGTCGGCGTGGACAAACGCGTGCTCCTCCCGGACCTCCACCCACACGGTCACATCCGGGTCATGCACATCCACCTGCAGGTGAGGGTATTTTTCCAGCAGGTACGCCCCCACCCCGGCGGCTATCTCCGGGGATTTCAGCGGGAACTTCTTGTCGCTGCGCTTGCACTCTACCTTAAAGGTGTCCGCCAGCTCAAGCTCCTCCCGCAAATACTCCTCCGCCCTCTCCTGTATTTTAGCCAGCTCCTTCTCAGCCGCCCCCGCCCTGGTATAGCCCACCGCGCCGAAGACCTTCGCACAACGCTCCTCCGCCATGTCCATATCGGCGCTGTCGTTAAGCGGCTCCACATAAATCGTGGACTGCCTTGAAGTCACTGAAAATTCCCCGGCGCTCATTAACCGTCGGCGTATACTCTTCATCATTATCTCCTCGAAGCTCCGGCGGTTAAGCCCCT
Source organism: uncultured Clostridia bacterium (assembly GCA_947572385.1). Lineage (GTDB taxonomy): Bacteria > Bacillota > Clostridia > Oscillospirales > Acutalibacteraceae > Acutalibacter. The sequence goes on from CANPBX010000037.1 coordinate 7,230, forward strand.
TAAGCGCTATCTCCCCCAGCTTCAGCAGTATGACCTCGCGCATAAATTACCTCCTGTTTCGCTCCGCAAAATTCACCAGCTCCCTAAGGTTCCCTATTGTCCACTGGTCTTCGGGCTCTATGCCCTGCCTGTCCAAAAGAAAGGATGTAAATCCCAGCTTCCTTGCCCCCTCGGCCTCAGGCCTGTAGTCGTCCACATACAGCGACTCCTCTGCTGTGACCCCCTGGGCCTTTAGGGCGGCGTTATAGATGACAGGGTCGGGCTTCTCCGCGCCCACTAAGGAGCTTGCGGTAAAGCTGGTAAAATACTTATGCAGCCCGCAGTCAATCAAAGTCATCTCCAAGGAGGGCGCGGAGTCGCTTATAACCCCTAGCTTATACCCCTTATTCTTGAAGTATTCCAGTACCTCCACCGTCTCCGGGTAGGGGTGCTTTTTTAAGTACCAGAGCTTTTCCACCAGCATATCCGCCCGCTCAAAGCGTTTCTCCGTGATGCCCATATCGTCAAAAACGAAGAGATACCACTGCCGGAAAAAATCCAACTCCTCCTCCACCGTATGGTAGGGCGCGAAGGGGAAATCCCCCTCCTCTACCCGGTTAAAAATTTTCATAAAGTAGTCGTAGGAATTATCAAACTCCTTCCCGCTCCACTCCTTCAGGCTGCGGTTACGAAGAGCCGTCCACTCCGGGTCGCCGTGTACAATGGTACCGTCCCGGTCAAAAAATACCGCCTTATACTTTCCCATTCTATCGCTCCCTCTCTATCTCTTTTTCTTAAGGCTTGAAAGGCCCGCTCTCAGGCCCTCTGTAAGCGCAAATACATCCTCCTCTGTGCTAAAGCGCGAAAAGCTCACCCTCAAAGCAGAGCTGATCCGCTCCCTTGAGAGACCCATGGCCTCCAGCACGTGGCTGGGCTTGGCCTTACCGCAGGCAGACCCCGCTGACACGTACACTCCTCTTTCCGCCAAAAAGTGCAGCATGGTCTCTGCCCGCACGCCCAGGGCCGACAGGTTTATAATATACGGCAGGCCATCCTCAGGGGAGTTTACCTCAATGCCCGGAATCTCCCCCAGGCCCTTTAGCAAAAGCCCCCTCAGAGCCCCTATCCTATCCAATGTCTCCGCAGTCCTGGGGGCCAGCCCTACAGCCGCTGCAAACGCCCCTATAAGAGGCAGGCTCTCTGTCCCGGAGCGCAGCCCTCGCTCCTGGCCGCCGCCGTGGACTATGGGCAGCAGTCGCACCCCTTTCTTCACATACAGAGCGCCTATGCCCTTAGGCCCGTGGACCTTGTGCCCGCTTACCGTACACAGGTCAGCTCCCAGGCCCTTCACAGTGAAGTCCAGCTTACAGAAGCCCTGAACGCAATCCGTATGCAGAAGCGCTGGGGCCTTTTTCCTCTTGACAGCCCTTGCCGCCGCCTGTACCGGCAGTATTGCCCCAGTCTCGTTATTGCAAAGCATTAGGCTCACTAAAACAGTATCGTTTCTAATAGCCCTCTCGATCTCGGCAGGGCTGATATTCCCATCGGCCCCAGGGGAGAGATAGGCCGCCTCAAACCCCTCGCTCTCCAGCTGCTTACAGGCATTCAGCACCGAATCATGCTCGATCTTAGTTGTGACAATATGCCGACCCATGCGCTTCCTGGCCCGGGCCGCACCTAATATAGCCAGATTATTGGCCTCTGTGCCCCCGCCTGTAAAGATCATCTCCTCCGGCAGGGCTCCCAGCCTTTTGGCTATAGCCTCCCTTGCAGAGTCCAGCTCCTTTTTCGCCTGAAAGCCCATGCTGTGCAAAGACGAGGGGTTGCCAAAATCCGAGACCATCAGCCGCATGGCCTCCTCTGCAGCCTCGGGCAGCACCCGGGTTGTTGCGGAATTATCCAGATAATGTTCCATAATACCCTGAAATCCCCTTAAAGCTTCCTGTAGCCGGTCTCGAAGTCCACTAAATTTTTCAGCTCCCCACCACTGAGGAAGCGGCTAAGGTTCTCTGTAAATATGTCCACTATCCTCTGGTGGGTCTCATATAGGTGGTACCCGCCGGACACATGGGGGGTGACAACAGCCGTAGGCAGCCCCCATAGCCTGTGCCCCTTGGGAAGCGGCTCCGGCTCTGTAACGTCCAGGCCCGCCCCTCCTAGATGGCCGCTCTCTAAAGCGTCACAGAGCGCCTCGGTGTCGATAATATACCCCCGGCCCACGTTGAGCACCACAGCTCCGGGCTTCATCCTATCTATCCGCTCCTTATCAAGCATTCCCCTGGTCTCGGGAGTCCCCGGCAGGGTCACCGCCACAACATCCGCCCTGGGCAGCAGCTCGTCCAGCTCCCCGGTCAGATGGACCTCGTCAGCATAGTCCGGCTTACTTCCGTCCCTTCTGCGAAGGCCTATAACATAGGCTCCCATAGCCTTGCAAAGCCTCCCGAAGCTCCCGCCGATATCGCCCATGCCCATTACAAGCACTGTCGCCCCAAGCAGGGTGCGCACTTCCCCCTGGCCTCCCCAGTCCTCTTTGAGCTGTGCGTCCCTATAAAGCTCAAGCTTCTTATATATCATCAGGAGCATTCCAAGCATATGCTCGGATATAGCCAGGCCATAGGCCCCTGTGGCGTTTGTGAGCACAGCGCACTCAGGCATGGTCCCGGGCGCGGTGTAAAACTCAACCCCGGCGCTGCTTGTCTGAAGCCACTTCAAGTTTTTCGCGCCCTTCAAAAGCTCCGGCCTTACATTGCCCAGTATTGCGTCCGCCCAGGCTATGTCCTCCTCTGTCACCATATCCGCACTTAAAAGGTCCGGGAATGGCAGCGCGCCTCCCCGCCCGGAGGGCAGCGCCTCCCCAAGCCTGTAGCGCACCGAGGCGCCCTCCTGTTCCAGATCCTTCCTCTGTTTTTGTGACACGGGTATAGTAACTAAAATATTTTTCATAAGCTCACCTCAAATATGATCAAAGTCCTTCTATCTCTTTAAGCCAAACTGCGGAGCTGGCGTCGCTGGGCATACGCCAGTCCCCCCTTGGAGAAACGCTCACCGTGCCCACCTTGGGCCCGTCCGGCAGGCAGGAGCGCTTGAACTGCTGGGAGAAGAACCTGCGGCAGAACACTTTCAGCCAGCCCTTTATAACCTCCGGCCCATAGGCCCCTGCAAAGCTCCTGCAGGCCATGCGGTATATCTTCCCAGGCCCGAAGCCGTGGCGGAGCAGCTGGTACAGGAAGAAGTCGTGGAGCTCATAGGGCCCCACCAGCTCCTCGGTCTTCTGAGATATCTCACCGTCCTTTGGCGGCAGCAGTTCCGGGCTCACCGGTGTGTCAAGCACGTCAAACAGCGCCTCCGCCAGCTTGCCCCCAAGCCTCTCCGCCTCAAACCTCACCAAATGCCGCACAAGGGTCTTCGGCACATCGGCATTGACTCCATACATGGACATATGGTCGCCGTTATATGTGCTCCAGCCCAAGGCCAGCTCCGAAAGGTCCCCTGTGCCTATCATCAGGCCGTTTCTCTGGTTTGCCATATCCATGAGCACCTGTGTGCGCTCCCTGGCCTGGGCATTCTCAAAGGCCGCGTCATAGTTCTCCGGGTCCTGGCCGATATCCTCAAAATGGCTCTGCACCGTCTTCCCGATCGGTATCTCCTTAAAGTCCACCCTAAGCTCCCGGGCCATGGCCTCTGCGTTACGCTTAGTCCTCTCGGTGGTGCCGAAGCAGGGCATTGAGATCGTGAGTATCCCCTTCCTGGTGAGCCCCAGTATATCAAAGGCCCGCACGGTCACCAGCGCCGCCAAGGTGGAGTCCAGCCCGCCGGAGAAGGCGATAAGGGCGTTCCGGCACCCGGTATGCCTTAACCTCGTTGCCAGCCCCTGGGCCTGCATGGTAAGTATAAGCTGGCACCTTTCACTGCGTGTTGCCGGGTCATTGGGTACAAACGGCTGCCTTGGGAAGGCGCGCTCCGGGCTATAGCGCTCAAGGGTCTCCTGCTTATACCCAAAGGGTATACGGACATACTCAGGCTCCCGCTCGCTCACCCAGGTGTTGTTCCTCCTGCGGTCCTGCAATATCTTCTCAAGATCCACCTCCGCTATGATCAGCCCGGTGTCGAACAGCTGGCTCTCAGAGAGCACCGCACCGTTCTCCGCGATAATATCGTGCCCCGCGAATACCATATCCCCGGTGGACTCCCCCTGTCCCGCGTCCGAGTACACATAGGCCCCTATAATATGCCCTGACCACATGCGCACCAGGTCCCGGCGGTACCCTGCCTTACCCGCCACCTCATCACTGCATGAGCTGTTAAATATCAGCGTGGCGCCGTTTTTACATAACCCCGCGCTTGGCGGCTCCGGCCCCCACAGGTCCTCGCAGATTTCCACCCCGGCTATGAGCTCCGGCACGTTCTCACACTCAAACAGGAGCTTCCCGCCAAGCCATACCCTCTGTCCGCAGAAGACTGTTTCCCTGGGCTTTGGGGCCGGGGCAAAGTACCTGGCCTCGTAGAACTCCGAGTAGTTGGGTATAAAGCTCTTAACCGGCAGCCCCAAAAGCCTTCCCCGGTGGAACACCGCCGCCGCGTTGTATAGTGCTCCCTCCACCGCCACAGGGATCCCCAAAACACAGAGTATGTCAAGCTCCTTTGTCTCCTCTAGTATCCTTCCAAGGGCTTCCTCCGCCGCCCTTATAAGCGCGCGGCTTCCGAACAGATCCCCGCAGGTATAGGCCGTCACCGCCAGCTCCGGCAGGCAGACCGCCCCGCAGCCCTTATCTGCCGCCTCCCTGATAAGCTCAACTATCCTCCCGGCGTTTACCTCCACATCCGCCACCTTAACCTGGGGCGTAGCCGCCGCCACTCTGAAAAAACCGTCACGCATAAAGCCGTTCTCCTCTCTTTTCGCTGATATTTCTACTCTTTATTTGACCGCAAAAAGGCCACAGGAGAGACCTGCAGCCTTTGGTATCACTGTTTATTCGCCGCCTTCGCCGCCGTCAACAGGAGGCTCGGGGGTGGGTTCCACCACCGGGGGTTCCGGCGTGGGCTCAGGTGTGGGCTCCGGAGTGGGTTCCGGCGTAGCCGTCACCACCGGGGGCGGCACAGGGGTAGGGCCGTCCGTGGGCTTCGGCTTCGTCGTGGGTACAGGCGACGGGGATGCCTTGGGGTCGGTAGTGCCGCTCTCCTTGCTGGTGTCCACCTTGGAGGTGTCCGTCCCGGGACCCACCTTATACCTCTTGCCGGTAGAGCCATAGTAGGAATCGGGCAGGCCCTCCGTGCGCACCTGTTCGCCGTTCTTATAGTAGATCCTCCAGGCGCTGGCATAATACCCCGGGTTCCCGCTGGTCTTCCTCACATACTGGCCCTTTGCAAGCGAGCCGTCAACCTCAAAGTCCACCGTGTCCCTGGGATCCTCATAGCCGGTCTGCTCGGAGCCCAGCTCTATATTGTCCCAGTCGTCGGGGAACACTCCGTAGAAGTTCACTGTCAGTGTCACTCCGTCCATCCATGAGGATATATATACCGGGTTCTTCAGGGAATTCCTAAACCTAAAATCTATGCTTCCATAATCCACTGTAGCGTCCAGGCCTATGGGACAGTAGCTGGAGGGGACGGCGTGGCAGTCCCGCTCGATTATCTCCATCCCAGCCATAAGCGCCGCGTTATACACAGTCGTAGACCCCTGGCATATGCCGCCGCCGTAGACCTGCACGCTCATGCCTCCCACAAGCCCGCCCGCCGGGAGCCAGCCCGCCGAGGGGTCTGTGCTGTCGCCGGTGGCCCCGTTATAGGAGAACTCCTGGCCCGGCTGCAGGATCGTGCCGTTCACCTTCGAAAGGGCCAGGGCCATGTTGCTGTTGCCGTTGGAATTATTGGTGGAGACAGTGCTGTAGGTAGAGAGCATCTTGAAGTTCTCCTCAAGGTACTTCTTCGTCACCTTGGGCTTGCTCTCCACAAACTCAGCCTGTATTGCCCCGCCGTGCTTCTGGGCCAATAGCTGCCTGACATTTCTGAGAGTCGCCGCCAGGTCCACCCTGCTGCCAGCCTGCTCCTCAGTAAAGACAAACTGGCCTGCGCTGGTGTCGAATTTTTCTATGGACGCGTCCTTGCCCTCTTGAAAGCAGTTCTTCGCCGCCTCGGTGAGCTTGCGCTCACCCTCAGGTGAGAGGTCCGCCACAAAGGGCAGCTCATACTTCTCGGCCCTGCCGCTCTCCAGCATATCCGGCAAGGACAGCTCCAGCACGTCCTTTATAGTAAAGTCCCCGTCCTTTAACGACACCGTATCGTCCTTAAAGGTGACGGTTATCTCCAGCCCATTGACGGCCTCCTCCATAGCGCCCTTTGCTATCTCCAGGGCCTCCTCCTTGGTCTTGCCGCCGATATTTATGCCGCCTATCTCAGTTCCCTCGGGGAACACTGTTCCGTTAGTCACTGTGGAGACCTCCGTCTCGGAGCTCTCCTCCGCGTCCTTCCCCTTGCACGCTCCCAACGTAAGCGCCAGCAGCACCGCCGCCGTAAACGCCCCTATCCTTCTCCAGTTAATTCCGCCGTCCCAATTAGCCATCGCCTTATTCCTCCTCCCGCTAAGCGCAGGTAAGTTTCAATATAGTGCCTGTCCTATTATTATATACTGCCTTTTCGGAAATGTAAAGCCAGGAAACATATGAATTTGGTATCAATTTTGTTATATTTTTTTCCCATAATATATTATGGTGCCAAACTGCTTACAAATAACTTACGCTTTGTTAAAAAAGCTGGAAAGATTTTCACCCCCATGGTATAATCAGTTCAATAAATATCCAACAAGTAAGGAGCCCCAAAATGAAAATAATGCTTCTCACCGCCGCCACCGGAGGCGGGCATATCAGAGCCGCCAATGCTATTGAGCAGTACATCCGTGAAAACACCCGCTGGGAGGTAGAGAACGTGGACTGCCTTAAAGCCGTGGGCAGGCTTCTTGACAAGACTGTCTGCGACAGCTACCTGTTCATGGCAAAAAAGGCCCCCATGCTCTTTGGCAGGCTATATAAACGCACCAATAAGCAGAATGTTATCTCGCACCTTGTCCCAAAGCTCAGCGGGCTTTTCAGCAACCTCCTGTACCCCACCATCGAGAGCTCCCGCCCGGACGTGATCATCACCACCCACCCATTTGCGACGGAGATGGTAGCGGCCCTCAAGTCCGACGGCCTGGTCTCCGCGCCGCTTATCTGCATTATCACAGACTACGGCGCCCATAGAGCCTATATTGCAGACGAAGTGGACAGCTATGTGGTTGCCAGTGACGATATGGTACCGGAGCTTATGGAGTTCGGCGTGCCCAAGAAGAAGATAAACCCCTTCGGCATACCGGTCCACGGAGTGTTCTTTGACCGCCAGGATCAGGGGATGCTCCTGCGCCAGCTGGATCTAGACCCCGAGCTGCCCACCCTCCTGTTCATGGCAGGGAGCTTTGGCGTCTCCAACATTATCAAGCTCTATAGGGACCTTGCGGAGACAAACGTAAAAATGCAGATAATCGTAATAACCGGACGCAACCAGAAGCTCTTTGAGGCCTTTGAGAAGGAGATAGGCCAAAACCCGCCGATCCCCACCCGGCTTTTCTACTTCACCGACGAGGTCGAGAAGTACATGCACGCCGCCGACCTGCTGGTCACCAAACCCGGCGGCCTCACCGTCTCCGAGGCCCTTGCATGCAACCTGCCTATGGCTGTCTTTGATGCCATCCCCGGTCAGGAGGAGGACAACGCAAATTTCCTAAAGACCCACGATATGTGCGTGCGCATAGAGAAGGACGGTAATTTTGCGAAGGAGATATCCCAGCTTCTTCAGGAAAAGAAGCACCTTCAGGCCATGCGGGAGAACTGCGCGGGCTTCGATAAGTCCCAGTCAATGCCCAATATGCTCGAGCTTATAAACCGGCTCGTGCCCATGGAGGTCGAGGCATGAGCTTCACTGGATCTGACTACTCCGCTATTCTCGATAAATTTTCTGAGCTTGGCGACACCAAATACAAAGCCTTCCACGAGAGCCTTATCCCCGGTACATCCATCGCCTACGGCGTGCGAATCCCGGCCCTTAGGGAGATTGCCCGGGCTATTGTCAAGGCTGACCCTGATGGCTTCCTCTCCGTAAGCTGTCCGGGGTCCTATGAGGAGATAATGCTCCGGGGGATGGTGATAGCGGGCATGAAACGGCCTCTTTCAGAGCGTATCCCGCTCATAGAGAGCTTTCTGCCACTGATAGATAACTGGGCTGTCTGCGATACCTTCTGCTCAAGCTTCAAGCTCCGCTCCGCAGAGGACAAGGCCCTTATGTGGCAGCTTATTGAGCCGCTTTTTGCAGACCCCCGGGAGTTCTATGCGCGCTTTGCCCTGGTTATGTTTCTGGGGTGTTTTGTGGAGCCCTCTTACATACAGGCTGGGCTTGAACATATTGAGGCGCTTACCCAAGAGCAGTATTATGTCCGCATGGCTGCGGCCTGGGCTGTGTCTGTCTGCTATGTGAAGTTTCCCCAAGAGACGCTTTTGCTGCTGAAAAGGAAGGTGCTGCCTAAGTTTACACAGAACAAGTCTATTCAGAAGATCCGGGAGTCTTATAGGGTGCCGGGGGAGGATAAGGAGATGCTGCTTCGGTATAAGATCTAGGGCTGTATAGCCTTCGCTTCGCTTGGCAGGACGGTATTGGGGCGCTGCCCCAAGCCCTGCCAGGGCGCGCGCCCCCTGGACCCCTTCTCGCTTCGCGCGTATCCATTAATGGCAAGTGCTTGGCTGCCCAGGGCTTCATAGGCCCTCTGGACAGCCTGCTTTTTATATGCCACTGTCTTGCCCTCCAGAGGGTCATTAAACAGGTATGTATCCTCTTTTTCCCCCACCAGCAGCAGACAGTGCTCCGGCTGTATCCAGTCAATCCGCCGCCCGCTCCCCTCCACAGTCAGTGTGGCGCCATATCTGGGTTCCTCCATCCCCTGGGTGGCCCATATCATTACGGGCACGCCCTCTCTTATGTATCCGTCCACCAGTTCCTCAAGGCTCAGTCTGCATAGGTCCTCCACCTCGCGCTCAGAGCCCATATCCTTCAACACCCGCCCTACAGCATTCTTTATCACCGGCGCATGGCACCCCCAGCCGTCCTCCGACCTGGGCTCGCCTAAAAAGTATGCCATCGGGTCCGGGCTGTAATATGTTCCGTCCACCACATAGGGCGCGCTCCCTCTGGGCAGATACTTGTCCACAAACTCGTCAGTGGATATATCAATCCCTACGTAGTTCAGTGCCATTACCGCCGTTACGCTCTCACAGCCTGTGGGGAACCCATCCCGCTGGTCCAGGGCCGGGACCTCCAGCACAGCGTCGCCCTGGGCCTCTATTGCCCTCAGCCCCTCCTCTGTCTCCTCCTGCCAGCCGGTTATCCCGCCCAGCACCATACCGATGATAAACACCACCGCCATTATCCACGCCCACGCCAACAGTTTCACGCTCCAATGCACCTCCGTCTTTGGGTATTCCGCCATCCTCAAGTTTTCTTTTTCCATAATCTGGCCCTCCTCAAGCCTATTATAGTATAGTTGACGCAGTCCGAAAGAGGAAGAACACCTCCTTTGAACTTCGCCAGCTATACCCATTAGACTGCAACCCAAATAGAAAGGTAAGCCTCAAAATAAAAAAAGAGACCGGCAGCCGCCAGTCTCTTGCTTTTTTATTTTACCCGAACAGGAACGGCCTCGGGTTTACCCTTGTCCCGTTCTGCCAGACCTCAAAGTGCAGGTGCGGCCCGGTAGAGTCTCCGGTGCTTCCCTCATACCCAATGACCTGGCCCTTGGTCACATACTCACCTGTGGACACCGCTGTGGCGCTCATGTGGGCATACAGCGTGCTGTATGTATCATTATGGTAGATATACACATGATATCCCCAGCCCCAGCCCCACGAGTCTGCCATATGGGACCTTATTACCGTACCCGATTCTGCCGCAACAATCTTTGTACCGGACGCTCCGGCTATATCCATCCCGCCGTGCCCTCTGGACCCGCCGAATTCATCGGAGATATATGTAACTCCCGGCATGGGCCAAGTGGGGTTAAAGCCTGAAACGCCGTTTGTGGTACCGTCCGGCACCCAGTCCACGTTCCCGGTCTCTCCGCCGCCGCCGATCTCACTGTAGCTGCCGTTGGCTGCAGCCTCCTGGCGCCTGCGCTCTTCTTCCTCCTGGCGCTTGCGCTCCTCCTCTATAAGGCGCTGTATCTCCTCATCACGCTTCTGTATCTCCTCGGCGTTCTGCTCAAGGGCGTGGTTTGTGTCGTTCTGCCTGCCCTCCAGGTCCGCGATAGCCTGGGCGTTCTCCGCATAGAGCCCATCCAGCTCCTTCTGCTTGTGCTCCATGCCCTTTTTCAGATCCGCCACCAGCTTCTTCTCGGCCTCACACTCCTCGCGCTCGTCCTTCGTGGCGTCCATATACTCGGCTATCTTGTTTATCAGCTCCTGGTCCCTCATGCTCATGGTGCTGAGCATTTCGGAGCGCATGGTAAAATCGCTCAGGCTGTTGGAGTTCAGCAGTATCTCCAGGGAGCTTACGCTGCCCGCCCTGTATATTGCCGCCACCCGCTCCTTAAACTGGCCGATAGTGTCAGCTATCTCCTCCTCGGAGGCTTCAAGCTTCATGGTCAGCTCGTTAATGCTGGCGTTCAGCTCCTCGATATCGTTTCTCGCTGTGCGTATCTGGTCCTCCAGCACTTCTATCTGCTTCTGCAGGGTCTCCTGATATTCCTGCTTTTTTGCAGTGTCTTCCTTCAGCTGCTCAAGCCTCGCCTGCAATTCCTGGCGCTCGACCTCAAGGGCTTCCTGCTCGGCCTTGACCTCCTCGGTAGTCCTCGCCATTGCCTCCAGGGGCATCATCAGCAGCATGACCACTGCCATTATCAGACAGGTCAGCCGCCTTTTGCGGGTAATTTTCATGCTGTATCATCCTTCCTAAGGGGAGAATTTTCGTATTGAGATACGTTTGTACAGCACATATTATAGCTTATTTGAGCTCAGATTTATTTCCTTTTTGGAAAATAAACTGTAAATAAACCGTTAACTGGGTGTAAACAGGACATCTAGCGCTGTCCGCTCTGCACGGCGCCAAGACCTTGGGGGAGCGCCTTGCTTTGGCAGCCTACCTGGTCCTAGTGATCTTTTCCCGCTCCCGGCCCACCGGCACAGTGACCTTGCCGCATCTTCTGCGCCCGCCGGCCATCATCCCCACCATCACGACCAGCACGCCCATCATGACAACTCCCCATCCTCCATACCCCACCGCCCTGCTCATGCTCTCCAATATGATCTCACTCATGAGGTATGCACCCGAAGTCACATATAAATTCCCAGGCCCTGTCAAGCCCCGTCACGTCCCATGTCCCCTTTCGGCCAAAGGCCTTTACTTTAAGCTCCGTGCCATAAGCCGTGCGCTCCACCTCCGCTACCGGCGTGTCGTCACCAAAGCTCAGCTTCCTGCCCTCATAGTCCACCTTCAAAAGCCCGAGCCCGGTAATCAGCACGAACATGCCAATCCCAAAGCCCAGCCAAAACGACCTCCACTCCTGTCTCACTAAAGCCACATACCTTTCGTTTTTATCTCTCTTTAAAAGGTATCGTGGCTGATTTTCACAAAATTATTCCAGACCTAATAAAGTCTCTGCCAATATCTCTCCAAGAAGCCTCCCGGTATACCTTGCCTCCGACGCGGTGTTCACCTCCGTGCCCACCTCAATGAGCATTGAGCCCCTTGTGGCGTTCATATTGTACTTGCTGTTTGAAAAGCTCATCGGCCTCATCAGCCCAGGATACAGCTCCTGCGCCTTCTGCTGCACCCTTAGTATCAGCCGCAGATTCCACTCCCAGTCCGGGAAGTCCCCCCAGTCCCCCGAGGCGTCGCACCCCGCTAAAAGCATGGCCTGGGCGGCCTTCCTCCCCTCTATCTGGGCCGTGGGCTTATACTTCACCCCGCTCTCGGTGGTCATGGAGTCCCTGTGCAGGTCTATAGTCACCTGTATCCCCGGGTGCTCGGCTAGGTTTTTCTGTATCACCTCCCAGGACCTGGAGTAGGAGCCGTTATATGCCAGGTCGTTCACCGTCTTGTCGTGCACCACCCCGATTCCCCTGGATTCAAGAGCCTTCGCCAGCTCCTCCCCGGCAGCCACAACGCTCATGTCCTGATTCTGTGTCCGGGTCTCCATATCCGTATAGTAAAAGCCGGAGTCTTCCTTTGAGTATGCCTCGCTGGTGTGGGTATGGTATATCAGCACCTCCACGCTGCCGTCGCCCTTGATATGCACGTCCGGACTCTCCAGAAGCTCAGCGGCAAGGTCTGTCCCCGACTCCGTGCTGTCCCGCACAAAGAAATTGTCGACAGGCGTGCCTCCGTCAAGCTGGATCTCCTCTACCGTCCCGCTGCTCCTGTTGGGGTCTGGAGTGGCGGTGAAGCCCGGCAGCAGGTCGCTGTGGAAGGGCACCACCCCGTCGTCAGGCAGAGTTCCGTCAGTATGCACCTCCTCCGGCACAGCGGAGCTCTCCGGCGGCAGACTCGCCCCCTGCTCCGTCCCGGTCTCGCTCTCCGGAGCGCCCTCTATACCCATGCCTGCGGCAAACAGAAATGCCTCCCCGCCCCGCTCGGAAAACCACGCCCCCAGGCTCTCCCAGGCGCACCACACACATACGCATACGCTTGCAAGCACCACTATGTTTTTAACAAATCCTATCAGCTTCTGCAAAGCTTTCCCCTCTTTCTTCAGTATCGTTCTTTATTTGTTTACAATTTTCCCCTTGCGCGGGGCTATAAACTTTAGTATAATAAAGGCTAAATATTATTTATTTGCCGACAAACCTCATAAAAGAAAGGAGATTTGCATATGTCTGTCTATTCCGAGATAAGGCCTGAGATAAAGTCCCTCTCCCGGCTCTGTGTGGAAAACAGCCGCATAGACCCCGAGCTCTACACCCGGTTTGACGTAAAGCGCGGCCTGCGCGACCTGAACGGCAAGGGCGTGCTCACCGGCCTTACAAATATCTCTGAGATAGTTTCCACCAAAAACGTGGACGGTAAGTCCGTGCCCTGCGAGGGCAAGCTGTACTTCAGGGGCTACGACGTTGAGGAACTCATACGCCGCCAGCCCAAGGAGGATAACTTCGGCTATGAGCGCATAGCTTACCTGCTGCTGTTTGGCGACTACCCCGACGGGCAGCAGCTCACTGAGTTCTGCTCGCTGCTCTCATTTTACCGCACCCTGCCCACCAGCTTCGTGCGGGACATCATTATGAAGGCCCCCAGCAGCGACATGATGAATACTCTGGCCCGCAGCGTCCTCACCCTATATTCATATGACGAAGATGCCGAGGATATTTCTATCCCCAACGTCCTGCGCCAGTGTATGCAGCTTATCGCCCTGTTCCCTCTCCTGTCCGTCTACGGCTATCAGGCCTACAGGCACTATCATGACGGCCAGAGCCTGTTTATACACCAGCCGGACCCCGCCCTATCCACGGCTGAGAATATCCTGCGCATACTTCGCCCGGACTGCCAGTACACGGCCCTTGAGGCTAAAGTCCTTGACATAGCCCTGATCTTACACGCCGACCACGGCGGCGGCAATAACTCCACCTTCACCACCCATGTGGTCACCTCCTCCGGCACGGACACCTACTCAGCCATAGCCGCGGCGCTTGGCTCCCTGAAGGGCCCCAAGCACGGCGGCGCAAACATAAAGGTGGTGCAGATGTTTGAGGACATCAAGTCCCATGTAAAGGACTGGAACGACGACGATGAGATAAGCGCCTACCTTTTAAAGCTCCTCCATAAGGAGGCCTTTGACAAGTCCGGCCTTATCTACGGCATGGGCCACGCCGTCTACTCCATCTCCGACCCCCGCGCAAAGACCATGGCAAGCTTCGTGGAGGGCCTTTCCAGCGAAAAGGGCCGCACCGCCGAGTACCGGCTCTATCAGAACGTGGAGCGCCTGGCGGTGGAGGCCATAGCCAAGGACCGCAAGATATATAAGGGCGTCTCTGCAAACGTGGACTTCTATAGCGGATTTATTTATAGTATGCTCGATTTGCCCATGGAGCTGTATACCCCTATCTTCGCCATCTCAAGGATAGCGGGCTGGAGCGCCCACCGGATCGAGGAGTTGGTAGGCAGCGGCAAGATAATCCGGCCGTCATATAAGGCGGTGCAGGAGCATAGGGAGTTTGAGTAAAAAATAAAAGCAGGAAGGACCTTACCGGTCCTTTCTGCTTTTAACTTTCAAAATCTATAGATCTTGATATACCTATTCGCGCGATCGTAATTCCAGACACTGTAAGGATCATACGCAGATCAGAGGGGAACCCTACAATAATTGAGGTCACGATTCCCGGAAAAGTCAGTTCATGGATCATTTATGACGATAAAGGCCATCTTGCTATAAAGTAATGCCCGTGCCTGGTGTGAAAGCCTGACAAAAGTTACGATCCAGGAGGGCTGTAAGGTCCTTGCTGCCGCTATGTTTCAAGGCTGTGAGAAGCCTGCCACGCCGAGCCCGTAAAGTGGGGCCGTTGAGAATGGCATAACCTCAGGTGTCGGCGACGGGAAGTTCGCCCCCGAGAGCACCTGCACCCGCGTGCAGATCGTGACGTTCCTCTATAAGGCAATGGGTCTCTAAAGCGCCTGCAATAAATTGAAAACCAGCCCCTTACCGCTGTGTTATACAGTGGCAAGGGGCTGGCTCTATACCTCCGGATCGACCGTTTTATCTCTCCACAAAGAACTCCTTATACCAGATAAGGAAGGTATACACCGTCCAGACCCGCCTGCTATTGTCCTTCTTCCCAGCCCTATGCTCGTCCAGCAGGGAGACCAGCTTCTCCGTGTTAAAGAACTCCCTGGCGGTATCGCCGGTGAACTCATTTTTCACCCTGTTATAATACTCGTCCTCTTTAAGCCAGACCCTGGTCGGCACCGGGAAGCCCAGCTTCTTCTTTCCCGCCCATTTCTCGGGCATCCT
>CANPBX010000038.1 GCA_947572385.1 uncultured Clostridia bacterium
GCTGCCAGGTGGAGCGCAGCCAGTACCAGAACCGGGACGTGGCCATGAAGATGCTTATCTCGAAGCTGGTGGAGATAAAGGAGCGGGAGAACCTTGAGAAGATATCGGACATAAAGGGCGAGCAGAAGGAGATAACCTGGGGCAGCCAGATACGCTCCTACGTGTTCATGCCCTACACCATGGTGAAGGACCACCGCACGGGCTTTGAGACCGGCAACGTGAACGGCGTCATGGACGGCGACCTGGACGGCTTCATAAACGCCTATCTCACCGCCAAGAGTCAGGGGACCCTTGGGGAGAATATAGAATGAATTTTGAACTGACCCCCATAAAGGAGTACGAAAAAGAGATACTTCGGAACTTGATGGAGAAATATGACTACGAGTTCACCCAGTACACCCATGAGGACGTGAATCCCCTGGGCCTCTACGGCTACTCGTGGCTGGACGCCTACTGGAGGGACCCGGGCCGCTGGGCCTTCTTCCTAAAAGCGGACGGTAACCTGGCGGGCTTCGCCCTGGTGAACAACTACCTCGAGGCGGGAAAGACCGACTACAACATGGCCGAGTTCTTCGTCATGTACAAGTACCGGCGCTGCGGGCTGGGCTCCTTTGCGGCGGCGCGGCTGTTCGGGCTGTTCCCCGGCTCCTGGCAGATAAAGTACCACCCGAAGAACGTGCCCTCGGCAAAGTTCTGGAACCGCATAGCCGAAAAGCACTCCCAGGGCGGCTACCGCCGGGAGGAGCGCCCGGACCTCGCCTATCCGGACGGGTCGGCGGCGCAGGTGCTGTTTTTTGAGACTGTAAAGGTGGTCGCGACATGAGCGCCGTTCTTATCAGGGATATCGAGAGCAAAGACTATTTATCTGTGGCGTCAATTTGGCACGAAGCGTTTGTCCCTTTGACCGACGAAGCCCTTATTACTGCCTGCAAGAAAATGGAGGGCGACAGCCGCTACCGCATATTTGTCGCGGAAGTCGACGGCAAAGTTGTCGGTTTTGTTTCGACCGTTGAAGCTCTGGCCATCAACCTGCCGGACGGGTATATAAAGGTAAACAGTCTTGCCGTGCTGCCTAAATTCCGGCGCCGCGGCATAGGTAAAATGCTGATGGCATATGTTGAGGAGCTGGCAAAGGAGCGGGGCAGTTCACTTGTCGAGCTCGCCTCTGGCTTTCAGCGGACGGAGGCCCATGAGTTTTACGAGCGTTTGGGCTATCAGAAAACTTCGTTTCGGTTCAGTAAACGAATATAAAGCGTGGAAAGCTCCCCCTCCGGGGAGCTTTTTTGTAAACTTTTCTCCATACCCTTCCATTTCCTGATGGTTTGTGATAGAATAATATTTAGGCCAAAATCCAAAAATTTAAACGTATTGGCCTGCAAATTTATTTGCCGCTTTATTTAGCCCCGACTTCAGCCGCAGGCTGAACGTCGTTGATCGCTGAATCATGGGCAGCTCCCATGGTAGAAAGGATGGTAAAGCATGAACGCAAACACAAATATCTTCGAGAGCTACGAGTCAGAGGTGCGGTCCTACTGCCGCAACTTCCCCACGGTGTTCACCAGCGCTAAGGGGCCCTTCCTTTATGACGAGGAGGGAAGGGAGTATATCGACTTCTTCTGCGGGGCCGGGGCCCTGAACTACGGCCATAACCCGGACCTTATCCGCGACCGGCTGGTGGAGTACCTCCAGTGCGACGGCGTTATGCACGCCTTGGATATGTACACCCGGCCGAAACGGGAGTTTATTGAGTTCTACGAAGAAAAAGTTTTAAAGCCCCGGGGGCTGAACTTCAAGCTCCAGTTCCCCGGCCCCACCGGCACCAACGCCGTAGAGGCCGCCTTAAAGCTGGCCCGGAAGGTGAAGGGACGGCCCGGGATATTCGCCCTGATGGGGGCCTTCCACGGCATGACCCTTGGAAGCATTGCGCTGACTACCGACGCAGCCAGCCGGGCGGGGGCAGGCGTGCCCCTGGAGCACGTGACCCACGTGCCCGCGCCATATATGTTCCCGGAGCTGGACACGCTGAAATATATAGAGACGCTTTTGACTGACGACCACTCCGGCGTGGAGAAACCCGCCGCTTTCATACTTGAGACCACCCAGGCCGACGGCGGCATATACCCGATGCCCGCCGAGTGGCTCAGGGGCCTTAGGGACCTCTGCGACAGGCACGACATACTCCTCATCGTTGACGATGTACAGGTGGGCTGTGTAAGGACAGGCTGGTTCTTCTCCTTCGAGCGCGCCGGGATAGTGCCGGATATCGTCACACAGTCGAAGTCCATCGGGGGCTACGGTATGCCCTTTGCCCTGGTGCTCATTAAGCCGGAGCTGGATATATGGGAGCCGGGCGAGCATAACGGCACCTTTAGGGGCTATCAGCTCTCCATGGTGGCGGCAAAGGCCGGGCTTGAGATAATGCTTAATGAGAGGGTTGAGGAGAAGGTACAGGGCAGGGCCCATATCTTCGAGGAGTACATGAAGAAGATAGAGGACCTGGCGCCGGGTAAGATAAGCACCCGGGGCGTGGGGTATGTCTGGGGCGTGGACCTTGCGGGCTGCGACGGAGATAATGCTCCTGGCACCGTCAGCAAGAGGGCCCTGGATATTGCCTTTAAGAACGGCCTGATAGTAGAGCGCGTGGGCCGTGGAAACTCCGTTATAAAGGTAATGCCAGAGCTGCTCATAGACGAGAGTACCCTTCGCAGAGGGCTGGATATACTGACAAAAGCTGTTAAAGAGGCTGTTTCATGAAAACTGTAGGTCTTCGCTCCATAGCTCTGTATATACTGCTGTTCGCTTTTCTAGGCGGCATAGGCTGGCTGGTAGTAAACCTGTTTATACACGGCAGCCAGTGGGCCGCGCAGCCCTATAACGCCCATATTTACGTGGACGGCTCCCTGGGGGATATCGAGGACAGGGACGGCATTGTTTTAGCCCATACCGAGAACGGCCAGCGCACCTACAGCGAAAGCGAGACCACCCGCCGGGCGCTTTTGCATACCGTTGGCGACACCAAGGGGTTCATCAGTACGAGCATCCAGTACACCCTGCAGGATAAGCTCACCGGCTATAACCCCATCTTCGGCCTTAACCGCACCGTCTTTTCGGACCTTGGCAGCACCGTGAAGCTCACCCTGGACTCCAATGCCTGCACCGCGGCCTATAACGCCATGGATGGCCATAACGGCGGCGCCATCTTCTATAACTATAAAAACGGCAATATTCTATGTAAGGTCAGCGCCCCCGGCTATGACCCGCTGAGCGTGCCGGAGAATATTGACAGTGACCCGGCTTATAATGGCGCCTATCTCGACAACACCCTCTCCGGGTCATTCACCCCCGGCAGTATCTTCAAGCTGGTGACAAGCTTTGCCGCCATGGAGAAATGGCCCGACACCTGGACCAGCCTCACCTATAGCTGTGCTGAAAGCGAGGATATAGGCGGCAGCAATATCACCTGCCTTGGATATCACGGCGACCAGGATATGCAGGCAGCCCTGGGCAACTCCTGCAATCTGTACTTTGCAAAGCTTGCAAACGATATTGGGGCGGCTGATTTGCAGAGATCCGCCGAGAAGCTGGGCTTTAATAAGCCGCTGGATCTCAGCTCCATTGAGATAGCCGAAAGCGAGTGTAATTTGTCCGGGGCCAATGCCAACCAGCTGGGCTGGGCCGGGGTCGGGCAGTACACGGTGCTTGTGAACCCATACCAGATGATGACGGTCATGGGGGCTGTGGCAAACGGCGGCAGCTATGTGCAGCCCAGGCTCACCGAGGACGGCGGGCTGTTTGGGGACCTTGGGAGCCCCGGCGGCATTTCCCTCATGTCCCAGGCCCAGGCCAATAACCTTAAAACCATGATGCGCAGCACCGTCTCCGGCTACTACGGCGACTGGCTCTTCCCCGACGGGCTTAACGTCTGCGCCAAGACCGGCACAGGCGAGGTCGGCGAGACCAGGGAGCCCAACTGCTGGATGGTGGGCTTCTGTGACAGTGACAGCTACCCCATTGCCTTTGCCGTGCTGGTAGAGGAAAGCAACAACAGTCTCGGAGCCGCCGGCGGCGTTGTGAGCGCGGTGCTCTCTGAGCTTATAAGCTGATACCCTGAGCGGGGAGGATATATCTCCCCGCTCTCAAATTATGAATATACGGAGGCATGAAGATGAAAATAGAAAAGCTCATCCCCGCCTTTAAGGACTACCTCTGGGGAGGCACAAGGCTACGGGACGTGTACAAAAAGCCCTGCGATCTTGACAAAGTTGCCGAAAGCTGGGAGCTCTCCACCCACCCAGCAGGCGAGAGCCGTATCTCCGGTGGGGAGTACGGCGGCGTGACGCTCACCGAATACTTTAAGGCCAACCCTGGGGTACTTGGAGAGCATGTGCAGAAATTCGAGAGCTTCCCTGTGCTCATAAAGCTGATAGACGCAAAGGAGCCCCTCTCCATACAGGTACACCCCAGCGACGAGTATGCCCTTAAAGCCGAGCACGAGTACGGCAAGACTGAGATGTGGTATATCGTGGACTGCGACCCAGGCGCAAGCCTGTACTTCGGCGTAAGCCGTACTGTTACGCCTGAGGAATTCAGAAACCGCATTGAGAACAACACCGTTGAGGATGTCCTAAACCGGGTCCCGGTCCGTCCCGGGGATGTGTTCTTTATTGAGGCCGGCACTTTACACGCCATCGGCGGAGGCATTCTGATATGTGAGATACAGCAGAACTCCAACTGCACCTACAGGGTCTACGACTACGGACGCCGCGGCGCCGACGGCAGGCTTCGGGAGCTGCATATAGACAAGGCCCTGGAGGTAAGCAGGCTTACGCCAAGCGAGGGCGCAGGCAAGGCTTTGGAAACACAGACTATCAGCGGCGGCAGCATGGCAAGGCTTGCCGAGTGCAGGTATTTCACAGCCGACCGCTTTAATGTTGAGAGCGAGGTAAGTATTTTTATCGGCTCCGGTTCCTTTATTTCCTTGACAGCGGTCGAGGGCGCCGGGCAGATATCCGGCCCTGAAAACACCGTGGACTTTATGCCTGGGGACACCCTGTTCATCCCGGCGGGCTCCGGGGCGGTCACCGTCAGAGGCAGATCCACTCTGATAGCCGTGGGCGTTAAGGGAGAGTAATATATGAGAGTATTATTGATAGGCGAGCCCATGGGCCTGTTTATGGCAGAGGATCCCGGGCCATTAAGTAAGTCCCGCCGCTTTATAAGCTCTATTGCCGGCGCGGAGTACAACGTAGCTGTAGGTTTAGCCCGCCTGGGCCATACCCCGGTGTACTGCACAAGGCTTGGCAACGACCCCATCGGCCAGCAGATATTGGACGCCATGGCCGAAAACCATATAGACACCGCCCTGGTCTCCCGGACAGATGATCAGCCCACCGGCCTGATGCTCAAGGGCAGCATACAGGAAGGTGACCCGGAGATAGCCTACTACCGCCAGGGCTCGGCTGCCTCGAAGCTCTCTCCAATGGACGCGGACTCCCTCGACCTCTCGGACATAGACTGGCTCCATGTCACCGGCATCTTCCCTGCCGTGTCCGAGAGCGCCATGTCCGCCACAGTCCGCCTGCTGGACCGGGCCTCGGAAATGGATATCCCCATAAGCTTCGACCCCAACCTGCGCCCCCAGCTCTGGCCCGATGCTCGTACCATGGTAAACTCCCTAAACCGTCTGGCAGCATACGCCCAGGTCGTCCTGCCGGGGATCGGCGAGGGCAAAATACTTACCGGGCATGAGCGAGAGGATGATATCGCCGGATACTATCACGAGCTTGGGGTCCGCTCGGTAGTAGTCAAGCTGGGGGGCAGCGGCGCGTATTACTCTGAAGCCCCAGGCGATAAGGGCTACGCCCCCGGCATAGAGGTCGAGCGTATAGTGGACACCGTGGGTGCAGGCGACGGCTTCGCTGTAGGCGTTATAAGCGCCGTCACCGAGGGCCTCCCTCTCTCTGAGGCCGCTCGCCGTGGCAACGCTATAGGTGCCATACAGATAAGCCATAAGAGCGACAACGAGGGCCTGCCCACCCGTGATAAATTGGAGGAGGTCTTAGCCGCCGGAAAGGTAGGCATCCAATGAAAATATCCGAGGAAAAGGCCAAAGATCTCGCAGCCCAGGCGCTGAAAGCCAGGGAGAACTCCTACTGTCCGTACTCTGATTTCGCCGTGGGCGCCGCCCTGCTCTGCGCAGACGGCAGCGTCTATACCGGCTGCAACATCGAGACCGCGGCATTTAACGGCTGCTGTGCCGAGCGCACGGCTATCTTTGCCGCCGCAGCCCAGGGCAAGCGTGAGTTTACCGCCATAGCCGTTGCCGGGGCAGGCAGAGGCAAGGAGCCCGACTCCTTCTGCACGCCCTGCGGCGTGTGCAGGCAGGTTATGCGGGAATTCTGCAGGCCTGATTTCGACATAATCCTCACCGACGGCAAGGACATCAAGGCCGTGACCCTCGACGGCCTTCTGCCCATGGCCTTCGGGCCCGACAGCTTGGAGTAAACCGGAGGTTTCAGATATGCGCATGTATGATATTATCCACAAAAAGCGCCAGGGCGGTGAGCTCACCCATGAGGAGATAGCCTGGCTGGTAAAGTCCGTCACAGGCGGCTCCGTGCCCGACTACCAGGTATCTGCCCTCCTGATGGCAATTTTTTTTCGGGGCATGACCCCTGAGGAGACCGTAGACCTGACCTGGGAGATGGCCCGCTCCGGGGACATGGCCGACCTCTCCCCCATACCCGGGGTTAAGGTGGATAAGCACTCCACCGGCGGCGTTGGGGACAAGACCTCACTGATAGTGGGCCCGATCGCCGCAGCCCGCGGGGTAAAGATAGCAAAAATGAGCGGCAGGGGGCTTGGCCACACAGGAGGCACAGTTGATAAGCTGGAGAGTATCCCCGGCCTGCACATGGACGTCCCCCGGGAGCGCTTCTATGAGATAGTAAATGAGACCGGCATTGCCCTGGTGGGGCAGTCCGGCAGCCTATGCCCCGCCGACAAGAAGCTCTATGCCCTTCGGGACGTGACAAACACCGTGGACAGCCTGCCCCTTATCGCCGCCAGCATCATGTCAAAGAAGCTGGCGGCCGGGGCCGACGCTATTTTGCTCGACGTAAAGCTGGGTTCAGGGGCCTTCATGAAGACCCTCCCCGAGGCCGTAGAGCTGGCTGAGCTCATGGTGGACACGGGAAACAGGGCCGGACGGCGTACCGCCGCCATGATAACCGACATGGACATGCCCCTGGGCCGGTGTATCGGCAACGCGCTGGAGGTCAGGGAGGCCGCCGAGATACTTCGCGGAGCCGGCGACAGCCGCCTTGCGGAGCTCTCCCTGGAGCTTGCCGCCGGTATGATAGTCCTTGCAGGCCTGGCTCCGGACAATAGCAGCGCTCTGGCCCAGGCCCGGGAGACTGTAGCCAGCGGGAGCGCGTTCAAGACCCTATGTGATATGGTATCGGCCCAGGGAGGGGACGCCTCCTGCCTTGAGGATATATCAAAGCTCCCGCTCTCACCCTGGGAGCTCACTGTCTCAGCGCCCGAGTCCGGCTATATCACCGCCCTGGACGCTGAGACCTGCGGCCTTGCCGCCATGGAGCTAGGCGCGGGCCGGGAGAGTAAGGACGATGAGATAGACTACGGCGCGGGCATAGTGCTCCTTGCCAATAAGGGCTCCGCCGTGGAATCGGGCCAGCCTTTAGCAAAGCTCTACGCCCAGTCCGAGGCACAGTGCGCCCAGGCGAAAGAGCGCTTCCTCAGCGCCATGACCATAGAAAAAGAGAGGCCGGACGTCCAGCCTCTCATAATCAAGCGGATAGGTATTTAATATTCAGGCCCCACCTTCGGCTCCGGGTATTCCTCCCCGAAGGTCTCAACAGTGACCTTCTCCATTATCTGGTCGGAGTCGGGCCTGTCGTCCCGGTCCCTGTCAACGTGGGCTATGGCGTTGGCTACATCCTGCCCCTCGGTCACCTTGCCGAAGGCCGCGTACTGTCCGTCAAGATACGCCGCGTCAGCCACCATGATGAAGAACTGGCTGCCTGCGCTGTCGGGCTTCTGGGAGCGGGCCATGGAGATGACTCCTGTTGTGTGCTTTAAGTCATTTTCCACACCGTTGGCGGAAAACTCACCCTTTATTCCGTAGCCCGGGCCGCCCATTCCGGTGCCCTCGGGGTCTCCGCCCTGTATCATAAAGCCGGGTATGACCCGGTGGAATATTGTGCCGTCATAAAAGCCCTTGCGCACAAGGGAGATAAAATTATTGACCGTATTCGGCGCGGTCTCCGGATAGAGCTCCACCTTGATAACGCCCTGGTTCGTCTCTATAGTTACGATGGGATTCTGCAATTTGTAAACCTCCAGTTTCAAAATTTCCGAGCTGCTTATTTCCATATTATAACATAAAGGCCGGAGAAAGCATAGCCCCCATCCGTAATTTTATAATTTATTCACACTGAGTTCATGAACTCATGCTTACGAAAGGAAGGATACGATGAAGCTCATTTCATGGAACGTAAACGGTCTCAGGGCCTGTATGGGCAAGGGCTTTATGGAAGTGATAGACCGGGAGCAGCCTGACGCCATCTGCCTGCAGGAGACAAAAATGCTCCGGGAGCAGGCGGATTTCCAGTTCCCCGGCTATCTTGAATACTGGAACTCCGCTGAGAAAAAGGGCTACTCAGGCACGGCTATCTTCACTAAGACCGAGCCCATAAGCGTTACCTACGGAATCGGCTGTGAGGACTACGACCGGGAGGGCCGGGCTATCACCCTGGAGTATGAGAGCTTCTACCTGGTGACAATATACACCCCCAACTCCCAGCGGGGCCTTGAGCGCCTGCCCTTCCGCATGGTCTTTGAAGACAAGCTGCGGGAGTACCTCTACAGGCTCCGGGAGAAAAAGCCCGCGGTAGTCTGCGGGGACTTGAATGTGGCCCATAGGCCCATAGATTTGAAGAACGACAAATCAAATATCGGAAATGCGGGCTATACCTACGAGGAGCGGGGCAAATTCAGCGAGCTCTTAGCCAGCGGCTTTTTAGACAGCTTCCGCTATCTCTACCCTGACAGGGATGAGGCATACTCCTGGTGGAGCTACCGCAGCAACTCCCGGGAGAACAACACCGGCTGGCGTATAGACTATTTCCTCTGTGACGAACGGCTGGGGGAGCGCATAGACGACAGCCGTATACTGCCGGAGTACACCGGCAGCGACCACTGCCCGGTCTGCCTTATTCTGGGGGATGATAACAATGACTGACATAGAGACCCTGAAAAGCTGGCTCAGAGAGAGTGAGCATACCGTATTCTTAGGCGGCGCGGGGGTCTCCACCGCCAGCGGCATTCCGGACTTCCGCAGCGCCCACGGACTGTATATGCAGAAAAGATCCGGCATATCCTATGAGGAGATGCTGTCAATAGATCACTACCGCGCCCACACTGAGGAGTTCTACGATTTTCTGAGAAACGTAATGCTCTATCCCGACGCGAAACCAAACCCCGCCCACTACGCCCTCTCGCAGCTGGAGCGGGACGGCCTGTTAGAGGTGGTGATAACTCAGAATATAGACGGCCTTCACCAGCTTGCCGGAAGCAAAAATGTAATCGAGCTCCACGGAAACGAGAACCGCTATATCTGCCAAAGGTGTGCAAAGGTATACGATATGCGGTATGTGATGGACTGTGATGGCATACCTCTCTGCTCCTGCGGCGGAAAGCTGAAGCCGGACGTGGTGCTTTACGGCGAGGCCCTTAACGAGCGGGACCTAAACCGGGCGGTGCAGTACGCGCTTGACGCCGACCTGATGATAGTGGGCGGAACGTCCCTGGTGGTGTACCCTGTGGCGGGGCTTGTGCAGTACCTGAGGAAAGAGGCAAGGCTTGTTATACTCAACCGAGACCCCACCCCATACGACAGCCGCGCCCAGCTTATTTTCCGGGAAGACCTTGTCGATGTGCTGGCCTCGGGTTTGTAAATTCCGAAAGCTTGTGCTATAATAGAGGAAGAAGGATTTCACAAAGGAGTGGGAAAATGGAGGAAAGCCTCAGTAAACGGAGGAAGGGCCTTGTGAGAAGGTTCCTTCCCTATTTCAGAAAGTATGTATGGGTGATGGTGTTCGACCTGTTCTGTGCTGCGCTTACAACTGTTTGCGAGCTCACCCTGCCGCTGCTTATGCGGTACGTCACGGATATGGGCATCAATGACCTCGCCTCCCTGACACTGCAGATAGTCATAAAGATAGGCGCGCTATACCTGTTCCTATGCTTAGTGGACGCCGGGGCGACCTTCTTCAGGGCCTCCATAGGCCATATAATGGGCGCCAGGATGGAGACGGATATGCGCACCCAGCTCTTCGCCCACCTGCAAAAGCTCAGCTTCAACTATTTTGACAACATGAAGGTGGGGCAGATAATGTCCCGCATAACCTCAGATTTGTTCGATGTAACCGAGTTTGCCCACCACTGCCCCGAGGAGATATTCATGGCGACCATCAAGATAGCTGGCGCGTTTATCATCCTCTGCGGCATGAATGTGCCCCTGACGCTGATAGTCTTCTCGGTGGTGCCCTTTATGGTGCTTGCCGCAGCCTATTTCAATATGAAGATGCGCAGCCAGTTTAGGCAGCAGCGCAGTCAGATAGGCGAGATAAACGCCCAGGTAGAGGACAGTCTCCTGGGCGTGCGGGTGGTAAAATCCTTTGCAAACGAAAATGTCGAGACCGAGAAATTCGAGGCAGGCAATAAAAAGTTCTTCCACATCAAGCGGGGGCGCTACTACCTGATGGGAGGCTTCGAGGCAACCAACCGCATGTTCGACGGCCTTATGCACTTCCTGGTGCTTCTGGTTGGCGCTGTCTTCATGATAAACGGCAAAGTCCAGCCCGCCGACCTAGTTGCCTATATGCTATACGTGGGCACGCTTATAACGTCGATCCGCCAGCTGGTCCAGTTTGCCGAGCAGTTCCAGCAGGGCATGACCGGCATTGAGCGTTTCTTCCAGATACTGGACGCAGACGTGGATATCTTCGACGAGCCCGGGGCCAAGCCCCTGAAGATAACCGAGGGCGGCGTGCATTTTGAGCACGTGGGCTTCTCCTATGCGGACGACGGCAAGCAGGTGCTTTCCGAGATAAACCTGGATGTGAAGCCGGGCCAGAACGTGGCTTTGGTTGGCCCCTCTGGCAGCGGCAAGACCACCCTGTGCAACCTTATCCCCCGCTTCTATGACGTGACTGAAGGGCGTATAAAAATAGACGGACAGGACATTAAAAACGTCACGCTCCGCTCCCTTCGCGAACAGATCGGCTTCGTACAGCAGGACGTATATCTATTCTCCGGCACGGTCTTTGAGAACATAGAGTACGGAAGGCCCGGCGCCACCCGCGACGAGGTGGTAGCCGCAGCAAAGCAAGCCGGAGCGCACAACTTCATAACCGAGCTGAGTAAGGGGTATGATACATATGTGGGCGAGCGTGGAGTAAAGCTCTCCGGCGGGCAGAAGCAGCGTATAAGCATAGCGCGGGCCTTTCTTAAAAACCCGCCAGTCATGATACTGGACGAGGCCACAAGCGCCCTTGACAACGAGAGCGAGAAGATAGTGCAGGAGTCCCTGGAAAAGCTCAGCAAGGGCCGCACCACCTTCACCATTGCCCACCGCCTATCCACCATCAAAAACGCCACAGTCATTCTGGTGCTCACTGAAAATGGCATTGAGGAGAAGGGCACTCACGATGAGCTTATGGCAAAGGGCGGCGTTTACTACGATCTTTACAGCACCTACAGCGGCGATAAGGAGGGTTAGACCATGGACGCCACCGCGTTTTTCAAGAGTACATCCGGCAAGCATATCACCTTCTGCGGCATAGGCCGCAGCCATATGCCCCTTATCAAGCTTTTTCAGAGCTATGGGGCCATAGTGACCGCTCGGGACCGCCGCAGCTTCCAGGAGCTTGGCGAGAACGGACAGACGCTTAAAAGCCTGGGGGTCGGGCTGATCCTCGGCAAGGACTACCTCCACAGCCTCACCGAGGACATGATCTTCCGCACCCCTGGTATGCCCTTCCACCTGCCGGAGCTGGAAAATGCCAGGAAGCTTGGGAAGACCGTCACCAGTGAGATGGAGGTCTTCTTCCGGCTCTGCCCCTGCAGGATATACGCCGTCACCGGCAGCGACGGCAAAACCACCACTACTACCATTCTGTCAGAGTTCCTGAAGGCCCAGGGCATGACTGTACATCTTGGCGGCAATATAGGAAAGCCGCTGCTCCCGGATATAGGATCCATCGCCCCTGACCACGTTGTGGTAGCCGAGCTCTCCAGCTTCCAGCTCATTTCTATGCGCCATAGCCCGGATGTAGCCGTGGTGACAAATCTTGCCCCCAACCACCTGGATATCCACAAGGATATGGACGAATACGTGGACGCGAAGAAAAACCTGATACTGCATCAGGACGGCTTCTCCCGCACAGTGCTAAACGCCGACAATGAGATGACCGCCGGCTTCAAAGGCTTGGTGCGTGGAGACTGCTGGCAGTTCTCCAGGAAGGACATCCCCGCAAGGGGAGTTTTCTGCAACGGCGAAAGCATACTGGTGAACGGTGAAAAGCTCATGGATGTGGGGGAAATAAAGCTCCCCGGCTGGCACAACGTGGAAAACTATATGGCGGCTATAGCCGCGGCTTGGGGTGAGGTCTCCCCTGAGAATATGCGCAAAGTGGCAAGGTCCTTCGGCGGCGTGGAGCACCGCATGGAGTTCGTCCGGGAGCTTGGCGGCGTGAAATACTACAACGACTCCATCGCCAGCTCCCCCAGCCGTACCATCTCCGGCACCCTAAGCTGCTATGAGGAAAACCTGATACTGATCTGCGGCGGCTACGACAAGCATATCCCCTACGCGCCCTTAGGCGGGCCCATATGCCAGCGGGTCAGGGAGCTTATACTCATGGGAGACACCGCCGAAAAGATAGAGGAGGCCGTGCTCGGATGCCAGGAGTACCGCCACAGCCACCCCAATATCCACCATGTGAGGGATATGCAGGAGGCCGTCTCCCTGGCCAAATCCCTGGCCTCGCCCGGGGACGTAGTCTCCCTGTCCCCCGCCTCGGCCTCCTTTGACATGTACCAGAGCTTCGAGGACCGGGGCCGGCACTATAAAGAGCTCGTTGCAGGGCTTAAATGAGAAACGGACTGTAAAAAGAGAGGAAGTCAGATAAATGAAGAATAATAAAGGACCACAGAGAGGCCACCGCCGGAGCTTCGGCGAGCCCAGGCGCACCTTCGGCTCCCCCGATCAGGACGCCTACACCCTCCCCAGCGCCGCCAGCACCCCAGAGGAGCTGCTGATCCTGGGCGCCCTAAAGCGCTGCGGCGGCGACGGCGTGCCCAGCAAGTCCCTTCAGCGGGAGTCCGGCATCAGGGATAAGGACAGCTTCTATGAGGCTTTAAAGAGCCTTGAGGCGCTCCGGGAGGTCGCCATAGACAAGGATCACTGGGTAAAGCTCGTACCGCCGTCCAAGGAGATAGAGGCACAGATCGTCTCCCTCTCCGCGCGCTTCGGCTTTGCAAAGCCAAGGATCGGCGAGGACATATTTATCCCCGGCAGGGACCTGAACGGTGCGTTTTTAGGGGATAAGGTAATACTTTTTGACCTGCAAAAGCGCGATAAGGGTCCCAGCGGCAAGGTCAAGCGCATAGTGGAGCACGGAGAGAACAAGCTCACCGGCACCGTCCACATAGACGAGCGCGGCTCCGTCATAACGCCCGACGGCCCCATAAGGTACGACCTGGAAATACCCTCCGGGAAGCTGGGCGGCGCTAAGGACGGTGACAAGGTGCTCATGGAGCCCATACAGGACTATAGGGGCGACTGGACCCAGGCCGGGGTAAAATATATTTTCGGCACCGGCGACCGGGCCCGGGTCTGCGCCGATGCCATTATCGAGCGCTGCGGCATACCCACCCAGTTCCCCCCCGCGGTCATGGCCCAGGCCGAGGACATCTCCCATATGACCGTCACCCCCGAGGATATGGCGGAGCGCCTGGACCTTCGGGACGAGCCTATCTTCACCATCGACAGCGCCGACGCAAAGGATCTGGACGACGCCGTCTCCGCCCATAAGACTGTAGACGGCTACACCCTTGGGGTCCACATCGCGGACGTGTCCCACTATGTGAAGGCGGGCACGCCCATAGACAACGAGGCCTTTATCCGCGGCACCTCCGTTTACTTTGCCGACCGGGTGATACCAATGCTCCCCGAGGCCCTCTCCAACGGCGTCTGCTCCCTGAACGCCGGCACGGAGAAGCTCACCTTCTCCGCTTTAATGGACTTTGATCTTGACGGCAATATGACAGGCTACAGATTCGAAAAGACCGTCATCAACTCCAAGGTCAGGGGTGTGTACAGCGAGGTAAACGAGATTTTCCAGGGTACAGCCACGCCCGATATCCTGGAGAAATACTCCCCGGTAATGGACAGCCTTATGACCGCCAAGGAGCTTGCGGACATCCTGCGGAACAGCGGCAAGTCCCGGGGCCAGATGGACCTTACCAGCGATGAGACCAAGTTCGTCCTAAATGAGGACGGCGTGTGCATAGACCTGCTCCCCCGCACCCAGGGCATATCCGAGGAGCTCATAGAGCAGCTAATGGTAGCTGCAAACTGCGCCGCGGCTAAGGCCAGCTTAGCTGCCGAGATACCCTTCCTCTACCGCGTCCATGAGAAGCCCAACCCTGACCGGGTCTACGAGCTCTGCGACCTGTTCGACCGGCTGGGGGTTAAATGCTCTGAGCTCAAAAAGGGGACCCCCAGCACCAAGGATTTCGCTGAGGTCCTGGACCGTGTTAAGGGCACAAGCAAGGAGTCCCTTGTAAACCAGCGTATCCTGCGCACCATGGACAAGGCCAGATACGACCACCGGGAGCTGGGCCACTTTGGTTTGGCTCTGGGAGAATACAGCCACTTCACCTCCCCCATACGCCGCTATCCCGACACATCCATCCACCGCATTTTGAGCGACCTTGTGCGCGGCGAGGATAAGGGGAGCATCCGTAAAAAGTACAGGACCTTTGCCGAGGAGTCCGCTGTCGAGAGCTCCAAGAACGAGGTCAGGGCGGTCACCGGCGAGCGGGACGCCGAGGACTGCTATATGGCTGAGTATATGCGCGCCCATCTCGGGGAGCACCATATGGGAGTTATCAACGGCGTTACCCCCAAGGGCATTTTTGTAAAGCTTGAGAACAACGCCGAGGGCTTTATCAGCCTCAGTGATTTTGAGAACTGTGACTTCGAGTTTGATGGCGAAATATGCCATAAATGCCGCCGCAGCGGGAAGACCCTCATGATGGGCCAGGAACTGGGAATCATAATCGCAGGCGCCGACGTTGCCACCGGGCGCATAGATTTTATGCCTGAGGAGCCGTGAATAAATCCTCTTACCCTCTCATAAAAATATAGTACAGTAAACGTGCCGGGCAGCGCCGCCTAGTCCAAAGGATGAAGAACACCTCTTTCGGACCGCGCTTACTATAAACCCTTTTGAGAGGATATCCCAATGAAAAGCTTCATTTTCTCCGGCCTGCTGGGGTTCTTGGCCCTGGCTGCCGTAAACCTCACCGCCCCCTACACCGGCGTGGCCCTGGCCGTCACCCGCCTGTCTATCGGCGTATCAGGACTTCTGGGCGTCCCCGGTGTGACCCTTCTTGTCATATTAAACACCATACTATTATAAGCAAAAGCGAGGGAAGTAAAAAATGTTCATCATCAACTCCACCTATCTTGACAAGGACTTCAATCTTGTTAAGGGCGACATTCAGATCGAGAACGGCAGGATAACCGCCTGTGGACCCAGCCTGCCCCGTAGTGACGGGGACACCTCTATCGACGCCCAAGGCTATACCGTC
Organism: uncultured Clostridia bacterium; assembly: GCA_947572385.1. Classification (GTDB taxonomy): domain Bacteria; phylum Bacillota; class Clostridia; order Oscillospirales; family Acutalibacteraceae; genus Acutalibacter. Next base: position 15,904 of record CANPBX010000038.1, read on the forward strand.
GTCCCCGGCTTTGTGGACGTGCACATCCACGGCTGCGCCGGCGCGGACGCCGGCGACGGCACAACAGACTCCATCGAGAGCATGGGCCGGTTCCTCCTGTCCCACGGAGTCACCTCCTTCTGCCCCACGACCGCCACTGTCAGCAGCGACACCATCAAGGCCGCTATCCGCGCGGCAAAGCAGGTCCACGAGCACCCCATTAAGGACGGCGCAAAGGTGGCAGGCATGAATCTTGAGGGGCCCTTCTTCTCCCGGGAGCGCAAGGGCGCCCAGAACGAGGAGTTCCTGCTGGCCCCGGACTTTGAGCTCTTTAAGGAGTGGTACGACCTCTCCGGGGGCCTTGTGAAGCTCATAGACCTTGCCACTGAGCAGCCCGGAGGCGAGGATTTCGTGAAAAGGGCCAAGGATCTCTGCACTGTCTCCATCGCCCATACCACCGCCTCCTATGAGGACGCAAAGGACGCCTTTGACTGGGGGGTCACCCACGTCACCCATCTCTTCAACGCCATGAACGGCCTGCACCACCGCAAGCCCGGGGTTGTAGGGGCCGCATTGGAGGACGAGCGTGTCCGGGCAGAGCTGATATGCGACGGCGAGCACATCCACCCGGCGGTGCTGAAGATCGCCCTCAATGTCTTAGGCGACAGGGCCCTCATAGTCAGCGACTCACTCCGGGCCAACGGTATGCCCGAGGGCGCCGAATACGACCTGGGGGGCCTGACCGTGCGCATCAGCGGCGGCAAGTGCGTCCTCCCCGACGGCACCATCGCCGGGTCCGTGAGTAACCTGCACCACGAGGTAAAAAACCTGGTAAGCTGGGGAGTGCCCCTCCCTCGCGCGGTAAAGTCCGCCAGCCTTATCCCCGCCATCCAGATAGGCGCCGACAAGGAGATAGGCAGCATAGAGCCCGGAAAAGCTGCCGACCTTGTGGTACTTGACAAGGACCTTGAGATCGCCTCAGTGTGGATAAGCCACGGCACGGATACCCATTGCGCGATAAAGAAGGCGTAAAAATGCAGTGAGCGGGCCTAGCCGCAAGGAGCTTACGAATCAAGTATTCATTGGAGTAGGCAAAAGATATACTCCCAAAATCAATTCAAGTAAAGTCAATAGGATCTATCGGATACGGAAATCATTCAAAGGCCTTTTGCGTCAACAACGAGATGGTTATGAAGCTTCCAAAGCACCGAAAAGCAAGTGACTGCCTAAAAATCAAAATGCAGGTATTACAGGGACCCGGGACAAAAAGATCCTTTTTCAAAACGCGGAACTTATGGCAAAATTCTTGTAGCGTCTGCATAATAAAAAGATGTTTTCCAATCAAAATAAAAAATCTGGTTTTGCAGACAGCCAGGTCGGGAATCCCCAAAGTGATTTTTCTTATTTACTTGACGTATAAAGTTTTAAGTATTCTGATAAATAAAACAAAAAAGCAGGGTGCGGCTGTCAAAATGCCGTACCCTGCTTTGCCACTTTGTTATGGAGCCTAGCCATTCGGCCCAATGCTTTACGTCACTTGAGAGCCTTCTCCAGCGCCTCCACAACGATCTCCAGCGCCTTTATCCTGGCGTACTTTTTATCCACCGACTCCAGGATGTGCCAGGGCGCATAGGTGGTGCTGGTCTTCTCCAGCATTTCGTCTATCGCCGCCTCATACACGTCCCATTTCTCCCTGTTGCGCCAGTCCTCGTCGGTGAGCTTCCACTGCTTGGCGGGCGTGTTCTTCCTGTCCGTGAAGCGCTCAAGCTGGGTGTCCTTGTCTATCTGCACCCAGAACTTCAGCACCACCGCCCCCCAGTTATGCAGCTCATGCTCAAACTCATTCATCTCATAGAAGGCCCTCTGCCAGTCGTTCTCGCTGCAGAAGCCCTCCAAGCGCTCCACCATCACCCGTCCATACCAGCTCCTGTCAAAGATAGCCACGTGGCCGTCCTTAGGCAGCCTGGTCCAGAAGCGCCAGAGATAGTGCCTTGCCTTCTCATGGGGCTCGGGGCTGGCGATTGGATACACCTCAAAGCCCCTTGGGTCCAGGGCCCCAGTGAGTCGCTTGATATTGCCGCCCTTCCCGGCGGCGTCCCAGCCTTCATACACTATCACCACCGGCACCCGCTTGCGGTACAGCCGGTTGTGGAGCATACCCAGCTTCCCCTGGAGCTCTCTAAGCCTTGCCTTGTACTCCTCATCCGTGATCGTCTTGCTCTTTAGCTCAATGTCTTTAAGCTTCGGCATTTTTATAAGCGGGAACACGTTCTGCAGCAGAGGCACCGCCAAGCTGCCGTTATGCAGGGCCGTATCGATCCCCGTACACAGCGCCTCCATCACCTGAAGTTCCGCAAATTTCTTGTTCTTCGCGTCCACAATATACCACGGCGCGCTGGGGGTATTTGTGTCCTCCATGTACTTATCGAACACATCAAGGCATATATCATAGTGATTATTCTGCCAGATATCCCCGCGGCTGACCCTCCAGGCGGTGTCCTTATGTTCCATCAGGCCGTTGATCCTCTGTGCCTGCTCCTTCTTGCTTATGTGGAAGAAGAATTTCAGCACCAGATAGCCGTTATCCGTCAGCTGCCGCTCATAGCGCTTTACGCTGTCCACCCGCTGGGCATAGTCCTGCGCGTCCAGCATACCGTTAAGCCGTTCCTTGGTTATCTCGTCCATCCAGCCTGAGTCCAGAAAGGTGAACTTCCCGGCCTCCGGTATCTTCTCGAAATACCGTGTGAGGAAGGGCTTGCGGCGCTCCTCCTCAGTGGGCGCGGCCATGGAAAAGACCTTGAAGAAGCGAGGGTCTATATTCTTGATCATCCGCCCTATGGTGCTGCCCTTCCCGGCTGCTCCCCATCCCTCGATAAGCACCAGCACCGGCAGCTTTTTATCCTTGAGCTGCATTTGCTGGACGGCAAGCTTCTCCTCTGCCGCCTTCAGCCTTTGCTTCATATCGTCCTTCCCGGGCCGCTGGGGGCGTATCCAATTTTTAAGCATATTTCTCACCTCAGTGTTGATTTTGAAGTTCTATAGGTACATTATAACATATTTGCTTTTGAAAATCCAGGATTTTTTATAAGAATATATCCGGAAACAGGTTTGTTTATACCCCTTGCAAACCGCGCTAAACCATGCTAAAATAGTCCACGCACAGGCGGGCGGGCCATCCCTCCCGCCAGGTCGTTTTGTTCAGAGGGAGGAGTTCAGGATGTTTTTTTCAAAAAGGCAGACCGTCCCAGGTCCCGTTGAGTTTATCATAGCGGGCCTTGGGAACCCCGGCAGGGAGTATGAGGGCACAAGGCATAATGCGGGCTTCATGGCCCTGGACCGCCTATGCGAAAAGCTTGGCGCTGATATGCGCCAGGTGCGCTTCAAGGGCGTCACCGGCGACTGTGAGCTTGGCGGCAGGCATGTCCTGCTGCTAAAGCCCGGTACCTTCATGAACCTGAGCGGGCAGTCCGTGCGTGAGGCCATGGGCTTTTACAAGGTCCCTCCCGAGCGCGCGCTCATCATCTTCGACGACATAAATTTACCCCCGGGAAAGCTCCGGATCCGGCGCAAGGGCAGCGACGGCGGGCATAACGGCATGAAGAATATCATATATCTCTCCGGCTCCGACCAGTTCCCAAGGATAAAGGTGGGGGTGGGCCAGAAGCCGCACCCGGACTTCAGCCTGGCCGACTGGGTGCTCTCAAAATTTACCGCCGCCGATATAAAGGAGCTGGACCAGGCCCTGGACAACGCCTGCGCCGCCGCGGAGCTCATCATCCGCGGGGATACCGACCGGGCCATGAACCTTTATAACTGAGGTCCACATTATGAAATCGATTTTTTCAGCCCTCAACCGCTCCCCCGAGTATACCCAGCTGCAAAAGGCCCTGAGATCAGGGGCGGTCCCTGCCGTAGCCGCCGGGATATCTGGGGTCCATAAATGCGTATTAGCTGCCGGTCTCCTGAAGGAGTCCGGCCTAAAGGCGCTTATTATCGCTGCCGACGAGGCTGAGGCCCAGCGCTTCACCGAGGACCTGCAAAGCCTGGGGCTGCACCCAGCCAATTATCCCCTGCGGGACTTCAACTTCCGGGACTCCGCCGTGTCCTCCCGCGAGTACGAGCGCCAGCGCCTGGAAGCTCTCTCCCGCCTGCAGAACGGCTCCTGTGACTGCATAGTGAGCTGCATTGACGCCGCTCTGCAGTTCACACTTGGACCCGAAGAGCTCAGCCGGCGGCTCTTTACCCTCAGCTCCGGCCAGCCTCTCGCCATTGACGAGCTCATCTCCGCCCTCGCCTCCTGCGGCTACACCCGGGAGGCCCAGATAGAGGGCCCGGGCCAGTTCAGCCGCAGGGGGGGCATAGTAGACTTTTTCTCCCCCAGCGCCCCGCTGCCGGTGCGCGTCGAGTTCTGGGGCGACGAGATAGACTCACTATCGAGCTTCGACCCTGAGACCCAGCGCCGCACCGACCCTTTAGACGAGGTGACCCTTGCCCCATGCACCGAGGTCATCCCTCAAAACATCCCGGCGCTTGTAAAGAAGATAGAGACCCTCTCCAAGTCTCTCCGCGGCAAGCGGGCTCCCAAGGCAAAGGAGATACTTCTTTCCGAGGCGCAGAAGCTTACAGACGGCCTTCACATCGGCTCCATGGATAAATTCATCCCCCTGGTATACGAGCGCCCCGCCACACTGTTCGACTATTTCAGCGAGAAAGACAGCCTGATCGTCTTCTCCGAGGGCAGCAGGCTCAAGGACCGTGTGCGCACCACCCTTATGCAGTGGTCCGAGGACCTCACCTCATATCTTGAGGACGGTCTACTGTGCCGGGGCCTGGACAAATACTCCGAGACCTGGGAGTATGCCCTTACACAGGCACAGCGGGTCCCCAGCGTCTTTATGGACGTATTCGCCCGGGGCACCTATGAGATCCCCACTAAAACCCTCGTCAATATAACTGTCCGGCAGTTCCCGGCCTGGGGCGGCGGGGTACAGCTTTTGCAGGAGGACCTCTCGGCCCTGCTGCGCCAGGGGCGGGCCTGCGTTGTGCTCTCGGGCACAGAGCGGGCGGGCAGGGCCCTTGCAGACGATTTAAAGCAGTCCGGGCTCCCGGCGGCGTATATTGAAAACCCCTCCACCGCCGCCAAAGGCACAGTCACAGTCACCCCCGGCTCCCTCTCAGCGGGCTTTGACTGGCCGGACGCCGGACTGTCCCTAATAGCCCGGGGCAGAACCGCCGCCCGGGCAGCCAGAAGGATAAAGAAAAATAAGAACTCAAAGGAGATTGCCAGCCTTTCAGAGCTTGGCTCCGGGGACTACGTGGTACACGCCACCCA
>CANPBX010000039.1 GCA_947572385.1 uncultured Clostridia bacterium
CTTCAGCCAAACACAAGACCCGGGGGCTTATCCTCCGGGAGATGACCCTGGGGGAGAGCGACCGGCTGGTAACTGTCCTCACTGAGGATATGGGCGTTATCCGCGCCTTTGCCCGCCGCGCCAAAAACCTGAGCGACAGCAAGAATGCCGCCACGAGCCTCTTATGCTACTCCCGCCTGGACCTGTACCAGGGCCGGGAGCGGTACATAATAAACTCAGCCGTGCCTATAGAGGCCTTTTTCGGCCTGCGCTCGGATATAGTCGCCCTGTCCCTTGGGCAGTACCTATGCCAGTTCACCGAGGAGCTGGTCCCCGAGGCGCCGGACTCCTCTGAGTACCTGCGGCTGATATTAAACGCCCTGCACTTCCTTTCTGAGGGCACCCGCCCGCCGGAGCTTATAAAGGCCCTGGTCGAGCTGCGTATGCTCTCCGTCTCGGGCTTCATGCCCAACCTGGTGGCCTGCGCCGCCTGCGGAGCCTATGGATCCCAGCGTATGTTCTTCCGTGTCTCAAAGGGCGAGCTCTACTGTAAGGACTGCTACCTTCCAAAGAGCACCCCCGCCCTTGGCCTCTCCCCCCCTGCCCTCATGGCCATGCGCCAGACGGTCTTTCCATCTTTAGAGAGGGCCTTTGCCTTCACCCTGCAGGGTACGCCTCTCAGGGAGCTCTCGGAGGCCGCCGAGGCATACTCTATCAATGTGCTTCAAAAACGCCTGAAGACCCTGGATTTTTACCACAGCCTTTTAACTTAGGAGAAACTTATGGATAGACATATTATATTTGACAGAGCCCGGCGCTATCTTGCGGCGGAGCTGGGGTGCCTCCCGGAGGAACTGTCCGGTTCCGGGACGCTCTACGTGCAAAATGACCGCGCCAGGCAGCCCTATTTGAAGCTTGCGGCCATCGGGGAGCGGGTAATAGTCTCCGCGTCCCCGGAGCTGCTCCCCGGGGCGCGAAGGCTCACAGAGGGCCGCAGCCGGGACGAGATATTCGAGCTGCCCCTGGTTTACGGGCAGACCATACACTTTGTCCCGGACCATGTGCCTGATCTGCCACTGCCCGGTGGCTATGATCACCGCCTGCTGGAGAGGGACGGCGTGTATGAGCTTGCGGGGCTTGAGGGCTTTCCCAACTCCCTGGCCTTTGACGAAGACGGCCATACCGGCACGGGCATAGTGTTCTTTGCCAAAAGCGGGGACAGGATAATAGCCCTTGCCGGGGCCGGGAAGGAGTACGAGGGCCTGTGGGAGATGGGCGTGGACACGGACCCCGCCCACCGGGGAGAGGGCCTTGGGGCGGCGCTGGTGGCGCGGCTCTCGAGGGAGCTGATGGCCCGGGGGCAGGCGCCCTTCTACAGCGCGTCGGTGACGAATATAGGCTCCCAGTCGGTGGCCCACCGGGCGGGGCTTCGGCCCCTATGGGTGGATACCTACAGCAATACGCTTTTGGAAGACTACATATATAAAGATATCACTATAAATTGAGGATAATACTATGGACAAAAATTATAGAGCCTTAGAGCTCGACAAGATACTCGACCTTGTGGCGGCGGAGACCACCTGCGACGACGCGGCAGAGGCCGTGCGTTCTATAGAGCCGGTGAAAAGCGCCGGAGAGGCCCAGCTGCTCCTGGAGGAGACGGACGCGGCCTTTGTGCTGATGGCCAAGTTCGGCGGGCCCAGCTTCAGGGATCTGAAGAACGTAAGTAACCCCCTGCGCCGGGCACAGGCCGGGGGCAGCCTTGGCATGAGAGAGCTTCTGGACGTGGCGGGGACGCTGCGCTCCATACGCTCCCTACAAAGCTGGCACGATAAATCTGCGGGCATGAGGACGGCCCTTTCGGACCGCTTCTCGGTGCTGACCCCCAATAAATACCTTGAGGAAAAGATATTTACCTCGATAGTCAGCGAGGAGGAGATGGCCGACGCGGCCTCCCCGGCCCTTGCCACCATACGCCGGAAAATACGCAACGCCTCGGCCCGGGCCCGGGACCAGCTGGACAAGCTGGTGCGCTCCCCGTCTCACCAGAAGCACTTGCAGGAGAGCATAATAACCCAGCGGGGCGGGCGGTACGTGGTGCCGGTAAAGGCCGAGTTCCGGGGAGAGGTGCCCGGGCTTGTGCACGACACTTCATCCAGCGGGGCCACGGTGTTCATCGAGCCCATGAGCGTGGTGGAGGCTAACAACGAAATACGCGTATTGCAGTCGGGGGAGCTGGAGGAGATAAACCGCATACTGCGGGAGCTCTCCGCAGAAGCGGGGGAGTTTGCCGACGGCATCATACACAGCTATAAGTGCGCCGTGGAGCTGAACGTCATCTTCGCCAAGGCCCAGACCGCCTACCGCATGAAGGCCGTGACACCAACTGTGCGGGAGGACGGCGTGACAGAGCTGCACGCCGCCCGGCACCCTTTAATACACAAGGAAAAGGTGGTGCCCACGGATATAAGCCTTGGGAAAAGCTTCGACACCCTTATCATTACCGGTCCCAATACAGGCGGCAAGACCGTGGCGCTAAAGACCGTAGGGCTCTTGTCGCTGATGGCCATGTGCGGGCTGATGATACCCGCCGGGGAGGGCAGCGAGGTATCTGTCTTTGACCATATCCTGGCGGATATCGGGGACGAGCAGAGCATTGAGCAGAGCCTGTCCACCTTCTCTGCCCACATGACAAATATCATAAGCATACTAAAAGCGGCGGACGAAAAAAGCCTGGTGCTCCTGGACGAGCTGGGCGCGGGCACGGACCCGGTGGAGGGGGCGGCCTTAGCCACGGCCATGATCGAGGAGCTGAGGGGCAAGGGAGCGAAGCTTGCCTGCACCACCCACTACGCGGAGCTGAAGGCCTACGCCTTGCAGACCCCGGGGGTGGAGAACGGCTGCTGCGAGTTCGATGTGGAGAGCCTAAGGCCCACCTATCGGCTGCTTATCGGCGTGCCTGGCAAGTCCAACGCCTTTGCCATCTCAAAGCGGCTTGGTTTAGAAGAGCGGATAGTGGACCGGGCCGGGGAGCTGGTCTCAAGGGAGAGCAGCGAGTTTGAGAAGGTCATAGGCCGCCTTGAGGAGGACCGCAGGAAGCTCCAGGACGAGCTTGAGCTTGCAAAGAAAGCAGCCGGCCGCGCCCGGGACAGCATACGGGAGGCGGAGGCAAAGCAGTTTGAAGCCGGGGTCCAGGCTAAAAGGGAGCTTGAGCAGGCCAGGAAGGAGGCCGCCGACATAGTGGCCCGGACCCGCAGGCAGGCCGACGCCCTGCTGAACGAGCTGGACGAGGCCAGGAGGCAGAAGAACAAGGCCCTCTCGGCGGAGCAGAAGGCAAGGCTCCGCTCGGGTATGCGGGACATGGAGTCCTCGGCTGACCCGGTCCACAGGCGCGATCCCGGGGACTACACCCTCCCAAGGGACCTTAGGCCCGGGGACAATGTGCTCATATTCGACCTGGATAAGAAAGCCACCGTGCTGGAGGCCCCCAGGGACAGCCAGGTGCTGGTGCAGGCGGGGATCATCAAGACCCGGGTGGAGCTGTCAAACCTGCGGCTCCTGGACGAGAAGCAGAAGGAGAAGCCCCGGGGCCGCTCGGTAACGAAGAACGTGTCCGCCCCCCAGTCCGGCACGAGCCTTGACCTGCGCGGCATGAGCTCGGACGAGGCGCTGATGGAGGTAGACGGCTTCCTGGACCGTGTCAGCCGCATGAGCCTTTCCCAGGTGACTATTATCCACGGCAAGGGGACCGGCGTGCTGAGGGCGGCGGTGCAGAAGCACCTGAGAAGGTGCCCCCAGGTGAAGAGCTTCCGTCTGGGAGCCTTCGGTGAGGGAGAAAACGGAGTTACCATAGTGGAGCTGAAATGACATGAATAATATCGCAAGTCATAATAAAGAAAAGAATATCATACCCAATATACGCCGGTTCGTCACCAACGAGCTGGGGGAAAACTACTGGCTTCACGGCTGCTTACGGTATGTGATGGAGGCCCTGGGGGAGCCGGACTATGACTATGAGTTTTTCGCCGGGCTCACCGGGGATATCTTCACCCAGGTCTACGCCTTTGACCGCTTCAGGGGGAACTGCGCCACAGACTATCTTATGAGCGCCGGGGAGCACGGCTTTATAGAGGACGCCTTCAGCCGCTGCGGGTACGGGTCAGAGTTTGTGCCCGGGGAGCGGGTGAAGGCTGAGAGCGGGAGGTATCTGCAAAGGATACTGGAGTATATTGACAGGGGCGTGCCGGTCATAAGCAACCTTGACATATCCGGCCATGGACAGTGGCTGGTGTTCGTGGGCTATGAGGGGCGTGGAGAAGCCCTGCTGTTCATGACGGACAATATGACAGAGCCCGAGGCGGTGCCCTCGGCGGAGGTATTCGCCCCAAGTGCCGGGGACGGTGGCTGGAGCCGCGGGCTTGTCTTCGTGGGTGAAAAGCGGGAGCAGAAGGATTTGGCAGAGTTGTACCGCCAGGCCATAGGGCGGCTCCCGGAGCTTATGAGGACCCGCGCCCCAGGGTACTGCTTCGGCCCCGCAGCCTTCCGTGCCTGGGCCGCTGATATAGAGGGCGGGCGGTATGACTCGATGGACCCGGAGGTATTCAGACGGGATAGATGGGATCTGTACGACAACTATATCTGTATCCTCGCCACCAACGGCTCCTGCTGCCACAGCTTCCTTGACCGCGCCCAGAAGCTCGCCCCTGACATGGCCTGGCTCCAGGAGCTCCACCGGCTGTATCAAAGGATGGCGGAAATGTGGGAGAAGGACCCCGACGGCCTTGAGGCCATGGGCGCCGGGTTCAACGTCACCCTTAAGGCCCTGAGGGACCGGGAGCTGAGGGGCAGGATAGCCGCGAAGCTCCGGGAATACGCCGGGCTTGCAGACAAGGTCCTCGAGGCCCTTGACCTGCAGCACCAAAATATGCTATAATATTTGCCATTAATATTACAGGAGAGGTATCCCCATGAAACATAAATACGCCGCAGACTGCCATAACCATTCCAACTGCTCCCCCGACGGGGAGCACAGCCCCCAGACCATGGCAGACAGGGCCGCAGCCCTGGGCCTGAGGGTATACACCCTCACGGATCACTGCGAGTGCAACGAGTACGAGGAAAAATACCGGGACAGGGCGGCGGCGGCCTGGGAGGAGATGGAAAGGCTTCGGCTGCCCCAGGGCCCCGAGTTCCTCAGGGGCATAGAGCTGGGCCAGCTCACTCAAAACCCCGGTGCCGCCCGGGAGGTGCTCGCCACCTACGCCTATGATCTCGCCATAGGCTCCCTGCACAATATCCGGAACAGGCGGGATTTCTACTATATTGACTGCCGGGAAAGATCCCAGGAGGAGATAGCAGAGCTTCTGGACGAGTATTGGGACGAGGTGCTGGAGATGATAGACTGCGGCGGCTTCGACTCCCTTGGGCACCTTACCTATCCCCTCCGCTATATCCAGGGGGAGCAGGGGGTGCAGGTGGACCTTGAGCGGCATTCTGACAAGCTCGACTGTATTTTCAGAAGCCTTATAGACCATGAGAAGGCCCTGGAGGTGAACAGCTCCGGCCTATTCGGGAAGCTGGGGGAGACCATGCCCGGCCCGGGGCTTCTCAGGCGGTACTATGAGCTTGGTGGCAGGCTCCTTACCTTCGGCTCCGACGCCCACTGTACCGAAAACCTGGGCCAGGGCATAGACAGCGCCATGGACACGGCCCGTGAAGCAGGCTTCACCCAGTTCACCGTATACAGGCAGCACAGGCCGGTCATGCTGCCGCTTGAGTAAATAGGAGGGGTCATATATGGCAAAGGAACAGATACTTGAGCTACTGCAGGAGGACGCGAAGCTCAGCGCAAAGCAGCTCTCCGTAATGCTGGGGGAGGACGCGGGCGCAGTTGAGGGGGCAATAAAGCAGTATGAGAAGGACGGCGTGATAAAGGGCTACCATGCCCTTATAAACTGGGAGCGCGCCGAGACCCAGAGGGCCGCAGCCCTGATAGAGCTCAGGGTCTCCCCCCAGAAGGACACCGGCTTTGACGAGATAGCCGGGCGCATTATGAACTTCCCCGAGGTGGAGAGCGTGTACCTTATGTCCGGTGGCTACGACCTGGCGGTGACCGTTGTGGGCAGGAGCATGCAGGACGTGGCAATGTTTGTGCAGAAGCGCCTCGCCCCCATAGAGGGCGTGCTGTCCACCGCCACCCACTTTGTGCTCACCAGGTATAAGGACGGCGGCGTGATATTTAACAACGACTACGAGGAAACCGACGAGAGAGGGAGCAACCTTTGTGATTGATTATGATAAGCTATTGAACCCGGTCATAATGGGGATAAAGCCCTCGGGCATACGCCGTTTTTTCGACATAGCCAACGAGATGGAGGACGTGATATCCCTGTCTGTGGGCGAGCCGGACTTCCACACCCCCTGGCATATAAGGGAGGCTGGCATAGAGTCCCTGGAGAAGGGCCGCACCCGGTACACACCCAACAGGGGCTTTTCCCAGCTCCGCAAGGAGGTCTCAGGCTTCCTCTCACGGCACTACGGCGTGGAGTACGAGCCCGATACCCAGGTGCTGATCACCGTCGGCGGGTCCGAAGCCATAGACCTGTGTGTCAGAAGCCTTGTCACCCCCGGGGACGAGGTGCTCATACCCGAGCCCAGCTTTGTGTGCTATGTGCCCATCACCCAGATGGCGGGCGGCGTGCCGGTAACTATCGAGACCGGGCCGGAAAACGGCTTTAAGCTGACAGCGGAGCAGCTTGAGGCCCATATGACCCCCCGCACCAAGCTCCTTATAATGCCCTATCCCAATAACCCCACCGGGGCGGTGATGGGCAGGGAGGATCTGGAGGAGATAGCAGCAGTCGTGGAAAGGCACGACCTTCTTGTGCTCTCCGACGAGATATACGCCGCCCTCACCTACACCGAGGAAGGCCATGTGACCTTCTCCTCACTGCCGGGGATGAAGGAGCGCACGGTGATCGTCAACGGCTTCTCAAAGGCCCACAGCATGACCGGCTGGCGCTTAGGGTATGCCGCGGGGCCCAGGGAGATAATCTCCCCCATGGTAAAGCTCCATCAGTTCGCCATAATGAGCGCCCCCACCACCAGCCAGTACGCGGCCATAGAGGCCCTGAAAAACGGCGACGACGATATGGCCTATATGAGGGGCCAGTATGATATGAGAAGGCGGCTCATAGTGGACGGCCTGAATGAGATAGGCCTTAAATGCTTCGAGCCAAAGGGGGCCTTTTATGTGTTCCCCTCGGTAAAGTCCACAGGGCTCACCAGCGCCGACTTCTGTGAGCGGCTTATTTACGAGAAGCACGTAGCCGTGGTCCCAGGGGACGCCTTCGGCCCCTGCGGGCAGGGCTTTGTGCGCATATCCTACTGCTATTCCGTAAAGCATATCACCGAGGCCCTCTCTCGGATGGGGGATTTCATAAGGGAACTATAGGAGTTGATGTAAATGAAAGTTAGAGCCTACGGCAAGCTGAACCTGACCCTGGACGTGCTGGGCAGGCGTCCGGACGGCTACCACCTGCTGGACACCGTCATGCAGAGCATCTCCGTCTGGGACGAGCTGGATATCCAGACCAGCCACCAGCCGGGGGTACACCTCCAGTGCAATAAGGACCGCCTGCCTACCGACAGCAAGAATACTGTCTACAGGGCCGCGAAGTTCTTCCTGGAGGACTGCGGGCTTGCGGATCGGGGAGTCTATATATTTATCAAGAAGTACATCCCCAGCCGCTCCGGTATGGGCGGCGGCAGTGCTGACGCGGCGGCTGCGCTGAGGGGGCTCAATGAGATGTTTGAGACCGGGCTCACAACAGAGCAGCTTATGGCTATAGGTGCAAGGGTAGGCTCGGACGTGCCCTTCTGCGTCATAGGCGGCGCCGCCCGGTGTACCGGCGTGGGCGCGGACGTAACGCCTGTCCCACCCCTGCCGGACTGCTGGCTGGTGGTCTGCAAGCCCCCCGCCGGCATGAGCACCCCCCGGGCCTACTCTATTTTAGACCAGTACCCCCTCTCCAGCACCCAGGCCACCCCAAGAATGCTGGAGGCCCTGGAAGCGGGCAGCCTGAAGCGCGTAGCCAAGTGCCTTGGCAACCGCTTCGACGAGACCATCCGCCTGGCCCCGGTCCGCGCCCTCAAGCGCGCCATGGTGGACGCGGGGGCCCTGGGCTCCATGATGACCGGCAGCGGCTCCAGCGTTTACGGCATATTCGTGTCCGAGGACCAGGCGCGTGAGGCCCTTGAGGCCATTGACGGCATGGGCCGGACATTCCTTGTGCAGCCCTGCAGCGGGATATAAAAAGAGCCCCCCGGTTATAAAACCGGGGGGCTCTGCCGCCCAGCTTGAAAATCGGTATCTACGATCTTCAAGTGCGTTTGCTATAAAATACCCGGCGCGGATAATCTGCGTAGGCATCAGCCCTCACCCCGCCGGTCCCGACGGTGAGCACCTCCCAGGCATCGCCCTCACGTCCCACGGCTATCTGCCTGGCGAACCTGTACCAACCCTCCCGCCCCTCACAGGGCGCTGTGTTCCCCGCCATCCAGAAGCCCGCGTCACTGTCTGACTTTGGCAGGAACTGGTACTCAGCCCGGTACACGAACACGTTGCCTTCCTCCGAGATATCCAGCAGGCTAAGCTGTGTACACTCAAAGTCCTCAAGCTCCGGGCAGGGCTCGCCGTTTTGCTCCAGCTCGGTGAAAACATACCCCATCCACCGCCATGCCGACAGATGGATAATACCCTCAATATCCCCGGGGATATTGTCATAGCCTGATAAACCGTTCCCTGGGATCAGCCCGTTATCCACCGTGACGCTCACGCTTCCCTTGAGCTCGGAGAGCGTCTGCCCGGCAGGCGGCCCCCCTTCTGTCAAAAGCCCTGTACACAGCAGGACTGCCGATAGGACCAGCTCTGCTATCCCTATTTTCGCCATGCCTTATCACCCTTTCTCAGGTTTCTACTATGTAAATCGTCATCCGGGCCAGGGTGGTTACAGGTGATCGGCACAAATAAAGCAGTCCCGAAAGCAAGACCGCCGCTTAGAAAAGCGGCGGTCTTTGCCTGCCTGTTTACTGCTGCCCCGGACCGTTGGGCGTCTCAGGCGGCTGAGGGCCGGGCTGATAAGGGGGCTGCCCATAGGCAGGAGGCATGTTTGCGGGCATGGCGGGCTGTATTGACGGGTATAGGACCATGTTCATCTCGTTCTTGTACTTTCTCAGCAGCAGGATCATCACAATAAAGCCTGCGGCGTGACAGAGGGTGGCGGCGCCGGTGATCGGTGCTGTGAGAAGCGCGCCGAGCCCTGAGATAATGGAACAGGCGGCTACAAAGCCGGACATGCCGGTAAGGTAGCCGGACACCCGGTCGTCCGCAAGGCCTGTGAGGGCCACGTTCTTGGTGCGGTTTATCATGCGGATGAAGCTTGCCTGGTAGGTGATGGCAAGTACCATTGCAAAGGTTATTATGAGGGCGAAGACCCCCAGCACCACCGCAATGGCTATCGTGGCCTCCTCGTCAGTGTACCCCGGGCCCTGGCTGTAGCCATAGGCATACGCGCCGTAGCTGAAAAGCTGGCTCCAGGGCTCGTTGCTGACAAATATCGCCACAATTATAAGGGCAAAGCCCCCGAGGATCAGGAACGCCAAAACGCAGAGGCTTATCATGCTTATGTAGCAGAGCACCTTGCAGATGGTGAGCCCGGCGGTGGATATATTGCCGGAGAGCCTGTTGCGGCAGGTGGAAAAATGTATCCACATAGCTGCCGCCGTGAGTATGGCGGGAATGGAGCCCAGGACCGCCGAAGTCACAGTGGAGCTCTGCATCAGGTCCAGTATGGGCATTATCTGCTCCGCGTTCATCCCAATCTGATAGGCGTACATATAGATGTTTGCAAGCGCGTCGCTGACCCCCAGGGACGAGAAAATAGTCAGCAGCGCCCAGGCGGAAAACAGCACGCAAAGCGCCAGGAACATTCCCGACGAGCCCACCCGCTTTATCACATTCACCGCGGGGTTATCGGACAGGGCGGGGGCCTCCAGCGTACAGGGGCACACGGTACCGTCAGGTATCTCGCGGCCGCAGTTTGGACATATCATATCAAACCCTCCATGTATAATACTTTCATATGGCATTATACAATATTTTGGGCAAAAATGCAAGGGGAACTTGCGCGGTCGGCTTTTTGGGGCGTGGCGTGGTATAGTCCGCAGCCCCTCACGCCCTGGTCCCCAGCAGCAGTATCGGCTCTATCTTCAGGTTGTGGTCCACCAGCCCCAGGGCCAGCACCCCCACCAGCGCCCATAGCGCCAGCGGGGCTGCGACATACACCCAGATCGGCACGGTAATGCCCATCAGCTCAGTCTTGTTGCCCTGGATATCCCACATGGCCCAGGGGCTGAACTGCCCGCTGAAGTTGTAGATCCCGCCCAGGCCCCAGTCGGACTTATAGCCGCTCTCGCTTTCGACTACAGCCAGATCACCGCCGTTGTCCTCCTCGTCCAGGTCCTGGGCCTCGGCAAGCTGCTCGGAGGAGCTCAGGAGTATGCAGGCCCCAAGGCTCCCAATGCCAGCGGCTATGAAGGTAAGGGTCATGAGGGCGGCAAGTATGGAGGCCCGGCAGCTGTTCTTGCTCCGCCCGAGGCTGCGCTCGATGGCGGTGCGCTTCTTCTCCTTTATGACGAAGAAATACAGGAGCAGCACCACTATGGCTGCCGCCGCCAGCAGACCCACCACCAGCAGCAGGAACGCCGTGTCCCTGTTCCCGTCCAGGCTCTCCACCGCCTTGGCATAGCCCATATCGTCATAGGTTATAGTCAGCCGCTCGGACTGGGGGGCGGCCTCGGCAAGGGCTGCCGCGAACTCCTCCTGGGCGCCGTTTTTCAGCATGAAGGAGGTGGTCGTCGCCTTCATTGGGCCGCAGTAGATTATATGCCCCTCGTCGGAAGCTCCTATGGACTTGGCGGGAACTATCACCGTGTCCTGGAACGGCAGGTCCTGGGCGATGGTGCGGGTGGAGTAAATGCCCACTATCTCGTACTCCTCCTCCCAGAAGGGCTCAAGGATATTGCCGTCGCCGTCCAGAAGGCTCCCCATTACCGGGAAGCTGGCGGGCAGATACCCGCTCTCCTCCTCCAGGCCGTACATGGAGGCTATAAGGGAGAGCTTTATTTTTTTGCCGTCATACAGGAAGTTCCGGTCGGCTATATTCTTGTCAATAAGGCAGACCTTCGCCCCGGTCTCGAATTCCTCCTCGGTTATCATGCGCCCCCGTATGGTGACATTGTTGTTCCTAAAGCTCGCCAGAAGGTCCGGGTCGGTGATCGGCAGGACGCCGTGGGTATAGTCATAATATTCGCGGGCCTCCGACGATCTGTCCCATATGCCCACGTCTACATCCCCGCCAGCCTCTATGATCCTTGGGGGCTGTTCATCCTCCTGGTGGGGTATCCTGCTCTCAAGGGGCCTGCCGTTTTTGTCCACAAGGCTGGTGGTGGGAAGGGCCATAGGCGCGTATTCGGTGATATATATGTCCGTCGTGTCTGGGTCGAGATCAGCTTTGGCCTCGTCGTCCAGCACCGGCATGCCGATTATATACCCGAAATAGCCCACATACTTCTTCCCCTCCTCAAGGGGCACCGAGCCCTTCTCCTGGTGCTGGCACACCTCAAACTCCTGCCCCTCCTCCACTGCGGGATACACCATCTGCCGCCAGCCGCTGGGTGAAGACACGTAGTGCTCCCCGCCGGAGCGGATGACCTTAGTTATCTTAGCCTTGGTCTTGCTCCCGTCTGTGGTCGTCTCCAGTGGCGTAAACTCCAGAAGGTCGTATGAGGGCTCCTCCCAGCCGGAACTAAAGGGATTTCCGTTCTTATCGTTCAGCTCCGGGTTATAGGTCACGTAGTAGGGCCTGCTCTCCGGGGGCACAAGATATTCTGCCCCGGGGAAGTTCAGTATCTCCGGGGTGAGCACCTCGCCATAGTCGGTAACAGGGTATGGGCCGTAGTCAAAGCAGGCGTTCGCGTCGGACTCGTAGCGCACCTCCTCCCAGGGCTGCTCCACCGTGCCCACAGTGGAATAGATATCCTCCAGGGCGTCCATTCTAAGCTGGGTCTCTATGTACATAGCCACGCCGAAGACCAGCAGCAGGGTCGCCGCGGTCATGAGCACAAAGAAGAGTATGGCCTTTCCTGGCCGTCTCAATAGCTGCTTGAAGCTGTTTCTTATAGTCACGATCATCCCTCCCTCAGTCTGTCTTGGTGAGCAGCTCCATGGCGTCAAAGCGCAGGAGCCCCCATAGGCCTATGATATCCCCCGCCGCCGCGCAGAGCAGGAACGCTCCGCATATGATCAGCGCCGTCATAATGTCTGCTCCCGCCAGCAGGAGCACCGCAGGCAGGGCTATAAGGCACCCCAGCCCCTGGGCCGACAGTGAGGACAGCAGGTGTACAAAAGCAATGTCCCGCTTTTCCCTGCCAATACTCAGGGCCAGTGCCATGTCCCTTCTTGCCCCCCTTAGTACCAGCAGCACCGCCAGGGTCACCAGCAGCACCACTACCAGGAAGAAGGGCGCCATGAACGCCTTATATATGCGCACCGTCCCCGCCAGCTTCTCGGCGGTCTTGATAAAGTCCTCATCGTCCATCCAGATGGACCTGCCCGCGCTGAAGTCCACAAAGTCCGACTGGCCGCTTACAGGCATATAGAAGGGCATGCCGAAGCCCATTTCCAGGAATTTCAGCTTCATCTCGTTTAGCTTCATGGAGTCCACCGGAGAGCACTGGAAGGTGCTGTATGAAAAATCCCCTATGCTGTCCATTGTGTCCCGCAGCCACTGTGCCGGCAGATAGACGTCGGCCTGGTGATAGGCCCCAAGCTTATGGGAGAAGGTGCCCACCACCTTCAGCGTCCAGTCCGGGGGCGTCTTGAACTCGTCCCCGCCCAAGGTACCGCTGCCAAAGATAGGGTAGTAGGCAGGCCGCCTGTCGGACCTGTACTTGCACAGGTAAATTGGCATGGATAGCTCGTCCCCGGGGGAAATATCATTTTCCCTTGCATAGTCCTCGCTTATGATGCACAGGGGCTCGCTGCCCGAAAAGCAGCTCCCGTCGTAGCCGTCCATATAGGTGATATACCTCAGGTCCGGCGTGCCCATGGCCTCAACGCAGTTTATGCCCAGCATTTTTGTGTCGCCGCCGCTGAACTCCTTGGGGTCCTGCTCCCGGGCCTCCTTTGAGTATGCCCCGGCAGCCTGGCTGGTCAGGCGCACGTCCTTCATCTCCCAGCCCGCCTGCAGCAGGTCGGTATGGACGGTGTTGATGACGAGATCCTCCATTGAGTCCCCTGTGGGGTTGCAGATGTTGACGACCGCCGGGTTGCTCTCGTTGATGTTTCTGAGAGCCCGCTCGGAAGTGGTGATGCTGCCCAGATAGAAGGCTATGCACCCGCACAGGAGCAGGGACACGCAGAGCATTATAACGCTGCGGCCCCTATTGCGGGTCAGCTGGTATCTGGCCTCGGTTACTGTGAACTTCATTTTACTTGCCTCCTTAATCCGTCTTTATCAAAAGGTCCATAGGGTCAAACCTTAAGAGTACCCATGATCCCGCCAGGTCGCCGATCAAAGCGCAGAGCAGGAAGGAGCCGCATATGAGACCGCCCATCCCAGGGCTGAGCCCCGCGGGCACCGCTATCAGGGGCAGCGCCGCTATGCACCCCAGCCCCTGGGCCAAGAGGGCCGCCGTTAAATGCACAAGGGCTATCGCCCGCCTTTCCCTTCCAAGGCTCATGGCTATCGCCATATCAACGCGCGCGCCCCTGAGCACCAGCATTACCGCCATAGCCACCAGCAGTATTACAATTATAAAGAATGGCGCCATAAAGGTCCTGTACATCCGTATGGTCCCCGCCAGCTTCTCAGTGGTCTTGATAAAGTCCTTGTCCTCCATCCAGATGGACGTGCCCTTGCTGGGGTCCGGAGGCGGGTCCTGTTTCTCCAGCACTATAAAAAACGGTATGCCGAAGCCCATGTCCAGAAGCTTCAGCTTATACGCATTGAGCTCAAGGGAGTTTATAAGCGTGGCCCGGCAGGTGGAGTAGGAGAAGGGCATGAGCCTGTGCCGGTAGTCTGTAATAGGCATGTCCTGGCTGTCTACGGTCTCCCTCATCCACTCCACCGGCAGGTATACGTCGGCCGTCCTTGTGGCGTTCAGCTTATGGGAGAAGACGCCCACCACCTTCAGCGTCCAGTCCGGTGGTATCTCGTAGTCGTCCCCGCCCCAGGTGCCGTCGTCGAACATGGCATAATAGGCGGGCATCCTCCAGGAGTCGTACTTGCGGATATATATCGGTATGGACAGATCGTCCCCCAGCTCCAGCCCGTGGCTTTCGGCGTAGTCCTCGCTTATGATACAGAGAGGCTCCTTTGTGGCGAAAATCTCCGGGCCGTACCCGTCAAGATAGGTTATGTACCGCTGGTCCAGCGCCCTCTCCGCCTCGGTGGAGCACATGGCCTCCGGGCGGTTTATGCCCAGGAGCTCCGTGTCCCCGCCGTTAAAACACCTCTGGTCCACGTCCCTGGCCTCCTGTGAGAAGGCTCCTGCAGCCTGGCAGGTGAGCTCCATATCCCGCAGGCCCCCGCTTGCAGTGAGCAGGTCTACATACACTGTGGGTATAGTCAGGTTCTCCCTGGTCTCTCCGAAGGCGTTGCAGATGTTGAGTATTGCCGGTGTGCTCTCATTTATAGAGGCGAGGGCCTGCTCAGATGAGGTGATATTCCCCAGATAGAAGGCTATGCACCCGCACAGCAGCAGGGACACAAAGACCATGATCATACTGCGCCCCCTATTGCGCGTGAGCTGGAGCAGCGCCTCCCTAAATGTAAATTTTGTGAACATGCACAGCTTCCCCCTTCACCGTATTCTTATACCTATAAGAATACACCGTCGGGGCATTTGGTTGCAAGCTTCTTGGAATTTTTTGAAATTTTCTCCGAAAACTTTTCCGGAAGCTTTTCTCCCCCTCCCCCGCTTGACACAGAGGCTTTATTGTGCTAAAATTTCATGTATAAACTGTAGAAAAAAGGGAGTCAGCTTCATGAAGAATTATAAGCTCACTGTTTTGAAGGGCGACGGCATCGGGCCGGAGATCGTGGACGAGGCCATAAAGGCCCTTGATACCGCCGCGGATAGATTCGGGTTTTCAGTGCAGTACGACTATAAGCTCCTGGGCGGCGCCGCCATCGATGCCGTGGGAGTGCCGCTGCCCCAGGAGACAGTGGACTCCTGCAGGGCTGCGGATTCAGTAATACTGGGCGCTGTGGGCGGGCCCAAATGGGACAGCCAGCCCGGGGGCAACCGTCCTGAGGCCGGGCTTTTGGGGATACGCAAGGCCCTGGGGCTCTATGCCAATTTAAGGCCCGCGGTGATATTCGCCCCCCTTCGGGACGCTTCCCCCTTAAAGCCCGAGATAATCGGGGAGAGCCTTGACATCATGGTGGTGCGGGAGCTCACCGGGGGCATATACTTTGGCGACCGGGGGACCGAGGAGTCCGGCGGCGTGAAGTCGGCCTATGACACCGAGCGGTACTCTGTGCCCGAGGTGGAGCGCATAGCGAGAGTGGCCTTTGACATGGCCCAAAAGCGCGGGCGGCGGCTCACGAGCGTTGACAAGGCCAACGTCCTTGACAGCTCCCGGCTCTGGCGGGCCACTGTGGACAGGATCGCCGGGGAGTACCCGGACGTACAGGTGAGCCATCTGTATGTTGACAACACTGCCATGCAGCTTGTCCGGGACCCGGGGCAGTTCGACGTGATACTCACCTCCAATATGTTCGGGGATATACTTTCCGACGAGGCCTCAATGATAAGCGGCTCCATCGGCATGCTGGCCTCCGCCAGCCTGGGGGGCAGCGGCTTCGGGCTGTATGAGCCCATACACGGCTCAGCACCGGATATCGCCGGGCAGGATATAGCCAATCCCCTTGCTACCATACTGTCTGTCGCCATGCTGCTCAGATACTCCTTAAACGAGCCCGGGGCTGCCGGGGCGGTGGAGAGCGCCGTGGCAAAGGCCCTCACTGTGGCCCGCACCCGGGATATTTATACCGAGGGCTGCGGCGTGAAGCTTGCCGGCTGCAGGGAGATGGGGGATATCGTGGCCTCCCTTATCTGAGCGGGCACAGGAAAAAAACAATAGCTGCCACCGGGCAGCTGGTGCTGTAGTTTTATCTGGGCACCCGGCGCACATCGTTAGGTCTTTGAAGATGTGCCGCAGGGCGCCCTTATTTTTTGGAGGTATATTTATGGATAAGCCCGGCCCCTCAAGCTTCCTGCGGGATCTATACCGCTATTTCACCCCCGGCGAGCGGGCGCTCTGGTGCTGCTCCACCGGGGCGGTGCTCACGGCCTTCATACTCTTTGACCGGAGGGACTATATGACCCTCGCCGCCTCCCTTATAGGGGTGACCTCCCTGATACTGGACGCCAAGGCCAACCCCATCGGGCAGGCGCTGATGGTGGCATTCAGCCTGCTGTATGGTATCATCTCCTTCCGCTGCGCCTATTACGGTGAGATGCTCACCTATCTGGGCATGACCGCGCCCATGTCCGTGTTCGCCCTGGCCTCCTGGCTGCGGCACCCCTTTGAGGGGGACCGCTCCCAGGTGCAGGTCCGGCGGCTAAGGCCCCGGGACGGGGCGCTCATGCTTCTGCTCTCCGGGGCGGTGACGGTTATTTTTTTCTTTGTCCTGCGCGCCTTCGGGACGGCTAACCTCCTGCCAAGCACGCTCTCCGTCACCACCAGCTTTATCGCCGTGGCCCTCACCTACCTTAGAAGCCCCCTGTTTGCCCTGGCCTATGCCGCCAACGACGTGGTGCTCGTCGTGCTCTGGGTGATGGCAAGCCTTTCTGAGCCCTCCTATCTGTCGGTGACAGTATGCTTTCTTGTGTTCCTGGTGAACGACAGCTATACATAT
Organism: uncultured Clostridia bacterium; assembly: GCA_947572385.1. GTDB lineage: Bacteria > Bacillota > Clostridia > Oscillospirales > Acutalibacteraceae > Acutalibacter. Next base: position 16,968 of record CANPBX010000039.1, read on the forward strand.
ATAAACTGGCGGCGGTTGCAAAGGCTCCAGCAAAAATAACAGTCTATAAAATAAAGACAGCCTGCCGGGTGAATTTTAGCAGGCTGTCTCTATCCATTATGCCCCGGAGCGCTTTCTCATAGTCCGCATACAGCGTGTGCAGACTACCATGCGCTTTTTTCCGGCGGGGGTGTCCACCATCATATGGTGCAGGTTCGGCTTCACCTTTTTGGGAGTGCGGGCGTTTATATACATACGGTCATGGGCCACCTTCTTCCCAAACACGGTGGTCTTTCCACATATTTCACAGCGCAGCTTCTTCACCTTCTCTCTGTATCCGCTTATCCCAGTATAAGGGCGTGAGGGCCAAACCGCAAGCCCCGGGACAGTACAGAGCTAAACCTGCGCTTGCAGGCGGGGGCATATATGGTCTATAATATGGTCAGACGGATAATAAAGGGGGGGAGCCTGTTTTGACCCGTTCAGTAAAGCGCGCATAGCAAGGGCTTGCGCAGGATATAAAAATACAGCGCTGGCCTTTGCTCATCCTAACGAGCAAATTTATAGGAGGGGCATCTATGCGCTATATAAAAGCCGCGGACGTGCTGCCGGAGGAGCTTCTAAGAGAGGTCCAGCGGTACGCCGACGGCGCTTACCTATACATCCCCCGAAGCCAGGAAAACCGCCTGTCCTGGGGCGACCGCACCCGCAGCAAGGAGGAGACGGCCCAGAGGAACCGGGACATATACGCGCGCTTCCAGGCCGGGGAGGGCCCTCGGGAGCTTGCCGGGGCGTACTTCCTCACGGAGAAAACGGTCAGGCGGATAATCCTGGCCCAGCGAAAAGCCCGGGGCGTGGATGGCAATGGGGAATGAGCAGAGCCCGCGGAGTTGACTGCGGGCTCTACGTGTGCGGTTTTCTCTCAGGCATTCGCACCCGCCTTCAGCTCAACATACTCCTCCAAGCAGAGCCCCTGCCCGTACATCTCCGTGGCGGCCTGTACCCCTACATACCTGCAGCGCCATACCTCCTCCACCGTGCCGGCGACGTCCTCCTTGCTCCCGGGCCACCTGAAGATAGGCCCATACTTATAGCTGTTCTCCTGGAGCCAGGGGAACACATCGCAGTCTGCCCTCCCTTGCAGACTCCAGCAGGCGGCGCTTGTTGACCAGCGCCGTGCCCCACGCCAAAGCTCAAAGCAAAACTACGGGCAAAAGGGCCAAAAGTCGTACTCAAAATTTGCGCCGCTAAACAAAAAAGACAGCACCCCTTTCACTTCCTCATAGCGCTTATAATATTCTGCGATCGGCTCATCTTTTATCATAACGCCCCCTCCAATTTTTCAAGCTGCCGCGCCAAAACACCCGTTGACCACTCATACATATCCATCGTCTCATATTGCCGGTACTCACATTCCAGCGACACCAACAGCATCAGGTACACGTCATACCACAGCGCCCGCCGCTGCTGATCTGCCGTCAGCTCCCCTATTCCGTACCCCGCCAGAAAGTCCATGTTCTGGGAATATGTGCGAAACCCAACCTCCATCAGCGGGTCGGCCCAAAGGCTCCGCTCCCAGTCGATGATGCCTGTGACCCTTCCATTCTCCACAAAGATGTTGCCGTCCCAGCAGTCCCAATGCACAAGCCGGGGTTCTGTGACTTCCTCAAATATTGGACGGTCATGCTCAAGGACCCGCCAAAGCCTGTCAATGTTTATCTTCACGTCCACATGACCGCTCTCCGCATCATGCACCCCGGCCCCCAGCATTTTGCGGAACACCGGAAACCACTCATCACCCTGAAACTCCGTCTGTCCGGGATAGCCAAAGCATGGATATCCTATGTCATTTATTTTTCGGTTTGTGAAGCCCACTTGACGGTTGATCTCTGCGATCTCCCTTTCAGTCAAACTGCTTTTTATGGCGTTCAAGCTCTGTCCGGGCAGTTTCTCCATGAAAAAATAGGGTGACCCGCATATAGTGCGGCTGTCATCATATGCAAGCACCGCCGGCGCCGGTAGGCCCGCGGCTTTCGCGGCCCTCATAGCCTCCACCTCGCTGTGCATGATGTTCTTCTCATAGGTCATAATCCTGGCATCGGGGGCAGGCGCGACCTTTAGGATGACCCGCTCGCCATCGCCCAGCTCTATCTCATAGGCCACGTTGAAATAGCCCTCGGTAAGCTCCGTGTGACCCGCCATCTTTCTGCCGGGAAAGCAGACCTCTACCATGCGCTCAATCGTCTCCCGGCTCTGCTCATTTTTTGTCAGGCTTTTCATCTATAGCACCCCTTTGGTTTATGTAATTTATCACGGCCCACAGAGCTATGAGCCAATCGCTTGCCGCCAGCGCAAACCGAAACGCATACATTATTGTGCGCTTTATCCGGGCATAGCTTCTCCGCCCAAAATCAAACCCCAGCATGGGCTGTATGCCCTGCATGACCCCGGAGAAGGGTGTGGAAGCAAAGCTCTGCACCCGGCTGACAATAGTGAAAGCGCCGATCGCCGCCGTGCCGCCCACCGCCCCGCTGGCTGTGCCGCCCACGCCGTTTGCAACGAAGAAGGCGTCCGTCAGGCTGTACGCATGGTACAAAAGGAGCGAAAAGGTGGTCTGGGTGCAGAGCGAAAGCATGAGCCGTCCCACCGGGCCCTCCAGCTTGTTACGCACGAAGATCCCCCTTGCCAAGCCTATTTTATCAGCAAGGGGGAGCTTTGTCTATCTATTCATTTGTGGTATGCTCTCTATTGATCTGACTATATTTATCTCTGTACTCCGTGGGCGACATGCCGAACTTCTCCCGCACGCCCTGGTATACCGAAGCGGCACTGCTATAACCCACAAGCTCCGCTATTTTCCCAATAGGATAATTTGTATCTGTCAGCAGGGCGGCAGCTTTTTCAAGCCGGCACTCCCGCAGCAGGTCAAGGAAATTCATGCCGCACCCCTCCTTGATCAAGCGGCTGAGATAGCTTGGGCTGAATGAAAAAGCTCGGGCAAGCTCCTCCAAGGTCACAGTCTCGCTATGCCCATAGACATACTCAGTGATATGCCCCATATCCACTGAACTGTGCCCCAGCTTATGTCGGCGTTCATCCCCTACCCGGCTGGAAAGGGCAATGAGCATGAGCTGTAGCCAGCTGGCTTCGGCTATTTCTTTACATGGGTTTTGGCTATAGTATTCAGCCATCATGCGCTCCACAAACAATTTCTCATCGGCTGTACAGCCGGTATAGTGCAGATAGTGGTAATACTCCCCGATGCCTGTCCAGAACCCGGCCTGCTGTCCGCCAAGCCGTCGGTGGAAATTCTGGGAGAGCGTACCTGTTGGGATGATTATTTTGATAAGCACCGCGCTCTCGTCCTCCTGCAAAAGGGCATGGGTGACGTTCTGGTTCAGCAGGAATACGTCGCCCTCATGGAGCGTGATGCAAGCGCCCAGGTTCTCGATAAATTGGAGGCACCGGCCCCGGTACATATAGAGCATCTCCACAAACTCGTGTCGGTGAAAATAGAGAGGTGTGCGCCGCACATGTACCTTTGCGGAGAAGTAGTCCTGCTTGCGGGTGAGGACGCGCTTGTCGGTGTGCGTCTCGCCGGCGTCCGGAAATTGGTAGGCGCCGTCAGAGATAGAGCGCTCCATGTCGGGGGTTAGGCGGTACTCGTCGGGCATTAGAGTGGAGAGGGTCCGGTCTAAACGAGACGTCTCCTGCTTGTAGGATCCCTCTAGTATACGGGTGAAGTCAGCGGTCATGGGGTACACCTCCCATCAAAATCTGCACTGCAAAACAAAGAAAAGCGGTTTACGATTCTGATATGATACCTCTTAAGTGGACAATGGAAATAACCAAAAGCTACTTAGGAGGT
>CANPBX010000040.1 GCA_947572385.1 uncultured Clostridia bacterium
CCATCATATTAGACCCACCTCCGCTTTTGCCGTTTCCAGCTCCTCCTTAACTAGAGCCTTATGGTGCCACTCATAATCATTTTCCATAAATGAGATACCCTTGCCCTTAACTGTATGGGCAACTATGGCCCTAGGGCAGCCATCTATCCTTTTTCCCAATGCAGACAGTATTTCACTGCAATTATGTCCGTCTATCTCGGCAACAGACCATCCAAAAGCGTGAAGCCTTTCCCCTAGTGAGTTCCAATCCATTATCTGTTTCGTGCTGCCGTCTGCTTGCAGGCCGTTCAAATCTACTATCAGTGTAAGATTATCCAGCTTTCTCTGGGACGCGAACATTATGGACTCCCATACAGAACCTTCATCCATTTCGCCGTCGCCAACAATTACATAGGTATGGTAGGAATACCTGCGTTCCTTTGCAAGCAGTGCCATCCCTGCGCCCATTGACAATCCGAGACCCAGGATACCGCCTGAACATTCTATTCCCATCTGCTGGTTGGCCTCCGTGACCGCCGGCAGTCTGCTGCCATCTACGCTATAGGTAGAACTAAGTTCATCGCGGTCCAGAAGTTTACATTCTGCCATGGCCGTATACAAGGCCATGGACGCATGCCCTTTGCTGAACAGTAGTTTATCCCGCTCCTCAAAAGCATCTGTCTTTACATTCAGCACCTCTCCATAGAGCACGGCCAAAAGCTCAGTGCATGAAAGTGCGCCGCCCCAGTGAGCAACACTCTTTCCCAGCACATCGCTTAGTCCTACCATATCCCTTCTCATGTCAGCGGCTATAGTTTCGCATCTGCATACTCTTTCGTTCATATTTCACTCGTCCTTTCCTGTATTCACAAACCTAGACAGCCCCTCGCACAGATCGACCCCGTCCCACAAAAGGGCCAGCTTATTCGTCTCGCCCACCGGCACCACCCGGTCGCCGCCGCGCACGCCGGCTTCTACTATCATCCCGCGCAAAATTTCCGGGTCTGTGCCAACACAGCATACCGTCTGGCAGGGCTTCTCAAGCATTGGCAGCAGCTCCTTTAGATCCTGCATAGTGTACTCGAAAAAGAACCCGCCGCCCTCCTTATACTCCATGATCTCCGGCTTCAAATTTTCAAGCTCCACCCGGAAAATCAAGTTGTCGTCTTTTCTCAAGCTCACATTCTCCAAGGCGGCTGCCCTGCAAAATGCCGTCAGCTTGTCTATGGCCTGGATGGGCGCGAGCTCATAATCACTGTGCGCCAGCTTGGAGAGCTCGCTCCAGAAGCGCGTCTTGGCGGCTTCTATGCTTTCACCCAGCCAGCACACCAGCCTCGGGGAGCTGCAGGCGTTTTGGTCGATGTAGTAGGTGTCAAGATAGAATTTTTCCGCGACTGCCTTACTGTCCATCTTTAGATATTCATCTGCGTCGATCACCGCCAAGGAGTATCTATCCGCAAAAGTGAACTCTACTGCCCGGGGCGGCAGGGGTGCCTTGCGGATGGCCTGTATGGTCCGGTCGCCGCCCCAGATAAGGCGCGCGTCGCACATTGAGCTCAGCGCCGCCGTGACCGCCTCGTCGTGGGGATAGCGGATGAAGCACAGATAGGGTCGCATATCGTCAAAGTCTGCCAAAGCATTCTCTATTGTCCCAAGCAGGATCTCCGCCTGGGGGAAGCTCTTTTCTGACAGCCGCACCACACAGGCATTCCCTGCGAGCAGTCCCGCTGTGAACGAGAGCGCAAAGGCCATCGGTACATTCGACGGGGCTATATGGAAGCTGACTCCCCGCCCGATCTTTCTGTCCTTATGGGGGTAGCGGCCGCTCATCCTTTTCAGCGACGCGGCCCGAACCCAGAAGGCGTAGTCCATCAGGTCCGGGTATGCTTTGGCCCGCGGGTCTGCCAGGAGCTTCTTCGAGAGCGCTGCCAGAAATGTCCGGGCCGCCTCGGAAAACAGGGGCAGCGCCGACACTTTTCCCATGCCCTCCAATATGTCCTCCGAGCCGATAATATAAGAGATCTTCTCAAAATCCTGCCGCATAGGTATCGCTGCACCCCCTTAACTCAGCCTTCTTGATACGCCCAAGCACCTCAAAGTATTTGCCCTTTCGCCCGCAGGGGCAGTCGTCTATCCCCAGCAGCACACCCTCGTCCTCGGAGATAATGGAGTGGCCCGGGTAGGAATGGGGCAGTACGGAGACCATCTGCAATATCCCCGGCTCGCCGACCTCGCAGGGTGAAAAGTCCCTGTGCCGCCTGGGGATGATGTCGGAATAGATGCTTGCGTGCAGGTGCCCGCACTCGCACTCGGCGTTTATCGCCCCTATCTGCTCGGCCATGCCGTAGTGGTCCAGAAAATGCCCCAGGCCGCATACTTCCTTAAACCGCGCCTTGAACTCCTCCCGGGAGACCGACTCGCTCTGCAGCTTCTTCCAGCCGCCGCTGGTCATGAGGAACGCCTCGGACAGATCGAAGCGCTCGTCCATTTTCAAGAGCTCCTTATAAAAATGCTGCCAGGCCATAAATGTGAAACCGAATATCAGGAACTTCTGACCGGCGTGCTCGCGCAGGAACTCGCACACCATCTCCTTTTGCAGCTCCATGTCTTTGTCCAGCGCAAAAATCTGCTTTGAAGCTATCATCTGAAGGCCGATTATCGCCGCGCCACGGGCGGTGAAAAGCTGTCTGTTGCGGACAGTTTCCGCTGAGTCTATCACCAGCATGGGCAGGCGCTTTTTGCCCAGGAAGTCGCCAAAAATCTTTATGAGCACCTTCTGCTGGATCATTGCCGTCTCCATGTCGGCGTAGACACGGGAGACCTTTTGTCCGGTGGTGCCGGAGCTGGTGGTGACCTTGAAAATCTTGTCCCTGGGTATGCTCATCAGGTCCAGCTCCTTGAACATGCGAACAGGGAAAAACGGGACGTCCTCCACCCTTTTTATTCGTTCTATATCTGTCCCCATGGCATCGAGGATGTTTTTGTAGGGCCGGCAGTTGTTATAATGGTGGTGGGTGAGGGCGCGCAGCTCGGTTAGTAAGAGCTTTTCCTTTTCAGGCTGAGAGAGCTCATATGGTGAATGGGTGAAAAAGTCCTCTATCATGGCAGCACCTCCCCAATGCGCTTGGCGATGCTCGCGCAGTCTATGCCGTTCTGCTCCCAGATCCATCGCTGAGAGCCTGCCGCGCTGTATGCGTCAGGTATGCCCATGCGCATGAGCTTCGGTCCGCCGCCAGCTTCGGAAAGGTACTCGGCTATAGCGCCGCCGAGGCCGCCAATTATGCTGTGTTCCTCTAAGCTCACCAGCAGCCGGTGGCTATGACGTGCCCGCTCAAGCGCCGCCAGATCCAAAGGCTTTATGGTATGCACGTTATACACTGTGCAGGCTATGCCCTTCTCACGGAGCAGCTCCGCCGCGTCCAGCGCCTCCTTTACCATGAGGCCGGTGGCAAATATGCACACGTCATTCCCATCCTGGAGCCTGTCCATTTTGCCTGCTGTGAAGTCATAGTCTTCCTTGTGTACAATAGGCCCGTTGGGCCCGCCGGAAAGACGTATGTACATGGGGCCCTCTGTTTCAGCGGCATAGCGGGCTATCTTATATGCGTCCAGACAGTCCGACGGAGAGAATACCGTCAGGTTCGGCAGGGCGCGCATGAAGGCGATGTCCTCGGTGGCCCAGTGGGCGACGCCGCTCCGTGCGGCAATTACCCCGGCTGAGAAGCCGACTATTTTCACATTGCACTGTAGGTGGGCCAAATGCTGGCGCACGTGCTCTAAAGAGCGCACGGCGATGAAGGAGGCGTAAGTCCCAGCGAACACACAGCGGCCCTCCATTGCAAGCCCGGCGGCAATGCCTATCATATTCTGCTCCGCAATGCCCACATTGAGAAACTTCTCCGGGTATGCGGACTGGAACCGGGCCATGCTTGAGAGCTGGGCTACGTCCGCCGTCAGAAGCCGCAAGTCCTCATATTCCGCGCCCAGCTCGGGCAGGGCTATGGCAAAGAATGTGCCCCGCTGGCCGAGCCTCGCCCAGGTGCGTATATTTGAAGAAGTGATAGGTTTCATTCTGTGCCTCCCAAAAGCTCTGACCGAGCCTGCTCATACTGTTTCTGGCTCAGCACCCCGTGGTGCCACTCCGGCTGGTTCTCCATGAAGGACACGCCCTTACCCTTTACCGTTTCCGCGATTACGGCGTATGGCATGTCAGGCCGCTCCTCTGTCAAGGCCCGCAGCAGGTCATGAACATCATGGCCGTTACAGCGCCCAGCCTTCCAGTTGAACGCCCGGAGCTTTGCCCCCAAATCCTCCAGCGCCATAACATCCTCAGTGTCTCCGTCATAGCAGAGCCGGTTGCGGTCAATGATCACTGTCAGGTTGTGCAGCTTATAATGTGCCGCGGACATGAACGCCTCCCAGACCGAGCCCTCGTTGAGCTCTCCGTCGCCCATGAGCACATAGACCCGGGCGTCGCTCCTTCGCTCTCTCAGCGCAAGGGCCGCGCCAATAGCGACGGAAACTGCCATTCCAAGGCTGCCGCCGGAATACTCCAGGCCGAGCTCCACATTTCGAGGATAGCCGTTTATCCTGCCGCCGTCCTTGGCGAGCTCGTATAAGTCCTGCTCCTCTATGTATCCGGCCTCGTATAGCGCCGGGAACTGAGCAAGTACACAGTGGTTCTTGCTCACAAAGAAGCGGTCCCGGTCCTCCCAGCAGGGATCTTTGGCGTCAAACCTGAGCACCCCGCCGTACAGCGCGGCAAAAATCTCTATGCAGGAGAGCCCCCCGCCCAGATGGGCCCCGCCTTTTCCGGCGGCAAGGGCCATGTCCAGCGCGGTAAGCCTCATGCGCTTTGCCATAGCCTCTATATCCTGTATTCTGTCCAGTGAGTAGATCATAGTCTGCCTCCGTCTATGCTGAGTATCTCCCCTGTGATGTACGAGGCCCTGTCGCTTGCCAAAAAGGCGATGGCCTCGGCTATTTCGCCGGGACTGCCCATGCGCCCCGCCGGTGTGCGGGCGAGCACCTTGTCCAGCTCTGTCTGATTGCGGTACGAGCCCATCTCGGTGTCCACCAGCCCGGGCGCCAGGGCGTTGACCCTGACATTATGGGGCGCAAGCTCCTTGGCGCATGACCGGGTGGCCCAGATCAGCGCCGCCTTGCTGGAGCCGTAGGCCAAGTACCCGGGCTCATGCTCCAGACCGCCTACGGACGCCATATTTATAATGCTCCCGCTCTTCCTCCTAAGCATATACCTCCCGAAATACTGCATAAGCTCGATCTGAGCGAAAAAGTTCACAGTGAAGACTTCCCTGAGTTTTGCCATTGAAGTGGTGAACAGCGTGCCGCCATGGGGCATACCCGCGTTGTTCACCAGCACATCCACCGGCAGCTTCTCGGCGAGGATACCCTTCACTGCTGCGGCCATCTCCCCGCTGTCTGTCAGATCGAAATATACCGGCTTTATCCACACACCGTACTCCCGCGCAAGCCCTGCCATGTCCCGCTCAAAATCCTCGTCGGGCTTGCGGGCGCAGGCCCAGACATTGGCTCCGTATTTTGCGAAGCATTCCACCGCGGCCCGGCCTATCCCACGGCGCGCGCCGGTTATGACTGCGTTCTTTCCTCTCAGCATATGCCCTCCTGTTTCACCCTGCCTGTACGATCCTGGACAGTGTGCCAATTATGTCATAGCCATCCCATATGACCCCGATGTCCATGGCCCTGCCCACCGGAACTATGCGGTCTATGCCCCGCAAATGATCGTCAATTACCATTTTTCGCAGCCGCTCCGGGCCAAGCCCAAAATATGTCAGCGTCTGGTATTTTTCATTAACGACAGGACATATATCACTCAATTCAGATAAGTCAGCCTCGTAGAAATAACCGCCCCTGCCCCGAAGATCATCACCTGCATTCTCCGGCAGGCCCGAAAGCTCTGCCCTATACAATAGATTGCCGTTCTGGCGCAGCACTTTCTCAACCTCGGGGCGCTCTACCGCGTCCTCACAGAGCTGGGTATACTTGTCAACTGCTGTCATTCCCTGTAATTCGTACAGGTTCCCCGCGTATTCTGCAACCGCGCCCCAAAAGCGCTCCCTTGCCTCACTGCCGCCGTTCAGCCACAGCACCAGCTGGGGCGACGAGCAGGCGTTCTGGTCCATTAAGTACGTGTCGTTATAGAAATTTTCTGCCAGCTTTTTAAGTGACCTTTCGTCTGCTTGCAGGACGCTCTCGCCGTCGATCACACAAATGGAGTATCTGTCAGCGAAAACTAAGTCTATACATTTTGGCTTCACCGGGCAGCTGCGGACAGCTTGCACTGTGTCGTCCCCTCCCCAGATAAGCCGCGCGTCTGCTTTAGCGCAAAATCCAGTAGTTATAGCTTGGTCTACTGGGTAGCGCACAAAGGCTGCGCGGCGCTCTATTTCTGAGTGATCGGGCAAAATCTGCTTTATTGATTTGCAGATAAGTTGGACTTGCGGGAAGTTTTTCGATGGTACGCGCACAATATTTCCGTTGCCCGCAAGCAGTGAGAATGCAAAGGAAAACGCGAAATTCACCGGCACGTTTGACGGCGCTACATGAAACGCCAGGCCACGGCCAAGCCTGCTTTCTCTGTCCGCGCACTCCTCTTTCAGCTTCTGCAAATTTGCTTTTCTGCACCAGAACCCGAATGAGGTCACGTCTGGATAAGCCCGGGTCCGCGGGTCATGGAGCAGCTTTGCCGAGAGGTCTGAGAGGAAAATTAGGGCTTCTTCGCTGTAGGCGGGCAGGGGGGTATTGCTCACCTCCGGGCCTCCCGCCAAATACTCAACGCCGTTCATAGGTATCGCTGCACCCCCTTAGCTCCGCGCCGGCCATCCGGCCGTGTATCTTGAAGTATTTGCCCAGCCTGCCGCAGGGGCAGTCGTCCTCGCCCAGGAGCTCGCCCTCGTCTTCGGTGAGGAGGGAGTGGCCGGGATATGACTCTGGTATGGCGGACAATACCTGCACCAGCCCCCTCTCTCCAACTCCTGCCACGGTGAAGTCTTTGGGGTTTCTGACTATTATATCCGAATATGTGGAGGCGTGCAGATGCCCGTACTCACACTGCATATAGATACAGCCCGTCTGCTCCACCATGCCATAATAGTCATGGATGTCCCGCAAGCCACACACTTCTCTAAGGCTTTCGCAGAACTCCCGATGTGATACCGCTTCCAATTCCAGCTTCTTCCAGCCGCCGCCATGTATTAAGATACCGTGAGATAAATCAACATTGATACCTTGCTTCTTTAATTTGAGCAGCTCTTTATAAAAATGCCGCCAAATCATGAAGGTAAACCCAAACAGGAAAATCTTTTCTCCGCTATGCTTTTCAAGAAAGCTCTTTACACCGTCTACGTTCAGCTCCATGCTTTCATCCAGAGCGTACATCTTGTCCCGGCCAAATATCGAGAAGCCGAGTATGCCCGCGCCTCTCGCGCTGAACATATTGCGGTCTTTTAGTACAGCAGGGCTGTCTATTATCAGCATAGGCATACGGTTGCTTCCTGTAAAAGAGGATACTATTTTGACTAGGGTCTTTTGCTGATCAGCGGCTGTCTCTTTATCCAAGAAAATCCTTGACACCTGCTGTCCGCTGGTTCCGGAAGAGGTCATGGTTTTCACAATTCCTTCTCTCGGGACGCTGAGCATATCGACCTTTTTGAACAGCCGCGCAGGCAGGAGCGGTATGTCCTCGCAATCGTGTATTTTTTGCGGATCGACTCCCAGCACGTCCAGTATCCTGCGGTACTCACAGCAGGAATTATAATGCCGCTCTGTGAGCTCGATCAGCCGCTCCGCCAGCGCCTTTTGCTTTGCTTCTTTAGGGACCCCATACGGCTCCATCTGCAACAGCTTGTCATAACCAAACTCCATACGGCACTACGACCCTCTCTTTTCATTCAGCGCACTGTAGAGCACCTTCCCAGAATCGCTCCTGGGGATCGCGTCAATCACATGAAGCCTGAACCCATTGGGATTTATCGCCGTATGCTCCTTAATGAACCGCTCAGTTTTCTCAAGCTTGTCCGCATCCGTTATGTAGATATCCAACCGGTCGTCCACCCCGGCACAGGCGCAGGTAATGCCCTCTCTGTTCAGCAGGCCCTCCACCTCGTCCAGGTTGACACGGCTGCCGAAAAGCTTCAGAAACCGCTTCTTGCGGCCCACGATATAGTAGAAGCCGTCGGCGTCCCGCTTGGCCATGTCGCCGGTGTGCAGCTCGCCGTGGTTCTCGTCGGGCTTACACAAATCAAAGCGGCTCTCGGCGTACCCGAGGGTGACATTCGGGCCGCGATAGACCAGCTCTCCGGTGATCTCAGTCTTAGAAATAGGATTGTCCTCGGCATCCGCAAGCCAGAATCCGCCGCCGGGAATGGCGATCCCAATGCTTGCCGCCTTGCTATGGGCGTATTCCCATGGGAGGTATGCCATGCGGGCGGTGGCCTCGGTCTGGCCGTACATGACAATGAATTTCATGTCCTTTTCTCTACAGATATTGACAAACTCCTCTGCCAGCTCCTTTGGCAGCTTGCCTCCCGCCTGGGTCAGATAGCGCAGGCTCGGGAGGTCCATGCGCTCAAAGCGGAGCTTTTTCAGTATCTCATAAATATACGGCACGCCGCCAAAGGTAGTGGCCTCCTGCTCCCTTAACAGCGACCAGAAGCTCTTGTCCATCAGGGTCTTCTCTGTGAGGATAGTTGCAGCGCCCGCGAACAGGTGGGTCTGTAAAATCGACAGCCCATAAGTGTACTGCATGGGCAGGGTGGTGATAGCCCGGTCGTCTGGGGAAATACCCAGATATTGGACGATCGAGCGGGTGTTTGCCTCAATGTTCCCCATCGACTGCCGCACCAGCTTTGGGCTGCCGGTGCTGCCGGATGTGGTGAGGAGAAGCGCCAGCTCATCGAACAACTCGTAGTCCTGTTCAAAGGGCATGTGCAGCAGGGAATAGCTCCCGCTCTGCCAGGCTACCTCGCCGGATAGGCTGGATATTTTCTCATTAGGAATGTAAAAATATGCAGGACGATATGACTCAAGCAGGCCATCGAGAAGGGACTTGTCCAGGTTCTCCGCAAGCAGTACCGGCACGATCCCATGGCGCAGAAAGCCCACATATCCCGCCACCGCGTCGGCACAGTTTTTGCACATGAGGAATGCCAGGCAGCGCCTGCCCGCCGCCCCGGCTATTTCATCCGCCCGGGCTGAAAGCGCGCTGTAGCTTATGTGTTCTCCCGTCTCGGTAATGAGCGCCGTGCGCTCCCCGAACTCTTCCAGCGTGTTCCAAAAAGCCATATTCTGCCTCCAGCAAAAGTCTACGCTCTTACAGCTCTACCTCATATTTTGACATAAACTCCTTGCCCTTCTCATATGAGCTGAAGTCGATGATATCGTCGGTGTCGAACATGATGTCAAAGGCGTCCTCCAAGGCGGCGATGAGCTGCATATGCCCAACGCTGTCCCACTCTGGTATCCCCTGGTACTCCAAATTTGGCAGCTGCTCGGCTGTCACGCCAAAGGACTCGGTGAACGCTTCGTTGTACTTTTCAAGGTTTGTCATATTATTTCCTCCAATTTTTGATTTTGTGCTCCCCAAGCCGGAAGGCTCCGTAGTGCCCGGGATATACTATCGTGTCGTCCGGCAGCGCTCTTAGATAGGGTAGGGCGACCTGCTCATACTGGCGCCTGCTGCCGCCGGGAAAGCGGGTCACAGCCACCTCGCCTTGCAGCAGAGTATCCCCGGAGAAAAGCAGGTTTCCGTCCACAAGGATGCAGATGCTCCCCGGCGAGTGACCCGGAGTTTCTGTCAATAGCAGACTGTGTCCCTGCCAAGAAAGCTGATGCTCTCCAGAAAAGACCTCGTCCGCATGGGTAAAATATTCCTCCACAGGCAAAATGCCCTCCGGCACCGGCTCTCCAGTCTGTACGGTGGCGTAAGCCTCATAGTACCGTGAAAAGTTGTGTGTGGAGCTTTGGATGCGCTGTCCACAGGCTTCACTGCACAGGACTGGGCAGTCATAGCGCTCCCTTAGGGCGTTGGTGCCGCTGATGTGGTCGTAGTGCTCGTGGGTAAGCAGGATATAGTCTACCCCTTCGCATACCGCCGCTATACCGGAAAGGGATCCGCCGCATGGGTCGATAATAATGCCGCGGCGGTCTTCCTCTAGCAGGTACATATTTGATGCCAGGAGAGGCGTGGTGAACTGTTGAACTTTCATTCCATATGCGCGAGTATGTCTCCGACAGTGACAAGCGCTTTTATCTCGCTGCCGGACAGGGTCTTGCCGAAGTTGTCATCCATCATGGCAATCAGCGAGAGAGCCGCTATGCTGTCCCAAGAGTCTACGTCCTCAAGGACGGTTTCGGGGGTGAGGGTGTTTTCCTCGGTGTCCAGGGCTTCTTCGATTAGGGATAGTTTTTCTTGAATGTTCATGTTGATGTTTCCTTTCTAAGCTTAGTTAAATTAGAAAATCTATAGGTCTGCCGTCATTTCCGGCTGAGAGACAGATGTGCTGACCTGTGATTTTGCTGCTCATATCACTTAGGAGAAAAGCGATAGTATTGGCTACATCTTCTGCTGTAAGCGGGTCTAGCGGGTAGAATTCCTTTTGCTGCTCCGGGGATACGCTCTCAAAAAAGGCTGCCCCCATGGGAGTGTCCACCATCTCCGGGCGAACTGTATTCACCCGCACTCTCCGTTTGGCAAATTCCAGCGCGGCCACTTCACTTGCAGTGTCCAGCGCGGCCTTGCTACTTGCATAGCTCAGCTGCGCCTTATCTGGATTTTTAGCCGCTCGAGAGGAGATAGCTACGATGGAGCCGCCGTCATTCAAGACACGGCGTGAACTGCAGGCTTTTAGTATGGAAAAGTACGGAAGAAAATTTGCCTCTATTATATGCTGGAGATTCTCCAGATTTTCCGCCCGAAGTACGCTCCCACCGCCGATGCCCGCCGCGAAAACAACTCCGTCGAGGCGCTGATCGTCTATTTTCAGACATGAGTCTATGTAGGTTTTGATGCCTTCTTGATTTGTCAAATCAAAGGGCATTACGTGGTGGCCCTCGCCCTCCATTTTGGAGTATGTCTGATTGAGTCGCTCCCCGCTTCGGCCATTTAGTATAACTTTTCCGCCTAGCTTGCTAATCAAAATTGCTGTAGCTTGGCCTATGCCCGAGGAGGCACCGGTAACTAAATATTTCTCCCCTTCCAAATTTAGCATATTCTCGTTCATCATTTTGCACCTAGTTTCTACTTAAAAATATGTGTAATTATTTATACCGTCATCAAAAACCTCTGAAGTTTTAATAATGGGCAAACAACGGCTCATATCAAGCTCAAAATCCACAATTGCTATATTCAAGCCAATTCCAAAGGAAACATTGAGAATATGCTTAATACCTGTATGAACATTTTCGCGCATGGCATAGTCACAGATATTGATGGCTGTACTTCCGCCGCGAGTATTTCCATATAGGTTTAGCGAAATAGGAACCTTCCAATTCGGTGCCTTAATACGCTTTGCCACATTGTCTACAATTAGTTTATTTGCTTGGTGGATAGAGATTAGGTCAAAATCATCCGCAGAACATCCAAATCTTTGATAAAATTTCTTTGTGACCATGGGTGCATCCACAATAGAGAAAGTGAACACATCTGTACCTTCCATAACGCTTCCGTAGATGAACATCTTTTCAATTCCTTCCGCGCCACGTTCTCTATATAATTGTAGCAAATTGTGCCTTTCTCCTCCAAACGGAGTAAGCAGAGATTTATAGCCATTACCAATAGTATGAATCCCGGCTTGTATAGGACGGCCCACTTCTTCTGTCCTCTCTATAATTGCCGCAATTCCGCAGTCACCAAAAAGCAAGCTATCTTTTGTAACTTCTCCGCTCCAGCCACGTTCCGTTCCGGCGTCCCCGACCAAAAGCAAAATTTTCTTGCAACCAGCCATAATATGGGCACAGGACATCTGTATACCATAGGGAAATCCAGTGCAGCCGATATTCGAATCGAAAACTAATCCACATTCTGTCAGTTCAAGACGGTGCTGAATTATGCACGATGTCGGAGGGGCCGGATAGTCTGGACTCTGCGTCAGAAAAATTAATCCGTCAATAGATTTTTTATCAACATCCAGCTTTTCAAAGATCTCTTTCGCAGCAGCAATACAAAGGTCACTGGCGGTTACACCTGTTCCAGTGCTCACATATCTTTCCCATATACCGGTGCTTTCACAAAATTTTTGAATTTCTCCATCTGGAAATTTAGTAGCCATATCCATGGTTTTCTCACAATTATCTGGAACCGCAGCAGACAAAGCTGAAATTCTTATTCCTGAAAACTCGCCAAAATACATCCCTATTCCTCCTAAAAATCAAATTCACGTGCGGGATTCCCGAACACCTTTTTCCCTGTCCGAACTTTTTTCAAAACAACACTTCCAACTCCAATGAAACTATTGTCTTCAATTACGCCATGCGGTGCGATTACTGCATTTGCCCCTATAAAAACACTTTGACCAACTTTAACACCTCCCAGCAAGTTTGCTTTGGTTGAAATAGTGCTGTAATCCCCAATTTCAACATCGTGGCCAAGAACACAGTCTAAAAGCAACACACATTGCCCAATTTTTACATCGACGGTCATTCCAAATCCCGGATAAATAATGGATCCTACTCCAATTACATTCCGTTCGCCCAAATCCACGTAGGGGTGGACTACAGTCTCAAATACTGCCCCTCTCTCCAGCAGCATAGGCACCAGCTTCTTCTTAGCCTGAGGAGAGGCGATCGCCATCACCAGCACCTCGTTTTCCTTAGGCTGATACCCCTGGATCGTCCCCACCACACCATAGTCGCACTCCTTGCCCTTCAGCGGGTCCTCGGTGTCGTCCAAGAATCCTTTAATATTCCACCTAGGCCCCTGGATTCGGTGAATATCCTTAATAATGTGCAGCACCTCACGGCCACAGCCGCCGGCGCCTACAATATATAAGTCTTTCATGCTTTCACCTGCCTCCATACATTTTTTGGTAATACTCCCTATACTCCCCGGAAACGATGTCCCGCCACCAGGGCCGGTTATCGAGATACCAGCGGAGAGTCCGTTTCAAGCCGCCCTCAAACCCAGTCTGCGGCAGCCAGCCCAGTTCATCGCGTATCTTCTCCGGGTCAATGGCATACCGCCTGTCATGGCCCTTGCGGTCCGAGACGTACTGGACAAGGCTTTCAGGTCTATTTAGTTCTTGGAGGACCAGCCTTACCACATCTATGTTCCTCCACTCGTTATGCCCGCCTATATTGTATATCTCACCGACCCTGCCCCCCCGCAGGATCAGCTCGATAGCCCGGCAGTGGTCTTCAACAAACAGCCAGTCGCGCACATTCAGCCCATCGCCGTAGACCGGAAGCGGCTCGTCATTCAGCGCGTTTATGACCATCAGAGGGATAAACTTTTCCGGGAACTGATACGGCCCATAATTATTTGAACAGCGGGATATCGTCGCCGGTGCCCCAAACGTCCGCACATAGGACTGCACCAGCAGGTCAGCCGCGGCCTTGGAGGCGCTGTAAGGCGAACTGGTATGCAGCGGCGAGTCCTCGGTGAAGAACAGATCCGGCCTGTCCAGGGGCAGATCGCCGTAGACCTCGTCGGTGGAGACCTGGTGATAGCGCCCGACCCCAAACTCCCGGCAGGCTTCCAGAAGCGTGGCGGTGCCCATGTAATTGGTCTGCAAAAACACCTCCGGGCCGGTGATCGAGCGGTCTACGTGGGACTCCGCAGCGAAGTTCACAACATACTCTGGACGCTCGTTTTTGAACAGCTCAAACACCAGCTTTTTGTCGCAAATATCACCTTTAACAAATTTAAAACTGGGGCTATCCATCACCGGTCTCAACGTAGACAAATTGCCCGCATAAGTCAGCTTATCGAGACAGATCACCTTGTCCTCAGGGTGCTTATCCAGCCAATAGAAGATAAAATTCGAGCCTATAAACCCCGCTCCTCCGGTCACCAATATTGTCATATCATTCACCTGCCTACCTCAAAAATCTATCTTCCGCGACCCGCCGCAAATGCTCGCCATACGTTGATTTTCCGTACAATTCCGCGCTTTTCATCAGCCTACTTTTGCCGATCCAGCCGGCATAATAAGCGATCTCCTCCGGTGCTGAAATGACGACTCCCTGGCGCTCCTGCACCGCCTGCACGAACACCGACGCCTCCATCAGGCTGCTCACCGTGCCCGTGTCCATCCAGGCGAAGCCGCGCCCCAATACCTGCGCCCTCAGGCGGTCCTCCTGCAAGTACAGTCGGTTCAGGTCGGTGATCTCCAGCTCGCCGCGCGGAGACGGCTTCAGCCGTTTCGCAAGCTCGCAGACCCGGCTGTCATAGAAGTATAATCCGGTGATCGCATAATGAGATCTAGGATCGTCCGGCTTCTCCTCAACCGACAGCACACGGTATCCGGAGTCAAGCTCCATTACCCCGAAGCGCTCCGGGTCGCGCACATAGCAGCCGAAAATCGTGGCACAGCCTGACTCCGCATTGTTGATAGCCTCCTGCAGATTTGTCGAAAACCAGCCGCCGTAGAAAATATTGTCGCCCAAAATCAGCGCGCACGGCTCGCCATTGATAAACTCTTCGGCGATCAGAAACGCCTGGGCGATGCCCTCCGGCCTGGGCTGTTCGGCATAGCTCAGGTCGATCCCGAACTGGCTCCCGTCCCCGAGAAGTTCACAGAACTTCGGCAAATCCTCAGGGGTCGAGATGAGCAGAATGTCGCGTATCCCGGCAAGCATCAGGGTGGACAGCGGGTAGTAGATCATAGGCTTGTCGTACACCGGCAGCAGCTGCTTTGACACCACTTTTGTCAGCGGATAAAGCCGCGTCCCGGAGCCTCCGGCCAGGATGATGCCGCGCATTTGCTCACCTCATTTCTTACAAGATAATACTATACCACATATTCTATCCACTATATCTAGCGGCAGCTCCGGGTATAACGGTAATGTCAATACCCTTCGGCTGACCTGTTTTGCTATAGGCGTTCGGCCTGGATCGAAGCGTCCTTTATAGCAAGAAAACTCGCTGGTCAGCGGGTAGAAATACTTGCGGGCGTGGATGCTTTGTGCCGCAAGAGCTGTCATGACCTGACTTCTATCCGCGCCGAAAACCGCCTCATTTATGACTATCGGGAAGTATGCGTAGTTTGACATAACATCCGGTTGGATCGGATTTAGCTGTATGCCCGGAACGCCGCCCAGCTGTTCGCGATAGCGCTCCACGACCCGCTTCCGCGTTGCAATTTCTTCGTCGATATGCCGCAGGTCGCACAGCCCCATCGCCGCCCGGAACTCGTCGAGCTTCGCGTTGCCGCCGATCTCGCTGGCGTCATCTGGACCGTCCAGCCCGAAGTTCTTGAGCTTTGCAAGGCGCCGGCCGAAGTCCTCGTCGCGGTAGGCCACCGCGCCGCCCTCGATGGTGTGGAAAACCTTTGTGGCGTGGAAGCTGAAGCAGCTGGCGTCGCCGAAATTCCCGACGCTCCGGCCCTTGTAACGCACGCCGAAAGTGTGGGCGGCGTCGTAGATCACTTTCAGGTGATATTTTTTTGCAATATGTTGGATCGCTTCAACATCACACACGTTTCCGTACACGTGTACCGGCAGGATCGCCGAGGTTTTTTCTGTGATCAGGGACTCGATTTTTGTTGCGTCAATGGTGAAATTTGCGGGGTCGATGTCGCAAAAAATCGGGTCCAGGCCGCTGCGGACGATGGCGTGGGTGGTGGACGCGAAGGTGAAGGGGGTGGTGATGACTTCGCCGGCCAGGCCCATCGCCTCAATCGCTGATTCAATGGATAAATGTCCGTTGGTGAATAGTTCCAAGTGCTCTGAGCCCAAGCGGTTCTTTAATTCTAAGCGGAGCTTTTCGTGTTTTGCGCCCATGTTCGTAAGCCAGCGGCTGTCCCATAGTTCTCGAATTTCCGCACAGTATTCCTCGTATGGCGGCAGGGTGGAGCGGGTCACATTTATATTATCCATTGGCGAGCTTCCGCAATATCGTTATTGTTTCAGATATATGGCCGCACTGTGGGCCTAGCGGCTCCCAGCCCAGATCTGTTAGCTTCCTATTGCACAAAACCTGCCGGCTTGCCTTTGAATAGCCCCTGGCTTCCGCTTCCTCTGGCACGTCAAAAACCACCTTGCAGCCTCCTGCCTCAGCCGCCCGCTCCGCAAACTCCCGTACTGTCATTTGATACCCTCTGTCCGCAATATTATAGGCATTTCCGCGCTCACCCTTCTCCAACACAGCCATTATTGCCGCCACCGCGTCCACTACATAGCAGTGGGACCGCTCCCGCTTCCCGTCACTTTTCAGTACAATATCCCTGCCGTCCGCGGCGTTCCAAAGGAACTGCGCCGCCGCCCGGCTGTCGCTTCGAGACATGGCAGGCCCAAACAAATGGCAGGGCCGCGCGATCACCACATCAGCGCCATGCTGAGCTACATAACTCTGGCACAAGACCTCTGCCGCGCGCTTCCCCTCGGGGTAGCAGGAGCGCGGGTCGCTTAGGTCTATCGGCCCGCAGGAGTCCTCAGTGAAGCCGTCCTGATTTCCGTTCGGTTGACCGTAAACTTCTCCCGATGACACAAACACAAAACGCTTCATGCCGTGGCCAAGGCCATATTTTAGCAGGCTGTCCGTCCCGGCCACGTTTGCCATAAGTGTGTCTACTGGATATTTTGCCATATTCGCCGGGTCAGCATTGCTCGCGGCGTGGATGATGTAGTCAACCTTTTCAGGCATGTTTTCCAGCGGCCGACAGACATCCTGGACTATATAGGTGAAATTGCTGTCCTCAATATAGTCATGAAAGCGTTCCTTGAGTTTCCACTCAGTTCTGCCCAATGCTATGACATTGCATGACAGCTTCCGCTCTCGGTCTTTGACCATGATCGTATCTACGATGCAGCTTCCCAGCATACCCGGCGCGCCGGTTATGAGCACTGTCCTTCCGCCGAGAAAGTCCAGGCCATCAGCTGACCTTAGCTGCGCAATATATTCCCGATCCTCCGTCAGCCTCATGCCTGCTCCTTCAGCGCCAAAAGCGCTTTGAAAATTTTCAGATCGTCCGGGGTGGTAAGCTTGATGTTGGTCTCCGCGCCGATGGAAAAGTGGACGGTTTCACCAAGCTCGATCATCAGTGTACAGCTTGCGATAGAGTTCGTGATGCCCACTTCCTTTGCCTTCCGGTGCGCGTCACAGAGCTTTTTCAGTGGGAAAGCCTGGGGGGTCTGGGTCAGCGCCAGCTGGTCCCGGGGGACAACCTCGGATGAAGTCTGCTCGGTCGCGCGGCGTAGCGCGACTGTGTTGCAGGGAACGATCGACACTGCCGAGCCGTGGCGCTTGCATTGGACAATGCAGTCGGAGATTATCTCGTGGGAGACCATGGGCCGTATGGCGTCATGGACAAGAATTATGTCATTCTCTCCATATCTTTTCTCAGCTTCCAACAGCCCATTGCGGATCGAACCCTGTCCGTTCTCCCCTCCGGAGACTATCCACTCCAGCTTCGATATCTTGTACTGCCTGGCGTAAGCCATCAATATATCGTGCCATCCGTCTACGCATACTACACCGATCGCGTCAATATCCGGATGGCTCTGGAAAGCTTCCAAAGTGTAGATCATGACAGGCTTATCGTTTACATTCAGGAACTGCTTGGGTATTTCCTGCTGCATCCGCCGGCCATTCCCTCCGGCTATTATCAACGCGATATTCATGCCTTTTCCTCCAAACCGAACTCCCGGAAAAGCCTGTCGACGATGGCCTTCGGGTCCTCTTCCCGGTCGTTTTCTATGACGGCATCCGAGCTGTCAGGCTCGTCCCAGGGCAGGTCAACGCCTACGACCTGCTTTGCTCCGGGCGAGTAAAGTCCCTTTTGGTTGCGCCTGCGAAGGGTATCCATGCTGACCTTTATGTATATCTCCCGGTAATTTTCGATGTTCTCCCGGCACCAGGCGCGCACATCCGCGTACATGCCTATGCCGCAGTACACCGCGTCCAGGCCCTGCTCGGCAAGCTCGTTGCAGCGCATGAGCAGGTCCTTCGCGCCCTGACGCCTCGCCTCGGTGGAGTAGTCGCGGGGGGCTCTAGCGTCACACTTATCTCGATTTTTATCGCCGTCTATCAGCACAGCGTCCGGCTTGATGGTCTGCAGGCGCTCATAGAACTGGCCGCCTATCGTCGTCTTTCCCGCTCCCGCAAGCCCCGTGAAGAAGTAAACGGTCCCTTTTTCCATGACGGTCTACCTCCTCAGTGGTACAGCGGCTGCTCTAGGAGCGCCGGGTCCAGTTCCAGCTTTGGCATCATATGCAGGGGCTGGCCTGCACGGTTGACGAAGTTCAGCCCGTTTTGCAGGACCTCAAAGGTGCGCAGCCGCTCGCCGTTCATCCGCTCCTCAGCCTCGTCCAGAAGGGCCTCTACTGATCCCTCCAGATCTTTGCCGGGACCGCCTTTGGCCTCCTCCATGAGCACCGGCCTGTAGGTATCCCGGATATACTTATTTATGGTAGTACAGCCGGCGATGAGCTCTTTTAGGTTTTCCATATCTATATCTTCGCCATTATAGTAATGAAAATCATAGCCATAGCATTCATAGGCGTCGCGCATGAAGTATTCAATAAGAGTACGCTCGGCGTCGTTTGCAAATTCATCGTAGGTGCGGTACAGGGCCTCGGTCCCGAAGCCTACCGCGTTCCCGGGTGTGACAGGGTCGCGCTCTCCATGCTCTGAGCAGTAGGTCAGGCTCTCGGTGTATGGTATGTCAAGGAAAGCCGCCAGCGCGGTGAAGGTGGCTTTAGGGTTCAGCTTGCCGTCCTCGAAGCGCACGAGCACACTGTCTTTATAGAGCCGCTCGTGGGGGTCCAGCATGAAGCTCCGGTTCATGATCCGTTCGGTGACCGCGTCCCCGACAACGGCATGTTTTCCGTCTTCCCGCGGGTGGATCCAGCTGTCTTTCGATATGGCCTCCATAAATCGGACTGTAGCGGCATAGCTGGTCGTCATGCGCCGCATTGGCGTGAATGTCTTTATATACTTAAAGCTTCTCAGGATCGGCGACCTTCGGATCTCATCGTATTGCTCAGATACAAGCACTGCACGTCCGCGCGTGTCCATTTCAGCCATATACTCCATATTCCCAAAATGCGGCTGGAAGAAAAGGGCAGGGGCAATGCGGGATGAATAGTCCAGGCCGGCCGTTGCGGCCTTGTCGTTCAAAAAAATACCTACCAGAAGGTCGCTTGCTGTTGGGTCCTTCATCAAATACAGTTCTCTGAGATAATTGGGGTCCCAGTCCCCTGCCGCGTCCGCAGCATCCTGGACACAGCACATTTTACCCAGCTCTTTTTGCAGCCGGGATATCACATCCTTCACGTTATCCATCATCAGCGATTCCCTCACTATCAAGTTCGGGTGATCGTCAAAGATCTCATTAAAGAAATCGCCGCCGTTATGGGTGGAAAGCTGGGTATGCCAAATAAGCTTATTGACCTCCCTTATGCCTATCGGCTTTAAAGGGAATTTGCTGTAATCTATGCCAAAGCGCTCCTTAAAATCAATGGGGTACTCTGATATCTCGTCTTCGATCAGGAACACGAACTTCTTATCTTCCAGCAATGCGCGAATATTAAGGCACTGCAAATAGGCGCAGAACACGGCCCGGTCTGTGTAATGCAGATAGATGTGGTTCTCTTTCGCGACATAAGTGCTGTCCCGCACGTTGTCGCGCAAATATTCCAGCTCATACTGTGAAAAAATATCCTTCGCCAGTATGGGGTCTTCTAGATCATGAAAAAAATAGTGCCGTATCACCGGCTCCTTAAAGTCGATCAGCTCCCCGAAACGGTTTTCAGATATGTAATAGGGGATATAGGAATTGTCGTCATATGGGTAAAACAGAATAGGCAGTTCCTCAAACGGAACAAGATCCTCGCGAAAAAAGTATGGGTATTTTTTCAGGAGCTTGCAGTTTCTCTCGTATTTTGACTTTAGCTCCTTCACATTGGGCGCGTAAAACGCTCCGGTCATTATGTCAAATATCTCGTCCTGGCAAAACCCTTCATTGTGCAGTTTGTGAAAAACCGCATAGGAGATCTTATAATCTGTGCCAAACTGCAGGTTCCACAAGGCCGCTTCCAGCTCTGCGGCGGGATCGTTCTCAATGCCTTCATTAAGCGCGACATTATACGCCTTTGCCGCTTCCTTCTCCCTGCCAAGCCCCACAAGCTTCCGGGCTATCTCAAGGCTCCTGCTTTCGCTCATCCTGGGCTCCCTCCCGTAAAATATAAGGGAAGGGACGGGCCGTCGCCCGCCCCTTCTCTTTCAGAAAAATATCTTGGTAGATCAAGTTCAAAAGTGATGGAACATTCCTGCAAATTACTCTTACTGGAGCAGCTGTGCAGACTGCTCTTACTGGAGCAGCTGCAGAACGCCCTGGGGAACAGCGTTGGCCTGGGCCAGCATCGCCTGAGCGGACTGGATCAGGATGTTGT
>CANPBX010000041.1 GCA_947572385.1 uncultured Clostridia bacterium
TTGACGTTTACCATCATTCTTTACTGTTTGCTTGATTTAATCAGTGGTTCCTTTACAAATCTCTCTGCCGCGTAAAGATTTTCCAAGAAGTGGATGGCAGGATCGAGACGACCGGGCCATTAGGACGTACTCGCTGAGTCTTACAAGCCGACAAAAAACCAGCCACACAAGCCAAACCCTGCCTCATCCCCCATGGGCATAAAGTGAAATCGTTTTCATTTTGACCTCGCCCCTGGCCGCAGTGATCCGGATGCGCACCGCCTGAGTCCTGGGGGCCATCGTCCTCGTCAGAGGGTTCTGTCCAGCGAATGGATCCTCCAGTCTGCATATTTTTTGGTACCCGATGGTTGTCCCCTGGTACAGCGGGTAATAGGCCCCGGTTTCTGACTGGACCTCTATCTGAAAGCTCTCCACCCACTGTCCACACGCGATATCTTCACAGAGCTCCACGCACTGGATGTCCGCCTTTTCGCCCCGCGCCTGCGCCAGATAGACCGGCTGGGTGGGATAGTCGGTCGCCTCCCGGATCACCTCTGCCTTTAAGGGATTTCCGAACTCCTTACGCAGCCGTGCTCCCAGCTCCTCAAGGCGTACCACGTCCCTCTCGTCGATAAGCCCGTCCCGGTTGGGCGGCACATTCAGGTGGGATCCGGCATTTGCCCCACGCTGGTCATCCAGATGTTGAATAGCGTGTCCAGGCTCCGGGGTTCCTCCTCCGGGTGCCAGAACCATCCCGGCCGGATGGAGGTGTTGATCTCGGCGGGCGTAAACGTCAGGCCCCTGGAGTGCAGTATATTCGGCATGGAAGAGTGATACTGTCCCCCGCCTTACCTTCCGTCTCAAACAGGATGATCTCATTTTCACCTGTTTTCAGCAGCGGAGCGGGGATGTAAAGGCGCTTTTGCGGCCCGACCTCCCAGAACCTGCCAACATTGAACCCATTCACAAACGCCGCACCTTTCCCCCAGCCGGTAAAGTCAAGAAAAGTGTCTGCAGGCTTATCTATCTTAACTGTGAATCGGTAGAACCCCGGCACGCCGGGCTGCCAGCCCTTTGTGAAGTCTGCCTCGCAGACATTGTCCAAAGGTAGGGGATACCGCTTCCAGTGGCAGTGGATGTGTCCGTTGATCTGCACACACTGGGCTATGTCCTTGCGCTGCTCCATGGACTTGGGCCAGATGCTCTCTGTGGGTGCGCTCAAATCTTCTAATACCGAAAACAGGCTTACCTTTTCCCTCACAGGCAGCGTGCCGTAGGCCATACGGGTAACTATAAAATGTTTCATTCAAACCTTTTCCACGGCCTGACACACGCCAAGCACACTGCCGCCCCCAGGACCGCTATGACCGGCCACGCCCCGATCACCGCCTGCCAGCCCCAGGCGTCGGCGGCAGCGGCGAAGCCGTAGGCAGAGAGGGCGCTGCCCACGTAGGTAAAGGCGTTGAGCAGCCCGGAGAAGGTGGACACCCGGCCGAACCGCTGGAAGTGGGCGGGCAGCACCCCAATGAGGATCAGGTTCACGCCGTGCATGGAGCCGGTGAGCAGGGCGCAGAGCCCCACCGACCAGGCCGCGCCTGCTTGAGGAAAAAAACTCAGGAGCGCCCCGAACAGCCCTCCCAGTCCGAACAGCACCGCGGTACAGGTCATGGGATCATGAAAGCATCTTCGGTGCAGAAGAGACGCCGCCTGGATGGACAGGATCCCCAGAATAGGCAGCGCCGCCCCCAGCAGAATGGCAAAGCCGCTGCCCAGGTGATAGGTGGCGTCGATGTACACCGGCATCCAGGTGGTGATGCCGTCCCGGAGCAGGCCCTGGAGCACGATGGCCAGCAGGATGGCCCATACCAGGGGCATCTTAAAGGGCGACCGCTTCTTTTCCCCCTGCCGCGGGGCTGTGGAGCGCACACCGCCAGAGATCAGGGGACACTTTTTCACCAGCAGGCCCGCGGCGATCAGGGCGCACAAGGCCGCGGTGACGAATACGCTCTCCACCCCCAGCAGGCTGATGAGGGCGGGAGCGGCCAGGTACAGGGCAATATTCCCCACCGAGCCGCCCCAGGTGACGGCTACTACCACCTTCTCGTACAGCTCTCCGGAGAAAAGCTCCGACATCAGCCGCACCAGCGGAGGCCACAAAAATGCCTGGGCAAGGCCGTTTACGCACCAGATCCCCAACATCAGCGCGGGCTGGCGGCAGAAGGCCATCAGCAGGTTCATCACGGAGGTGACCCCGAGGCCCATGATGAGCAGCCCCTTCGGCTGGAGCCGGTCGCCGAAGCAGCCGCTCAAAAGCTGCCCCGCGCCGTAGGCCACGAGACTGCCGGTGGCGCTCAGAGCCAGGGTGGACTGCCCCAGGCCGGTTTCCCGCACCAGCTGGGCTATCACCACGTTATAGCTGTTGCGTGTCAGATAGCTGACAAAATACACCGATGACAGGAGCAGGATCGTGTATGTAACTGACCGTTTTTCTTTCATAGTGTCTGGCCCCCCTGCAGCTTGTTCGGCCTCTTAAATCAGACTTTTTCCTTCCCACTCCCTGTCCGCCGGAACGCCCAGCAGCTTGGTTATGGTGGGGGCGATGTCCATAATGCTTGCGCTGCCCAGCTGTGTCCCGGGGGCAAAGCCCTCTCCTTGAATGAGCAGTGGAATTGTCATGTCCTCGGGCGTATCGCAGCCGTGGGAGCGCTCATGCCCGCCATGGTCGGCGGTAACGATAGTTGTATACTCGGGGAGGGCGGCGGTCAGATCCGCTATATTTTTCCAGCTTTTCGCTACCGCGTCCATGTACTCCGCGCCCATCCAGCCGTATTTGTGGCCCACCGCATCCACATTGCCCAGATAGACAAAGGCGAACTCCATCGGATGCTCTTTCAAAAACTCAGCCGCGGCCTTCACCACCATGTTGTTGCTCTCCTCATAGCCAAAATCCGCGCCCTGGCAGAAATAGGAAAAGGCCAAAGAGTCCGGCCGGGACAGATCCCGCAGCTGTTCCCAGTTGTAGAAGAAAGCGCACCGTCTGCCCGCCGCCGACAGTACCTCGCACAGCCCCTTCACCGGCCGCACCTGGGGGACGTAGGTGTTGGTGGTGATGCCGTGACGCTGGGGCTCCACGCTGTGGAACAGCGACATATGGCAGGGAAGCGTTACCGAGGGCATGACCGTCCGGGCACAGAGGGTAAAGGCAGAGCGGTCCATCATGGCTTTGGCCTCCGAGATGTCCTTCATGGCGTCGGGGCGCATACCGTCCACTAAAATCAATAAAACTTTCATATGCTATTCTCCTATCTGCATGATTTTTGCTGTCACAGCTTATTGTATCCTTTCACGCAGCAATGTCAATACCTATTTCCTTTTTCCGCGCGATTTATGACTTCGAGAACAGTAAAGACTCCTGACAGCGCCCAATGGCGGTCAGGAGTCTTTACAACCCCCAAAGGTACAATTTTGTTTATAGGAGGATATACAGTATTACGGTTCTACGCCGTGCTCCCGCAGCCTGGCCTGCAGCTGACTAACGTCCAACTGGCGGGGAAGAATATTTTCCTTACAGCACAGGGCGGCGGCTATTCCCACCGACTGCCCCATGTTGGCGCAGATCGGCATGACCCGGTAATTGGAATGGGCCATATGCGTCCCGGAGATATTTCTTCCCGCAAGCAGCAGGCCGTCCATTTTTTGAAGATAGCGGAGACATAGCGGTAGTTGGGAAAGCCTACCCGCTCAGCAACCTCATATACCTTTAGCCTTTCAGAACTCCCAGCTTTTCAGGTCCTTGGAGCGGTATCAGGATACTTTGTTCCGCCCGCGCCGATCCTCTCCCAGCCAGTAACACCAGCCTTCATGGGCGATGATCTGTCCGCCGTGGGCGTGTACAGGCTCACCGTTCTGGTCGATGGGTCTGTAGGTTTTTATCATATTAACCTCCAAGTATTTCGTATCGCGCTGAGCAGTTTTTTCCAAGCGCCTTTTTCGGCATGGAATATAGGCAGGTCAATCAAGCTCCACCTTAAACACCAGGGGGCCGCAGGCCGCGTACCCTGTGGAGATATGCAGTCCCTCGCCGTCCCGGCTCCAGGAGGGCTTTTCCTCTGTCCCCAGCACCGACACCTCCTTCACCACCCCATGGAACACCGTCCCGGCGGTATGCTCCTGCCTCCTCAGGGAGCGCACGGTGTACCGACCGTCCTCTGCCGCTTTCATGGCCATGACATAAAGTGTGCTGCCTTTAGCGGTGAACCTGAAATCCTGCGACGTGAAATTCTTCTTGACTGCATCGGAGAAGTGCCCGTCCTGCACCTTTGTGGGCCCCTCGCCGAAGGCCCTCCACACGTGGGTATCATAGACGGCCTCACCGTTGACCTTCATCCAGTCCCCGATGGCGGTAAGCACCGCCCTGTCCTCCGGGCCGATACTGCCGTCGGCCCTGGGGCCCACGTTCAGCAGCAGGGCGCCGTTTTTGCTGACGATATCGCACAGGTCACAGATGATGTCCTCTGCCGGGCGGAAGATATTGTTCTCGGTATAGCACCAGGAGTTGAGGGCTATGGCCGTGTCCGTCTGCCAGAAGTAGGGCTTGATGTCAGCCATCTGCCCCCGCTCGATGTCCGGCACCCCGCACCCGAACATGAAGGCGTCGTGCTTATAGTCTATGGCTGCGTCCATGCCCCACTCCGCCGCCCGGTTGTAGTAGTAGGCGGCAAGGCGCTTGAGGTAGGGCTTGGCGTTCACATGCTGGATCCACCAGTCGAAGTAGAGGATCCTGGGGCGGTAGCTGTCGATAAGCTCGCAGGTGCGCACCAGCCAGTCGTCCAGGAATTCTTTATTCGGCCCAGGCTCACCGGCAATGTCTTCGAAGTTGGAGCTATCCGGCATGGAGGGCCAGTACAGATCGTCCCGGTCGGGGTCTTGGGGGATGTCGCTGTCAAACTTCTTGCCGTTGCCCATGAAGAACCAGTGCTCGATTCGGTGGGAGGAGGCGCCAAGCACCATGCCCCTTTCCTCCACGGCAGCCTTCAGCTCCCCCAGCACGTCCCGCCTGGGGCCCATCTCACAGGCGTTCCAGCGGGAGAGCCCGCTTTTGTACATCTGGAAGCCATCGTGGTGCTCCGCCACAGGGACTATGTACCGGGCCCCAGCCTGCCGGAAGAGGTCTGCCCAGGCTTCGGGGTCGAAGTTCTCTGCCTTGAACATGGGGATGAAATTTTTATAGCCAAAGCTTTTGTGGGGGCCGTAGGTTTTTATATGGTGCTCGTACACCTTTGAGCCCTCTATATACATGTTCCGGGGGTACCACTCGCTGTCAAAGGCGGGCACGGAGTATACGCCCCAGTGGAGGAAAATGCCGAACTTGGCGTTTTTGTACCACTCCGGGAGAGTCCAGCGGGAGAGGGAGTCCCAGGTGGGCTGGTAGGGACCCCGGGCTATAACTTTGTCAATATTATTCAGAGCTTTATTACTATCATACATACTATATTTCCTTTCTTTCGTAAAAAGTATCGAGGCAATTATAAGCAAAGGCTAAGACTTTGTCAATAGGCTTTTAACTCTTTCTTTTGTATCTGCTTTCCAGTGTCGTGCGGAACTTTTTGTAAGATATAATCAAGGTGGAATCCACAGAGTAACCTGGATATATGGTTATCCCCCACAAATCATCGCAATACCGCTATCTTTGCAGATAGAAGGTTTCTCCCATGATTTTGAATCCGCTTGGCAAAGCTGGCTCCATAGACTCGGTTGGCACATAACCAATAAACAGCACGAATCGGAACAGCAGCATAGCTGCCAGCAAGAAGAACACGGGAACTACAAAACTCCATCTATTTTTCATGATTGCCTCCTTATATAGAAAAAGCTGGGTACCGAAAATGAGACCGGTACTGCTTTTTGACCATCTCAACATTATTTCTGTAGAAGTTCATTCTAATTCCTCCCATCCGAAAACAGGGCTTCACGGCATATTTTTTTCATTTTGTCAAGGGCTTTTTGCCGGTTTCTTTATCTTTTTACATAATCCTTAACTTAATGGCATTGGTTAAAGAACCACTGATTAAATCGCGCAGATCGATAGAGGATGTGATAAAATAAGGAAAAAAAGGGGTGAGCAAGAAATGAAACAGGAAAGTTTCAGCGATATGGAATATAGGTGCCGGAAAAGGAAGACAAAGCGAGAAGAATTTCTTGAGATCATCCCGTGGGAGGAATGGGTATGCCTGGTCGTACCCCACTACCCCAGCGGGAAGCGTGGCGGTCCGCCCATAGCGATTGAAACTATGCCGCGGATGTATCTGCTGCAATGCTGGTTCGATCCGTCCGACGAAGATGTAGAGGACGCCATTTATGACAGCTATGCCATGCGGAGATCCATGGGGATCAATTTTTCGAGCAGGATGTCCCGGATGCCACGACCCTGCTGCACTTTCGGCACCTGCTGGAGGAGAAGGGAATCGGCAAGCTGTTTTTTGACGCAATTAACCGCTGGGCGCGGGGCGGATGATGCGGGGCGGCACTATCGTGGACGCCACACTGATCAGTGCGCCCAGCTCCACAAAAACGTGGAGAAAAAACGAGACCCGGAGATGCACTCGGTGAAGAAGGAGGACCAGCGGCATTTTGGCATGAAGTGCCACACAGGCGTGGACGCCCGGGTCGGTTTTGTTCACACAGTAGAGGCCACCGCCGCTAATGTCCACGATGTCACTGTGGCAGCAGAACTTCTGCGGAAAGATGACGAGGTGGTCTATGGGGACAACGCGTACCTTGGGATAGAGAAACAGAAAGAGATCAGGAGCGATCCTCAGCTTTCCGCCATTGAATACCGCATCAACCGCAGACCGGGGCGCTTGCCCAAGGTTTCAGGCAACGCCATTGACTGGGAACGGTATATCGAGAACCGCAAATCCTCTGTGCGTTGTAAAGTGGAACACCCCTACCGAATTGTGAAGAACCTCTTTGGGTTCCGAAAGGCTGTGTACCGGGGACTGCGAAAAAATCTCAACCGATCGCACGTGCTGTTTGCCAGCGCAAATCTGTATAGGCTTGCAAAAGCGGACTGCTCACTATCCCCCGTCTGAAATTTTTGTGTCCTTTTGACTGGCAATGGAGGTACAAAGTAAAGATACTGCATCCAATATGACCCCAAATTTGATGTCTATCATCATTCTTTGCTATTTCCTTGACTCTTCGTCCTTTAATCAGCGGTTCCTTATAATAGTATCTGTTCTTATTTTATCACGAGTTTTGAGCGGCAATATCTTTTTGCACACTGACTAATACAGCTATGAAAAATCCTTGCTTATTTTTGAAATGATGATATATTGCTCCTCGTGTTACATTTGCTTCCTCAGCAATTTTGTCTAAAGGAACATCGAAATAGCCATATTCCGCAAAATGTTTTTTGGCAATTTCTATCAAAGAAGAAGTGGTTTTATAAGTAGCTTCTGAATTTTTCATTACATATTGTTCTGTTATCAGCACAGAATAATTGCTATATACCATCAATATAAACTATTCGACCGGGCTGGCCGGTAATTTAACCGGAAACGGCACAATCCGGCAGTCGGCTGCCCAGGGCGGAGGATTTCTGGGCATGGCCGCGCAGCTTTGGGCCAGAGGGAGCGGCATCACGTGCAGCCAATCCCTTTGTATTCCTGCGCAGCGATGACGATATAGATAGAATGGTCGAAAATTTTTGGAAAGCTACGGCGGTGCAGGGCGCACAAAAGGGAGAACAGATTTGGGACGATATGGCGAAGGAGCTGCTTTCAGCTCTCGCCTATTTTTTGTTCTATGAGGCCAGCCCGAGGAACAGAACTTTCCCACCATCCAGTTTCTGCTTCGTAATATGGCCCTGGTGGAGGGGGAATGATTCAAGCCCCTTGGAGCAGATGTTCACGGAGCTTGAACAGCGAGAGCCGGAGCATATCGCGTTCAAGCATTACCGGGCCTATCACTCGGGTGCTACCAAGACCTTGCAGAGTATCTTCTGGCAGATCGTGGCTATGATTACAGTCCCAATCATTATCAAGGCTGCCGACCAGGGCATGACGCCGGTCATTCCTCCAAGAAAGAACCGAAAACATCTGCGGGAATACGACGAATATCTTTACAAACTCCGCCATCTCGTTGAGAATGCTTTCCTGCTTCTCAAAAGGTGGCGTGGTATTGCTACGCGCTACGCCAAAAACGCCTCTTCGTTCGCCGCTGTCCAGATCCGTTGTATTGCTATTTGGCTCCTTGTTTATTGTCGACACCATCTAGATACTAGAACCAAAAAGAGAAGGGTGCCTCCCGGCTCCCCTCCGTTTCTTCTTTTCTATGATTTACAGTACAGTAGGCTCAGGCAGAGTTGTCACACAGCCCGGCTTGATCTCCGCGGCAGAATCGGAGCCAATAGCCCCGACCCATACAGAAACGCAGGTCGGGTTATACACAAGGCGACCATCCACCGAGAAAATCAGCCGCCGGTATGCTGAGGTATAGCTTTCAACCTCACCATTGGTTGCATACCAGATGTTTTCGTGGCCTGACATCTTTTCCAAAAAGTGCTCGATATAATCCCAATTGTCGTTTTGGTCGAATTCATAGCAGTGTCCCCATACATAGAACAGCTTCAGCATTGGAAACAAGGAAGTGTCTTTCATAAAATTCTCTGTGAGCTCCGGAAGCCTTTCATCATCGTGATG
Organism: uncultured Clostridia bacterium; assembly: GCA_947572385.1. Taxonomy (GTDB): domain Bacteria; phylum Bacillota; class Clostridia; order Oscillospirales; family Acutalibacteraceae; genus Acutalibacter. Next base: position 8,682 of record CANPBX010000041.1, read on the forward strand.
GCAGGTGGGATCCCAAATCAGAAAATCTTCCGGGACATCAAAAGAATGGGTGGCTTTTATGGTCCGGGCGTAGGTGATACCGCAGCTCTTCAGGGCGTTCACCACCGTGTTATCGTAGGCACCAAAGGCGTATGCAAAACCAGTTATTGGATACCCCGCCAACGCTTCCAGCTCTTTCCGGCAGTTTAAGATCTCGTTAAGGCACCGGGCTGGATCCGTATTGCAGACGGTGGTGTGGTACAGCCCGTGAGAGGCTATCTCATGACCGGCGTATATGCTTTTGACCTCTTTGGGAGGCACCTTATTATGGGTCGCGGGCCTCTTCCCTATGTTGATCATTCCGGGCTGCCCCAGCAGTCCTGAATTGAGATTAAATGTCCCTTTTATCCCATATTTATTGAGCAGTTCAATGAATCGGATATCCTGGGTCACACCGTCGTCATAGCTTACAGTAAAAGCCTTTCGCTTCCCGCCGGGCCACAACAGCCTGTCGTGCATTTGAAGACTCATAATAATTATCCCTCGGCTTTCATGTGAATGCAGCGCCTGCATTCAGGTTTATCTTTTCACTAGGTGCAGGGCAAACCCACCAGAGCTCTTGCCAGAGGTACTGCCTTTTTCGCGTTATCGATCTCAATGACTGGGACGATACCAATTTTTGAGATCTGCCCCAACCGTTTATCCATCTTTTACACATCCTAAACAGTATTCAAACAGAAGAAAGCAGCTCCCGCTTTCCTGTCATGTCAGTCCCTAAACTCTACAACTTTCTTCGTTTTTGCCGATTCAAAGCAGGCCTCAATTATCTTCATAACACGCAGGGCGTGCTCGTTGGTGACGATCTGCTCAGCCTTGCCCTGGCAGGTCTCTATAAAATTTCTGTACAGTGCATTTCGGTCAAAGTCAAATCTTGGAAGGGGCAGCTCGGTCAGGGTCTCCTTGGTTCTGGGAGCCATGGTCTTGGTAAGGCCTGAGCCCGCTATAATGGGCAGGGCGTCCTTGTCATGCCAGCTTGACAGAAGCGTCATCTTGCCGTCGCAGTTCCAGTTTTGAATCTCTGCAGAGCCGTGGCTTGCAAAAAGGTTCCAAAGGGGGAGGCTGACAAAATGGCAGGTGTCCACTTCGAGGCGTACTGTAAGGCCATCTTCAAATGTCATATGTACAAACAGATTATCGTCGCATTCCTCGTTAGTGATGTTTTTTAAGTCGCAAAATACTCGCTCCGGCGCTTTATCTACCATCTTCACGATCCGGTCGATAATGTGCACGCCCCAGTCATACATCATCCCGCCGCCAAACTCCTTCTTGCTTCTCCAATCACCAGGGATACCACGGGCGCCCATTATCCTGCACCGTATCTCAAAGGTCCTGCCAAGAAGCTCCTCTTCATAAATCTTTTTAATGATGAGAAAATCCTCGTCCCATTCCCTGTTCTGTCTGGGATAAAAGACTTTGCCTGCTTTTTCAGCTTCCTCTACCACCTCCATAAGGTCGGCGCTGCTCAGCATGACAGGCTTTTCGCACAGCACATGCTTGCCCGCCTGTAAAGCGTAAATAGCCATGGGCTTATGCAGATGGTTTGGAGTGGCAATCAGGACAGCGTCTACGGTCCTGTCCGCCAAAAGCTCCCCATAATCGGCGTAAACGGAAATTCCCTGGGAAACCGCCCATTTAACACGTTCGGAGTCGGTGTCGGTTATGCCAGCAAGCTCGGCTATCTCTCCAAGGTTGGTAGTCATAGCACTGTCGGGCATTTTGGCGTCGGCAACATTTCCCTTATAAACGGTCTCGCCAGTTCCGCTTTGCAGCGCCACAGCATGTCCGCTTCCCATACCCCCACATCCAACGATGGCAATTCTGAATTTCTTATCCATGTTCAGTTCACTCCTGGTAAAATGATTCTATTATACCCGCTGGGTCATCTCATTATTATCCTGCACCAATTCCGGCTCTTTTGTAGGCGCTTTGACGCTCCCCTGTTCTCCTCAGCCCTTAACCGAGCCTATTGTAATGCCCTTGATAAAGGATTTCTGAAAGAACGGGTACATTATCAAAACCGGCAGAACTCCGATAACAGCCAATGCCATCCTGATGCCCATAGAGGGCAAATCCTTCACGTCGATTCCCACCTGGCCTGAAATCTGGCTTTGCAGCACATTGACACTGTCCAGCACAGTTTTCAGGTAATTCTGAATACCGTACATGTCAGTACGGTTCTGGATGTAATAGATACCGTTGGTCCAGTTATTCCAGTAGCCGATGAAAGACATCAGGGCAATGGTGCCGATGATTGGCTTACACAGCGGAATGACAACAGAAAGCAGCGCGCGGTAGTCTCCCGCTCCGTCAATTTTCGCCGCGTCAACAATCTCGTTGGCTACATTTGATGTGATATAGGTCCTCACCATAATGACGTTAAACGGGCTCATCAGCAATCCGGGAATAATCATTCCGAACAATGTATCCTTGATATGGAATAGCTGGGTATAGACCATATAGGTGGGTACAAGGCCGCCGTTAAAGAGCATGGTGAAGAACAGAAAAAATGCGAAGAAATTCTTCCCGGGGAGCTCCTGCTTGGAGAGGGGGTAGGCAAACAGAATTGTAAGGACCAGGCAGGTAAAAACTCCGCTTCCGGCAATGATGATACTCATCATATAGGCTCTTAAAACGCCGCCGCTGACAGAGAACAGGTAGCGGTAAGCGTCAAAGGTAACTATCTTTGGAAAAAGCGAGTAGCCGCTTTCGAGAATCTCCTTTTCAGTGGTAAAGGAGCTGGAAATCAACAGCCAGAAAGGTATGACAGCCATAATAACCAGGCAGAAGAGAAAGATATATTGTATGGCGATAAAGACCTTGTTGTTTGTAATCATTTTCCGGCCTCCTTTAAAACAGCGAGCTTTCCGCGTCTACTTTTCTGACAATCAGATTGGTGGAGACGACAAGCACGAAACCGAGAACAGACTGGAACAATCCTGCCGCGGAAGACCTCCCGATACTGTTCTGCTCCAGCAAAGCCCTGTACACAAAGGTGTCGATGGTCTGTGTGGTAGAATAGAGCAGCCCGCTGTGCATGGGAACCTGGTAAAACAGGCCGAAGTCTGAGTAGCATATCCTGCCCACAGCAAGAATCAGAAGGATGATAATGGTCTTTTTCATGCAGGGCAGGGTAATCCTGAAAATCTGCTGCCACAGGGAGGCTCCGTCTACCACCGCGGCCTCGTAAAAAGTCTTGTCGATACCGATAAGCGTGGAATAATAGAGGATTGACGTGTAGCCAATGGACATCCACAGGTATACGATGATTAGGATTATAGGCCATGGCCCGGGGGTGTTGTACCAGCTGACCGGCTCCATATTGAGCAGCTTCAGTATGGAGTTGTTCATAAAGCCGTTCTGCTCGTTCAGGAAGGCGTAGACTATATAGGTAATAATAATCGTGGAGAGCAAGTGGGGGATTAGAATAATTACCTGTGTGGCATTCCTGAAGAAGCGGTTCTTTACTGTATCAAGCGCAATAGCAACAATCAGTCCTAGAAGGTTTCCAAGGATGATAAATGCTATATTGTAAAGGATTGTGTTCCTAAACATGATGTATGCGTCGTTAGAAGCAAACAGATACGTAAAGTTAGAGAAACCTGTCCAGGGGCTTTGGAGAATGCCAACGGAATAATCCACCTTTTTAAAGGCAATCAGGATTCCGAACATTGGCAGATAGTTGTTGATAATCAGATAAATCATCCCTGGAATCAGCATGGTATACAGGGGCCAGCTTTTAAAAATGCGCTTTTGCAAGCTTGAATTTTTCCTCATTTTACCCACCCTTCTATTTCTTTTAAGTAAATTGAAAAGTACAGGCTACTCAATCATTAAGTATTCCTTTGAACGCAATGGTCTTCTGCTGGGTCATCTCCTCAAGAGTGGAAACCGCGCCTTCCCTTCCCACTCCAGAGTATTTATAGCCTCCAAAGGGCTGGTGGGCAAGCCTGTAGTTGCCGCTTCCGCCGATAATGCAGGAGCCTGATTCTATACGGTTTGCCACCTTCATGGCTGTCTGCATGTCAGAGGTAATGACGCCGGAGGACAGTCCGAAAATGGTGTTGTTCGCAATCTCGATGGCGTCATCCATGGTATCGAAAGGTATAAGAGGCCAGACAGGACCAAAGCACTCCATGTCCCTGGCGATATCCGCGGTCTTTGGGACCTTGATAACAGTGGGCTCCACAAATGCGCCGTTCCTCTTGCCTCCCAGCAGTAACTCCCCGCCCTGGCTGACGGTCAGCTCAATCTGCCTTTCCACTTCCATAGCGTCCGCTTCACGCACACAGGGGCCCATTTCCACAGAAGGGTCGGCAGGGTCGCCCACCTTGACAGCGGACAAGCGGTCCGCCAGGTCCTTCGCAAATTTATCGTAAATCCCCTTCTGCACAATAAAGCGCTTGCTGGCACAGCAGGTCTGGCCCGCATTGCCGATTCTGCCAGCTATGGTCTCGTCGAGCGCCTTCTCATAATCAGCGTCATCAAAGATAATGAGAGGGTCGTTGCCGCCAAGCTCAAGGGAAACCGGGCGAAGGGACTTGGCGCAGGTCTCAGCCAGAGATATCCCCACGCCGGTGCTGCCGGTAAAGCTGACAGCCGCCACGCGGGAGTCCTTGGCTGCCGCGGCGCCAATCAAGCTGCCCTTGCCGGTAACACAGCAGACAGCGTTTGCGGGCACGCCGGCCTTATAGAGCAGGTCCACAATCATAATAGCGCTGCGCGGGGTCTTGGAGGATGGCATTAAGACTACGGAGTTGCCTGTAACCAGCATAGGGGCCAGCTTATGGGCCGCAAGCTCGCATGGATAGTTAAATGGTACGATATTGGCAAACACTCCCAGCGGCTCGTGGACAGTCATTACCACGTCTCCCTGTGACCTTGCCTCTCCGTTATAAGGCAGGGTCTTCCCATAGAAGGTATACGCCGCGGCGCAGTATATCCTGAAAATAGCCGCATTCGCATAGACCTCAGTTCTGCACTGCTCGATAGGCTTCCCGCCTTCTTCGCACATAACCTTGGAAATCTCCTCCACGCTCTCCTCGACGAGGCAGGCGTACTTTTCCAGGATACGCATTTTCTCGTGGAGCGGAACTGCCTTCCACTCCTTCTGTCCCTCAACCGCAAGGGAAATAGCTTTATCTAAATCCTCCAAAGTGCCAGCCGGCACAGTGTCTATCACTTTACCTGTGGCAGGATTGACAATGTCAATTTTGCCGCCGTCGGATGAATCCACAAACCTTCCTCCGATTAACATCTTCATACAACTCAGCTCCTTTATTTGACTGTTTATAAACTTATTGGGCTTTGCCCAGCATCTTATCTACTCTTTTCATAACCTCCAGGCACATCTGCCCATTATGGAAGGGACATTTCCCCGGATTCAGCTTATCCATCCCATGCTGACCGTCGGAGAGGTGCCCTCCGGTCTCGTCGGACCGGATGTTATTATACCAGTCGCCGGTCTCCCTGTTGACAAAATACTTCTCGATGAAGTCAATCTGCCTTTCACAGGCGTCCAGAAATTTGATGTCGCCGGTAATGTCATAGCCGCACAGCATTGCGGAAACAGCCTCGGAAACTGCCCACCAGACGTGGACGCTGCCAATCTCCCCTGTGTCGAGGTTCGCGCCGTTGTACATACATCCGTTTGAGTCAAAGGCGTTTTCCACAACATTCTCCAGCACCTCTGACACGACCGTATATGTCCTATCCCTGATATCATCAAGCTTCAGTTCATCAACGATATTGATAAACAGGTAGCTCAGTTCGCAGTCATGTCCATAGCTGACGGAGTTCCCCAGCCGCTTCATGTCTTTTGCAGCCAGAGTGATAAAGTTGTGGTGCTTATCGTCGTACATCCTGTAAATCATTATCTTGACCATTTCCTTCAAAATCCCGGCTATTTTATTGTCGTGAGTGGCCTGATACAGCCGGTAATAGGCCTGGCACAGATGGTGAGGATACATTATTGCGTCGTCGGGCAGAGAATATGATGAATTTCTCCGTCCGTTGTCAAAGCCAGGCTTTGGGGACCAGTCCCTGTGAAGGGTGGCATGATAAATGCCCGGGGCAACTCTGGCGTTGGCCTCCATCAGCTCACAGGCCTCCAGGCACATTTCAAGAGCCTCTTTGCTGCCGGTGGCGTGATAATATTCCGCAAGGCCCATAATATAGAAGGCCTCGCAATAGTTGGGTTTTGTGTCTGAGAGGACCGTGCCGTCGGCGTCTACCGACACGAAGGCTCCGCCAAACTCCTTGTCGTAAAAATGCTCCTTCATCTCTTTGAAAGCGTAATCGGCCCGGTCCAAATAGAGTCTGCCCTTAAGATGTCTATAGGAGGAAGAAAACACAAAGAGCATCCTCCCCAGGAGAGTCAGGTTCCGGGGCTCAGAATAGCCGCGCTCGCCATCAAGGGTGACTACGCCATAATAACCGCCGTTCTCCCTGTCCATAATGTACTCGCTGCACCACCAAGGCAGGATCGTCCCTGTCAGGTTTAAATTCGCCCAAGTACGAATCTTCTTCAGTCGTTCAACGTCCACTGGCTTCTCACCTCTTATCGTATTTAGAACAGCAGCTTCAGGAAAGCGTGGACGCTTTTCCTCCAGGTCTGCCACTCGTGAATTCCGTCACATAGGAAATACTCCACCTTGATACCGTTCCTGGTCAGGGCCTCCAACTCGCCGTGAAGCTTCTCACCGCCCTCCAGCATACCCCTGCTGAAGAACAGAAGCTTGTGCTGGGCGTTGAAGCTCTCGGCGTTTTCCGCAGTGGTAAATTTCTCTGTACTCACCTCCGGGAAAGCATTGCCCACTGTACCGCTGAATATCCCTATATAATCAAAGTATCCGGGATTATTGAAGGCGGTCCACTGGGTCTGGTAAGAACCCATTGAAAGCCCTGCAATGGCCCTATGGGTCTTGTCATTAAGAGTCCTGAAGCGCTCCTCGATAAAGGGGATACAGTCTTTGATAAGCAGTTGGTCAATCTGACCTGGCAGGACGCCCTCCTGCTGGCTGTCAGGGGCATAGGCATGTCCAAAATTCATCACCACAATCATTTCCCTGCATTTCCCCTCGGCAAGCAGGTTATCCATAATAAAATTGATTTTGCCCTGCCAGACCCATCCGGTCTCGTTTTCGCCACCGCCGTGCAGCAGATATAGAACTGGATATTTCCTATCCAGATCATCCTCATATCCGGGAGGCGTATAGACCCAGCAGTTACGCAGGGCTCCGGTATATGTGGAGCGATAATACTCGCACCGCACCGCGCCGTGGGGCACATCCTTATAATCATAGAAATCAAAGTCAGGGTCCGGCACATCCACAAAATTGCACACCCTATTATGGGCATAGCAGACAGGGGCGTGTTCATACAAATGCTCTTTACCGTCAAAGTAGTAGTAAAGGAATTGCACGCCGCCGGGGATGTCGGGGATAACGGCCTGCCACCAGCCCTCTTTGTTTGTTCTATGCAATGGACGCTTTGCTTCACCCATCCTGGTGTTCCTAGTTCCGCTCACCTCAACGTTGCCGGCGTCAGGGGCATAGACGTTGAACTCTACTCCCTCAGGCCTGAATTCAATGGCCCGGGGCTCCCGGGTATAGCCCATCCTGCGGGGCTCCTTTCCGTCGGCAGAGGCGGGAATTATCCCCATCCACATATCGGTCTCTGAAAAATTTACCGGGCTTGCATTTAGCGTGTCAAATTTACGGTGCTCCATAATGCTTTTCTCCATTTCCCTGTTGCAAAACAGCTTTCTAAAATATCCCGGCTTATTCAAAATCGATAGCCTGGTTTTTCTCGCCGCTGAGCAGCGCTGCTTCCATGATTTTAAGTACTCTAAGGGCCTGCTCGCCGGTAACTATCTGCTCCGCTTTGCCTTCAATGCAGTCCACCAGGTTTCTGTACAGGGAATTCCTGTCGAAAATGGGGCGCTCCAGCTCGATCACATCGTTGTTTGTAGGCGGGGCGGCAAACCAGCTGGGGCCTTCGCCGCGCTTAATACTGGGCTTTCTCACAGGAAGAGCATTAAAATCCCGGACAAAGTTGGGGTCTCTGGGCCTTGCCTTTAGAACCTTTGCTCCCTCGCCGGAAAAGGTGATGACTTCGCCTATGCCGGTGGTTCCGTTCAGCCTCCATCCGGGAGCGGGGGAATCGAAGTGACCTACGCCGCTCTCTATGTAGGCAATGAATCCGTCCTCAAAGATGAGGGTAAGGTTAAAGCCTTCGTCCACGTCTGTACCAGTAAGATTGATGACCTGGCAGAAAATCTGCTTGATTTTGGACTTGTTCATCTGAACAATACGGTCGATAAGGTGTACGCCCCAGTCCAGCATCATACCGCCGCCGAAACGCTTCTCACTGCGCCAGCCGAAGGGACCGTCTGCGCCGCCGCCACCGATACGGTTTTCCAGGCTGAGCGGCTTGCCGGCCAGCTGTTTGTCATAGATTTTCTTTACCAGCAGGTAGTCGGGGTCCCATCTTCTGTTCTGTCTGGGATAAAATACCTTGCCGGTCTCCTTGGAGACCTTTAAAACCTCCTCAAGCTCGGCAGAGGTGGGAGTAACAGGCTTCTCGCAGAGCACATGCTTGCCTGCGCGCATAGCTTTGATGGCAATCTCCGCATGGAGATGGTTGGGCACAGCTATCAGAACGATGTCCACCTCCGGGTCGCCTAAAATCTCCTCCAGGGACTGATACACATGAAAGCCCTCGCCTCTAGCCCACTCCTGCCTTTTCTCGTCAATATCAAAAATGCCGGAAAGGTGCAGGATTTTAGAGATGTCAGTGGTAACTGCCTCTATTTCATCGTCGATGATTTGGGGCAGCTGCCAATCGGTATAGCCGGTTCCATAACCGATAGCCAAAGCGTGTCCGCCGCCCATATTTCCACAGCCAACAATAGCAATATTTTTCATTTTGTTTGTCTCCTTTGCTGTTTCTATTTTTTTACAAAGCTCTCAGGTAGCCGGCGTCGGCTGCAAGGGTAGTAAAGATGTCCCCTGTCCAGGCGTAATCACGCTCCACAATGTAGATGGGCTCACAGGGCTGGGCATCGGCTGCTGCCTTAACAGCCTTCATGTCTACAATACCCTTCCCCAGCTCACAGTTGATGGAGAGAGCTTCATCCAGTTTTTTTGCAGCCTCGGGGTCCAGCTTGGGCCATCCCGAGATATCCTTCTCCCCTTGTTTTTCCTTGGGTATAGGCTTCATAAAGTCGAGCTTCATTGGAAATTCCTTTGTTTCCTTCACATGGACAAGCTCGAATCTCCCGGGGTATTTTCTTATGTACCCAGCGGCGTCCACATCTGCCCTGTAAGCCCAGGCTATATCCATCTCAAAGGCCACCAGCTCAGGGTCAGTGTTCTCAATTAGAATGTCGCAAATCATTTTGCCGTCCAGCCTTAGGAAGTCGTTGGAATGATTGTGGTAGCCATACTTCATCCCAACGTTCTTTGCTTTTTTGCCCATCTCGTTTAAGAACTGCGCGGCTTCATAGGCCTCCTTCGTGCTGGTGATAGCCAGTCCGGGATTTATCATATACCTGCAGCCGGTACCGGGCAGGTATTTCAGGTTTTCCTCGGTGTCCTCGGTCTCAACGTGAGAGCTTATGACCTCCATACCAATAGAGCCAAGGAAGTTTTTCAAGCCCTCGGGAGTATAGCCCCCATGCAGGCCGTAGAAGATTTCGATACCGTTATAGCCCAGCTTTGCTACCTTTTCCATCACGCCCTCATAGTCATGGACCAGCTGGCGGGAAAAGCCGTCTAATTGAACATAAAACTTATCCATTTTATTCCTCCATAAAATCGTTTTACTTTATAAGCTGCTGCGGCTTCCGTTCACTTGGGCAGACCCTACTCCATACATTCATAGACCAGGTCTCTGATTTTCGGATGGATATCGGAATAAACTCCCCGAAGCCCCAGTATAGCCTGTGCGTAGAACAGGCTGATGCCATTCCTGGAATCTATCAGGGCATAGGCTCCGGCGGCGCCGTCCCACCCAAATTCCCCGGCGGGGCTTTTTGCCTTCGTATCGTCCACCAGGACGCGCACACCCAGGCCATAATTATAGCCCGGACGGAACATTCCCTTCATGGTAAAATCATCCAACTGCACAGCATTCAGCCTAGGAGTTTTTATTGCCTCAATGCTTTCCCGGGAAATAATCCTCTTCCCGTTTGCCCCTACCCCTCCGCAGGCCAGGGCGTCCAGCAGTACGGAATAGCAGTCCACTGTAGTTATGAGCCCCGCGCCGCCGCTGTCGTATTCGTCGGTCAGCTCGAAGGCGTTGCCCTCATGACGGGATTTTTCGCCGGTTTTAAAATCACAGGAATACTGGTCTGCCATCCTATATCTGTCCTCCTCCCGCAGATGGAAATATACGTCTTCCTCCCCAAGGGGGTTAAAGATATGCTCAGCCACATAGTCACTGAACTTCTGCCCGGTGACAGCCTCGACTACCGCGGCAATAACATCGTGGCCCAGGCTGTAGGCGTGCCTGGCTCCCGGCTCGTAGAGCAAGGGCATTTTGGCGATGGCGCTTACCATTTCCCGTGTAGAAGCCTTATTGCCGCTCCTCTCTTTCAGTTCCATAATGGGCTCTGAGGTGGTGTTATAGGAAAGCCCGGCGGTCATAGCCATAAGGTCCCGGATAAGTATGGGATTTTTGGCTGGATGTGCCGGAGAGGACTGGTTTGGCAAATTCCCGAAATCGCCCATCACGTAATTATCGGCAACCTTCATGTTGGCAAATTCAGGCAGATATTCCGACACTGGAGCATCCAGCCTGATCCTGCCCTCGTCTACCTGCTGCATACCTGCCGTCATGGTCGCAATCTTTGTGCAGGAGTACAGATAATACAAATCCTTTTCTGAGACTGGCCTGGTGCAGTTATAATCATTGTAACCCTGCTTATGGCGGTAAATGACCTCGTGTTTTTTCTTAACGATCATGTCAAGGCCTTTGATATCATAACTGTCTTCTAAAGATTCCAGATACTGAGTTAGCTTTTCAAATGACATCTTTCTCACCACAAATAGTTAGTAATAAATAATGAGAGGGGACGATCAAGTCCCCTCCCGGTTCCTCGATCAATCATTTGGCAGCCAGCCACTCGTCAAACTGCCTCTGCTCCTCGGCAATGATATCC
>CANPBX010000042.1 GCA_947572385.1 uncultured Clostridia bacterium
GTGTAAAGTACCACTGCGGGGAGCTGCAGCGGGAATTTGACTGGCTGCTTTCCTCCAGGGAGCAGTTTTTTGATTATGTGGCCCAGGCAAATATGCGGGGACTTACGGATATCCAGCGGGCCGCACGGTTCCTGTACCGGGTAAAAATCAGCTTTGGAAAGGCTGGCGAGGACTATGCAACGGACAGCAAGAATGTGTCTAACATTATTCCCCGCCTGGCCCAAGCCTACAAGCGCCTGCAGGGGGTAAACATAGAACGCAAAGACTTTGCCGACCTTATCCAGGTGTATGACCGCAAGGCTGCGCTGTTCTATCTTGACCCGCCGTATGTAGGCGCAGAGGCATACTATGACGGCACCTTTACCCCGGATGACCATCAGCGCTTACAGGCCGCTCTGGAGCCTATTAAGGGCCGTTTTATCCTCTCTTACAATGACTGCCCCGAGGTGCGGGAATTGTACAAAGGTTATACTATCGAGAGGATAGAGCGCAGGGAAAACCTGTCCAGCAGTGGGAACAACAAAAAGCGGTATGCCGAGGTAATTATCCGCAATTTCTGACGGATATTGTAAGATTATTACGCTTTTCGTCAGAACCTTACAAAGTACGGACAAATAATACTTATTCTGGTAAAATGCCTATAAAAGGGGCATAAGCGATGATAAAAAATCATCTATCCAGAATCCTCGGCGAACGCCGGTGGACACAGGCCAAACTGTCCAGGGAAACAGGTATACGGCCCGGTACAATCAATGACCTTTACCAAGGTCTGGCCGAGCGTGTGAGTTTTGAACACCTGGACAAAATCTGCGAGGCTTTAGGCTGCGACCTGTCGGAGCTGCTGGAATACATACCAAACCAGCAGCCCAGGACAGGGGAAAACCTCATCCTTGAGGAGCATGGAAACCGCAGGAAAAAGACAAGCTGATTTGAAGAAAAGAAAGGGCGCTTAAAAGGTTTTTCTTAACCTCTTAAACGCCCTTTCTTTTTTGCAGATTATTTGAAATTTTTTTGCGGCTTTTTTGCAAAGCTACAGAGGCATTTGTATCAAAGTGCGTTTACTATATATTATTCACGCTTTATTCACCTGTTTTTCTTGCTTTTGCCATATATCTGGGGTAAAATATAGGGGAACATAGAATGAGAGGTGTTTTTATGGGGTCCGGAAAGATTCTGATAGTTGACGACGATACAAATATATGCGAGCTTTTGCGGCTCTATATCGAGAAGGAGGGCTTCGAGGCCGCTATCTCCAACGACGGCGAGAGCGCCCTTAAAAAGTTCGACAGCTTCTCCCCCGACCTTATCCTCCTTGACATAATGCTCCCCGGCCTTGACGGCTGGCAGGTGTGCAGGGAGATAAGGAAGAGATCGGCCTGCCCTATTATCATGCTCACGGCAAAGGGCGAGGTATTCGACAAGGTGCTGGGGCTGGAGCTGGGGGCGGACGACTATGTGGTGAAGCCCTTTGAGACCAAGGAGGTCGTAGCCAGGATAAACGCCGTGCTGCGCCGGAGCGGTATGGGCGGGGACAAGCCGGACAATAAGGAGGTCTCCTATGACGAGCTGGTGATAAACCTTACAAACTACGAGCTGAAGGTCAAGGGCGTGCAGATAGACACGCCCCCCAAGGAGATGGAGCTTATCTACCATCTGGCCTCAAACCCCAACAGGGTATTTACAAGGGACCAGCTTCTGGACGAGGTGTGGGGCTTTGACTACTACGGGGACAGCCGCACTGTGGACGTACACATAAAGCGCCTTCGGGAGAAGCTTGAGGGGGTGTCCGACAAGTGGAGCCTCAAGACAGTGTGGGGCGTGGGCTATAAATTCGAGGTGAAGGACTAGCCTATGCAGAGGAGCATATTCAAGCGGTACCTCTCCATAACCATGGCGATAATCCTTTTGGGCTTTACCATACTCGGCAGCATGATGATGGTGTTCTTCGGCAAATACTGGCGCCAGGAGAAGGAGGGGCTGCTCACCCAGAACGCCTCCTCCATAGCCCAGACGGCAGGGCGCTTCCTCAAAGAGAAATCCGAGGGGAAGTACGAGCTCCAGGGAGACGTGCTCATGCACTTTATGGAGAGCTTTTCAATGAGCATAGAGGCGGATATTTTCATCACGGACCTTGACGGCAACGTGCTCCTTGGGAGCTATGAGTGCAGCAGGGTAGAGGGCATTGAGAAGGTGCAGCCCTTCTATGTGGCAAGAGCTTCCGAGGGGCTGTATAAGGGCCGGGGGAGCTTTGAGGGCTTATATAAGGAGAACTACTATATTATCGGCGTGCCAATGCTCGCGCCGGAGGGCACGCTCCCGGTGGGGGCGGTATTCGCTACAACAAGCCCGGCCTCAATGAGCGCAATGCAGCTGGAGGCCTTCAAGATATTCCTGGTGGCGGCGGCGCTGGCCCTTGGTATCTCCTTCTGCGCGGTGGGCGTATTCGCCTACAGGATGGTAAGGCCCTTAAGGCAGATGTCGGCGGCGGCAAGGAGCTTTGGGGCGGGGGACTTTTCCGTGCGGGTGCAGGTCACGAGCGAGGACGAGATGGGCCAGCTTGCCCGGTCCTTTAACAATATGGCAAACTCCCTTACAAACTCCGAGGGGATGCGCCGAAGCTTTATAGCAAACGTGTCCCACGAGCTGAAGACACCCATGACTACCATAGCGGGCTTTATAGACGGCATTCTGGACGGCACCATACCCCAGGGGGAGCAGAGCAAGTATCTGCATATAGTCTCGGGGGAGGTAAAGCGGCTGTCAAGGCTCGTAAAGTCCATGCTGGACCTTTCCCGTATAGACAGCGGGGATATGAAGATACACCCCTGCTCCTTTGACGTCACCAATACGGTGGTGAACACACTGCTCACCTTCGAGCAGGCCATAGACGAGAAGGGGATAGAGATCGGGGGCCTGGAGGAGGCCGCCCCGGTCGCTGTGTGGGGGGACCAGGACCTTTTGCACCAGGTGGTGTATAATCTGCTGGAAAATGCCGTAAAATTTACCAATCAGGGCGGCTCTATAAGGGTCGGGATAATCGACAGCGTGGACCGCACCACGGTGACTATAGAGAACACCGGCCCGGGCATAGCCCCGGAGGACCTGCCCATGATATTTGACCGCTTCTATAAGGGGGACAAATCCCGCAGCAGGGACAAGAACGGCATGGGCCTGGGGCTGTACCTTGTTCGCACGATCCTGCAGCTCCACGGCGGCAATATACAGGTGAGCTCCATCCAGGGGCAGTACTGCCGCTTTGAGTTCTACATCCCCAAGCCCCAGGAGTCCCCGCGCCTGAAGGACGGCCAGCAGAAGGCCAAGGAGGGCGCGCCGAAGCTCAGGGAGCCAAGGGCAAAGAAAGCAAAGAAGCCGGAGACCGAAAGGAGTAAGGAAGATGAGTGACTGGAAAGAGGATATTAACAGCGGGGAAAATGTGCAGGCCCCGGAGGAGCACGGGGAGGATATACAGAGGTCCGAAGAGAATGTGCAGATACCGGAGGACGGCGTAGAGCCCATGCCCCCGGAGCCGGTGGAGCCGGTAATGCCCCCGGCGCCGGAGGCTTATCCGGAGTACCCGGCGTACGGCGGGCAGTATCCGGGGCAGCAGGCCCAGTGGCAGCAGCCGGGGGCGCCCCAGCCGCCGGTACAGCAGGGCTTCCAGCAATACCCGCCGTACTATCCCCAGGGCCCGCAGCAGTTCGTGCAGTATCCCCAGCAATATGCTGAACAGCAACATGCTGAACAGCAGCCGGGTGGGCAGTATAATGCAGTCCAGCAGCCTGCCGCTCAGTACGGCGCCCAGCAGTGGCAGGCGCCGTACCCGCCGTACCCGGGGGCATACCAGCCGCCTGCGCCGCCGAAGAGGAAGATGTCCACAGGGGCCAAGGTGTTCCTGTGGATAGCGGGGATCCTGGCTGTGGCGGGTATGTCCAGCGCGGTGATGTACTTCGCCCTGGCGGCGGACAGGGGTACTGAGCCGGACGAAAACTACCCGGGCTTTAGGGTGCCCTTTGACGAGGACGAAATCGAGCCCGACGGCCCGGAGGACGGGGAGCCCGGCACGGAGCCCTCTGAGGAGGCCCCGGAGGAGCCGGAGCGCCCCAAGGTGGACGTGACCCCCAACACCGAGGGCATTGCCATATCCCCCAGGCCCTCGGGGGATACCCTTGACGCCGAGGCGGTATATAACAGGATAGTCACCTCCACGGTGACGGTGTCGGCACAGCTCACCCAGGACGGCAAGAAAACCGGGGAGAGCACCGGCACCGGGATCATAGCCACAAGCGACGGCTATATAATCACAAACTCCCACGTGGTGCTGAACTCCCGCTCGGCGGTGGTCACGATCACCACCCACGAGGGCCTGGAGTATGAGGCGGTGGTGGTGGGCGTGGACCGCACCACGGACCTGGCGGTGCTCAAGACCAACGACCACGACTTTGTCCCGGCGGAGTTCGGGGACGCAGACGAGCTCTCGGTAGGCGAATGGGTGCTGGCTATAGGCAACCCCGGCGGCGCGCGCTTCTCAAGCTCCCTGACCAGGGGCATCATCTCCGGCCTTGACCGGGAGGTGGGCAAGTACAGCGAGGAGGGCATGACCTATATCCAGACCGACGCCGCCATAAACCCTGGGAACTCCGGAGGGCCCCTGGTGAATATGTACGGCCAGGTGGTGGGCATAAACTCCTCGAAGATAGTCACCGAGGGCTACGAGGGCATGGGCTTCGCCATACCTGTCAGCCGCGCCCAGCCCATTATCAACAACCTGCTCTCCGACGGCTATATCAAGGGCCGCACAAGGCTCGGGATAATGTGCATGGAGATAAGCGAGAGCATGGCCCAGATGTACAGTATCCCCAGAGGCCTGCAGATAACCGAGTTTAACGAGGGCTGCACCCTGGCGGGCACCGAGGCCCAGCCCGGGGATATTATAACCGCCATAGAGGGGGAGCGGGTGGAGAGCCTTAGGGACGTGTCGAACCTCCTGCTGCGCTACTCCCCCGGCGACCAGGTGACCCTCACCCTCTACAGACCCTCCCAGACCTTCGGGCAGAACGGCAGGGAGCTGGAGGTGGAGATAACCCTACTTGAAGATAAGGGCGAGACTCAGGATTAAGTTAATATGCAAAAGCCCCCGGGGTTCCCGGGGGCTTTCCTTATGCAGATACTAATAGCTTATAAGCTATAGCTTATAGCTGTAGCCGAAATAAGTGTCGATAGTGCGGATACCCAGGCTCTCCACAGCCGAATGGGACTCCTCGTCGTGGAAGAAGGTCAGGTCCTTCATGCCGTCCCTTTTAGATCCATTCAGCGCCCGGACCATCAGGGCCCTAAAGCAGTCCTCGCGGAAAAGCCCTCCTTCAAAGTCAATGCCGAATATCTCCATGGAGCCGTCCACGTATCTGTAGTAGACGGCGGCAATGGCCCTCCCCTCTTTCCGCACATAATAGATATGCCAGTCGTCCAGGGCCTCAAGCAGGTGGGCGCTGTCCCAGTACATTTTGCCGTCCCACTGGGAGTGGAGCTCTGCAAAGGTACTGAAATTCTCCCGGGCCACAGGGACTACCCCCTCGGCTTCAGGCAGGGGGCTGTGATCCTCGAAGCGCATCACCCCCACAAGGCTCACCTCGTCCCGCTTTGCCCCCAAGCCCTCCAGGGCCTCTACTGCCGACCTATTCTTCTCGGAAACCCCGAAGAACATGGTATAGCCCGGGAGCTCCCTGTGCAGATACTCCGCAAACTCCTCCACGGCCCTGCCGTAGCCCCGCTCTATGCAGAAGATGTCCGGCTGGACGTACTTGTCTTCATCCAGCACATAATACTGTATGAGCCCCAGGGCCTCGCCCTCCTGCTCATAGAGGAGCATAGTATAGTTGTCCCGCTTAAAGGGCCGCTTGGAAGCCTCGTCAAAATCCTGCCGGGTCTTGAGCCCGTCCGCGTACGTGGGGTAGCAGGAGCGGCTCATATCCAGGGCCAGCCTGTAGGCGGAGTCCAGGTATTGGGCATAGTCGTCCTTATAAAGCTTCCTCAGTATTAAGATCCCTCCTTATCATGTTCACGATCTCCTCTGTCTTCATCCCCCTCGAGCCCTTTACCAGCACCGCGTCCCCAGGCCGGAGCATTTCCCGGAGGAGCTCCCAGGCCTCAGGGTTGCCGTCGGCGCAAAGGGCCTCAGGTCCGAAGCCCTCGGCTATAATCCCGCCGAGCTCCCCCACGGCGATAAGGGCGTCTATGCCCCGCTCCCTGGCGTATGCCCCGGTGAGAAGGTGTCCGTTCCGGGTGTAGTCCCCCAGCTCGCGCATACCGGCAAGCACGGCTATCCTGCGCCCGGGGATGTCCCGGCCTGCAAGCAGGTCAATGGCGCTTCGCATGGAGTCCGGGCTGGCATTATAGCTGTCGTCAATAAGGCAGACTCCGCCCACGTCGCTGATGACCTGGCGCATACTGGGGGGGGTATAGCCGCTAAGGGCCCGGGCGGCGCTCTCAAGGGGGACGCCCAGGAAGTCGGCGGCGGCAAGGGCGGCAAGGGCGTCGCAGGCGATATGGCCCCCCGGCACAGGCAGGCGTACCTGCTGGACGCGCCCGTCCGGGGCATGGCAGGTGAAGGCCTGGCCCTCGCCGTCCTCCCGGATATCAACGGCCCGCCACTGGCAGCTTTCACCCAGGCCGAAGGTCACCACCCGGAACCGCCCCCCGCCGTCAAGGGAGGCCAAAAGGTCGTTGTCCCCGCAGACGAACAGGGGGGCTTCGGGAGTGAGATAGTCCGCAAGCCTCGCCTTCTCCGAGAGGATATTCTCCCTGGACTTCATAAACTCGATATGGGATGTGCCGATGGTGGTGATCATCCCGCAGGTGGGCTTTACCACCCGGGCTATACGCTCCATCTCCCCGGGCATGCTTACGCCCATCTCAACTACGGCGGCGGTGTGCCCCTCGTCTATGGCGCAGACGGTTATGGGCACGCCCACCTGGCTGTTGGCGTTGCCGGGGGTCTTAAGGACATTATGCCCCGCGCCTATAGCCAGTGCGGCAAGCTCCTTTGCGGTGGTCTTGCCCACGCTTCCGGTGACGCCCACTATAGGTATGCAAAAGCGCTCCCTATGCTTCTGCGCCGCCATCTGCAGGGCCGCCCGGCAGTCCTCTACCAGCAAAAGGGGGCCGGCAGGCTCCATGGGGCGGTCCGTGAAGCTGGCGGCGGCCCCATTTTCAAGGGCTGAAGCTATGAAGCTGTGGCCGTCCAGGTTTTCACCCCTTATGGGCACGAACATCAGGCCGGGCCGTGCCTTGCGGCTGTCTGTAAAAAAGCCGGTCACGGCAGTATCCGGGTCTCCCCCGAGTATTTTACCGCCGGTCATGGCGGCTATTTCCGAAAGCGTGTAATTCATTGACATTACCTCGTGACTGTTTTATTTGCCCATTATAAGCATTCAGGCCAGTGAGCCCATGGGGTCCCAGGGCTCCAGCTCAATGGGGGCCTGCTCGAGCTCGGCCCTCTGGGAGTCTGTCAGGTACTTTTTATGTATCACCACCTGGTAGGTGTACTCGGTAAACCAGTCGTCGCTCATAACAAAGTAGCCCTTTTCCCCCAGCTCGTCGCCCCAGCTGTTTTCCACCTTCCAGCGGTCGGGGGCGCCGTTTTCGTCCAGGTTTACCCCCTGGAACACCATGGCGTGGGTCATAAGGCTGTCGCAGTAGTCCAGGCGCTGGGCCTTATCCATGCCGAACTCCACCCCGAAGAGCTGGTCCGGGCGCAGGGCCTCCAGGTCCATAATGCCGGTCTTCCTGGTGGAGCTCTTGCCCACGTCGCAGCCGAACCATACCGGGGAGCCGCCCTCGAGCTGGCGGACAGCCGCCTGCTTTAGCTCCTCAACAGGCAGGTTAAGGTACTTTACCGGGCGGCCCTCCTTCACGTTGCCCAGAAGCTTCACGGTGAAGGTCCTGTGGAAGGGTTTATCCTTGGTGGTGGCGTTTATAAGGCTCACATAGTCCGAGAGCTCCCAGCCCACGTACTTCTCATAGAAGCTCCTGCCGGTAAGCCCGGTGTCGCGGATAAACTTATTGTCCTTGTCCCTGATCTCAAAGGTGAAGGTCTTGGGCGGGTCTCCAAGGGCTATGCAGAGCATATTGTAAATACTGCAGAGCATAGTTTCCTTCATTTCCCGCAGCTGCTCCACGGCCTTGCCCTCGCTGTAGCCGGTGCGCAAAACGCAGGCGAACTCCCGGAGCCTGCGGGTCATATAGGAGGTCATCTCCCCTGTGGAGGAGGAGCAGGCTGTCTCGGGCATGGCGTCCTTGGGCACAACGCCGTACTTGCCTACTATATTGCACAGCATATCCCACTGCCCGCCGTCGTTCAGGGGCGCGGTGAGCAGGTGGGCTATGAGCCTGCCGTTTGTGGGCTCATCCAGGGTCTCGAGGATGCTCTCAAGGAAGTAGTTGGATTTTTCCAGCTTATCATAAAAGAGCAGGTAGTTCTGGGAGAGCTCGAAGTCCTCAAGGCCCAGCTTCTTCATTACCTCCATGCGCATGGTGTTCATTGCGGCGAACATCCAGCAGCGCCCTGAGGCCTTCTGATTGGTGATATGCCCGGTCTTTAGCTCCACAGAGAACTGGAAGCGGTCGCGGCGAGGGGTGAAGGGGTCTGTGGCGCTCTGGTTCACGCCGTTAGCGGTCACCGCAAGCTGGGCCACGCGCTTTGCCGGGTCCCTGTGAAAATCCTTCTCAAATTCCTCAAGCTGAGTAAAACTGATGCTTTTGTCCATAATTAAATTCCTCCAAAAAATTATATTCCCTTATCATTGCGATAGATAAAGCTTATTTTTTGCCCATATCCTCCAGTATCTCCCTTATGACCACCCGCTCGTCAAAGGGGTGCCTGACGCCCTTTATCTCCTGATAGTCCTCGCTGCCCTTGCCGGCCAGCACGATGATGTCCCCGTCCCGGGCGTGCTCTATGCACCAGCGGATGGCCTCCCGTCGGTCGGGTATCTCGATATATTCCCCGTCGGTCTTTCTCATACCTGTCTTTATGTCGTTTATAATGTCCAGCACGTCCTCAAACCGGGAGTTGTCGGCGGTTATTACAGACAGGTCCGCAAGCCTGCCGCTGGCCTCGCCCATCTCGTAGCGGCGCACCTTGGGCCGGTTGCCTCCCGCGCCGAAAAGGCATATGAGCCGCCCGGGGTCATACTCCCTGAGGGTGGTGAGTATGCTCTCCATGCTAACGGCGTTGTGGGCGTAGTCCAAAAGCAGGGTGTAGTCCCCCGGCACCGGCACCGGCTCCACCCGGCCCTTCACCTTCACGCCCTCAAGGCCCCTTAGCATGGCTTCCCGGGGTATTCCCAGCTTATAGCAGCAGGAGATCGCGGCAAGGGCGTTATAGGCGTTGAAGCGCCCGGGTATGCCTACCTTGGGGGAAAGCTTTAGATCCCCGTCGATGTCAAACTCCACACCTAAAAGCCCGGGCCTGTTCAGGTGGCGGCAGCCGCCGCCGTTCATGGAGCCCCGCCCCTGCATACTGAACCTGTATACCTGGCAGGTGCTCCCTGAGAGGAGCCTTTCTGCCGCCGGGTCGTCGGCGTTTATGACCCCGGTATCGCACATGGAGAACAGCATGGCCTTGCACTGAAGATACTCCTCCATGTCCTTATGCTCCACGCCGCCGATATGGTCCTCTGAGAAGTTTGTGAAGATCCCGATCCTAAAGGGCAGTCCGTATACCCTGTCCTCCCTGAGGGCTATGGAGCTCACCTCCATGACGGCGTACCGGCACCCAGCGTCAGCCATGCGCCTTAGCTGGCGGAAGACCTCGTAGCTTATGGGGGTGGTGTTGTCAAGGGGCTCTATATCGCCGCCGATATCCGCGCCGATGGTGCCCATAACGCCGGTCCTGTACCCGGCGGACTCCAGTATGGCCCGGACCATATAGGCCGTGGTGGTCTTGCCCTTGGTGCCGGTGACGCCGATCACCTCTATATCAGCTTTTGCAGGGTCGCCGAAGAAGGCCGAGCTCATTAAGGCCAGGGCCTTTTTTGTGTCGGGCACAAGTATCACCTGGGCGGTTTTAACATCCACCGGCTCCTGGGCGATGATGACAGCCGCTCCGGATCCCGCGGCCATTCCGGCGAATTTATGCCCGTCAGAAGCGGAGCCCTTCAGGCAGACAAAGGCGCAGCCCTCTGCGGCCTTCCTTGAGTCATAGGCTATACCGGTGATATCCGTGTCAGTGAAGCCCTCTCTTATGCCAAGGGGGGCCAGAAGCATTGAAAGCAGCATATGAAAATATCCTTTCCGTTGGGTATTATATAGTCCAGAGGGCCGAGGAGATAAGGTACAGCGCGGCCCAGTACAGCAGCATGATCGGCTTCTGCAATTTGCCGCCAAGGCCGCAGAGCTCATTTTTCGCCACCATCATGTCCGAGACGAAGAAGCAGAGGGTCCCAAGGGCCAAAGGCCAGAAGCCCGCCCCGCCGGTGAAGGGGAGCAGGATCCCCAGGGCCAGGGACCCGCCCAGCAGCCCGGGGTACAGGCAGAAGGGCAAGAGGAGCCTGCCGAGCCCCGGCAGCTCCCTTCTAAAGAGCAGGAAGGCGAGGGCGTAGGCCAGAAGCCACGCAAAAAGGCTCCACAGCCCCGGGGGAGCCAGCCCCCAGAGCCATATTATCAGGCAGGCATGGGCCCCGCCGAAGAGGAGCATTCCGGGCACGAAGCTTATTTCCAACAGAGCGTCGGCGGCGGTACACAGGATAAAGAACCAGAACACCGGCTCCCGCAGGGGGGGCCTGCCGGAGATATAAAGGCCCGCGCCCGCCGAGGCCACCGAGAGAAAGCTGCCGGAGCACTTTGCTATAAGGCTCTCCTTTATCAGCCCGGCCCGCCTTAAAATAAAGTACAGCGCGAAGGCCGAGCACCAAAGGGGCAGGGCAAAGGCCGAATAGAGGGCAAGACCCATAGGGCCGCCTCCCTTCCAGTTTATTTATAGTTGGCAGGTCTCAAAAGAATGACCGGGACCCTTTATCCCATTATAATCCCAAACTTTGGTTTTATCAATGGGAAAATCCGCGGAAGGGTTACAAAATGGCAACAACTTTGTAAACAGAATGAAAATTCCTTTGGTTTCAGTTGCAAGCTTGCTGAAAATCGTGTACAATAACTGTAAACTAAATAAAAAGGGAAGGCATTATCAGTATGATAAACTTTACCGGGATAAAATGTCCGGTCTGCGGCAAGGCTTTCACGGACGAGGACGATATCGTGGTCTGCCCTGCCTGCGGCGCGCCATACCATAGGGAATGCTACCAGGAGAAGGGGCAGTGCATATTTGACGACCTCCACGAAAAGGGGAAGGAGTGGGCCCCGCCGCCACCGCCGAAGCCCCCTGTCACAGCAGAGGTGAAGGATACGGAGTGCCTGTTCTGCGGGGGGCTCAACGCCCACAGCGCAAAGCTCTGTGCCCACTGCGGGGCTCCCCTTCCCATAATGGGGGACAGGGAGGTAAAGACGCCGCCGCCCTTTACCGGCACAGGCTCAGTGGCGGGCAGGCAGCAGGCTCCGGGACAGCAGGCCTATGGGACGGGCGCGCCTCAGGGGAGGTACTACGGGCAGATGCCCTTTGTGTTCGACCCAATGGGCGGGGTGAGCCCGGCCGACACCCTGGACATGGGGGTGAGCTACGGCGACGCCTCAAAGCTTGTGAAACAGAACACCTCCTATTATATGCCCATCTTCCGCTATATGAAGCAGACCGGGCGCAATAAGTTCAACTTCAGCGCGTTTTTGTTCTCGGGGGCCTGGATGCTCTATAGGAAGCAGTACAAGTACGGCGTAGTGGTGACGGCGCTGATGTTCCTTCTTTACCTCCTGTACCTTGCCTCCTCGATATTTGTGGCGACACCGGCGCTGCTGGAGGTGATGAAGCAGGCGGGGATAGACGTTTCGGCAGGGCTCAGCCTTACCAACGAGCAGATCTTGGTCATAAGCCAGTTTATAGCCCAGGAGCCGTCCCTGTACCTGGAGCTGTGCCTGCCGATGATATGCCTTCTGCTTATGCTGGCGCTCATGATATTTATAGGCGTGCGGGGGAATAAGATGTATATGCGCCACTGCATCGTGACGGTGCGCAGGGTGAAGTCCGCAGATCTAGCCGCGGAGCCCAATATGACCCTGGACCAGAAGGGCGGGGTGAACACCTCTGTGGCTGTGTGCATGTTCGTATGCTATTTCCTGCTGGTAAACGTGGTGCCCCTATTATTGTAAGCTTCAGAAGGAGAGGATACAGGTGAAAAAGATACGCAAGGCCGTTATACCCGCCGCCGGGCTTGGCACCAGGGTGCTCCCTGCCACAAAGGCCATGCCCAAGGAGATGCTGACTATTGTGGACAAGCCCGCCATCCAGTATATTGTGGAGGAGGCGGCGGCCTCGGGCATTGAGGACGTGCTTATAATCACCAACCGGGGCAAGGGCCTTCTGGAGGACCACTTCGACCGGGCCCCGGAGCTGGAGGAGCGCCTTGCGGCGGACCCGGGAAAGGCCGCGGTGCTGGAGGAGGTCCGGAATATATCAAGGCTCTGCAACGTCTGGTATGTGCGCCAGAAGGAGACAAAGGGCCTGGGCCATGCGGTGAACTGCGCCAGGTCCTTTGTGGGCGGCGAGCCCTTCGCGGTGCTCTACGGGGACGACGTGATAATAGGCGAGGACCCCGCCTGCGCCCAGCTTATCCGGGCCTATGAGAAGTACGGCCTGGGCGTGGCGGGGGTGAAGGAGGTCAGCGCCGAGGCCATCAGGAAGTATTCCTCACTGAAGGTACAGCCCTTGGAGGGCGGCTGTATGCGCTGCACGGACATGGTGGAGAAGCCGGGGCCGGGGGAGGAGTTCTCCCTCTATTCAATTCTCGGGCGCTGCATACTGCCGCCTGAGATATTCGACATTCTGGACAGCACCCCGCCGGGCTTCGGCGGGGAGATACAGCTTACGGACGCGATGAAGGCCCTTGCAAGGGAGAAGGGCATGATAGCCGTTGACTTCACCGGCAAGCGCTATGATATGGGAAGCAAGCTGGGGGTCATGCAGGCAAACGTGGAGGTGGCCCTGGGGCACCCGGAGATAGGGGGGGCCTTCAGGGAATACCTGAGGGGTCTTGCCGGGAGTATCTGAAAGAACAAAGCCGGGCGCACTGACCTTAAACAGTGCGCCCGGCTTTTTTGGCTTTAGAGCCCTGGAGTCAATTCCCCTGCTTCTGGCTGATGATCTTGCTAAGCTCCTCCATGAAGCTGTTGATATCCTTGAACTGCCTGTAGACCGAGGCGAAGCGCACGTAGGCGACCTCGTCCACGCTCTTGAGCTTCTCCATGGCATAGGTGCCTATGCGCTGGGAGGAGACCTCCTTATCAAGCGAATTCTGCAGGAGGACCTCTATCTCTCCCACGATATGCTCCAGGGTGTCCAGGGAAACCGGGCGCTTCTCGCAGGCCCTTAGAAGGCCGTTCAAAAGCTTCTGGCGGTCAAAGGCCTCCCGGGACTTGTCCTTCTTAATAACGACAATGGGCACGCTCTCTATGACCTCATAGGTGGTGAAGCGCTTTGAACACTTGAGGCATTCCCGGCGGCGGCGTATGCGCTCGCTCTCGTCGGTGGGGCGGGAATCTACGACCTTGCTCTCGGTATAACCGCAATAGGGGCATTTCACAGTGACTACATCTCCCTTAAAAAGAACTATTAGATTAGATTATACACTATATGTGGCGCAAAAGCAAGGCTTATTTACGAAATACTTCTGCATAATAATGTATCCCCGGGGAGCCCTGGGAGGTATTTGACAAATCCCCCTGGTATGGTATAATATATGGCGTATTTATAGCTAACGCGGTCCAAAAGAGGGGGCGCCTCTTTTGAGCAGAGCGGCACGGGCGTGCTCGCGCCGCTATACCCCGTAGGTCCGGCCCTGGGCCGGAAAGGAGAGAATAAGGAGGCAATATGGCTATCCTCACCGTAACAGACATCTCCCTTGCCTTTGGCGAGGAGACCATTATAAAAAATATAAGCTTCGAGCTGCAGAAGGGCGAGCACGTGGGACTTGTAGGGGTCAACGGCTCGGGGAAGACCACGCTCTTTAAGACCATCACCGGGGAGTACAGCCCTGACGCCGGCTCGGTTGTCTTCTCTAAGGAGACCGTGCCCGGGTATATGGAGCAGCACGTCTGCCGGGACCTCCATAAGACCGCCTTTGAGGAGGTCATGACGGTCTTCGCCCATCTGACGGATATGGAGCGGGAGCTGGAGGAAATCACCGGGCGGCTGAACAGTTCCCCCCGGGGGGAGGAGCTGGAGGAGCTCATACTGCGCCAGGACCGGCTCAACGACAGGTACGCCGCCGAGGGCGGGCTCACCTGCCGCTCCAGGGCGCGCTCGGCGCTTATGGGCCTGGGGCTCACAGAGGAGCAGATACAGAATAGGGTCGGGGTTTTAAGCGGCGGGCAGAAGGCCAAGCTGCAGCTTGCAAAAATGCTCCTGAGCGGCGCCAACCTGCTGCTTCTGGACGAGCCCACAAACCATCTGGACATCCAGTCGGTGGAGTGGCTGGAGGGCTTCCTTCTGAACTACCAGGGGGCCTATATAGTCATATCCCACGACCGCTATTTCCTGGACAAGGTCACGGAGCGCACCCTGCTCATGCAGGGGAAGACGGTGGAGAGCTATAAGGGCAACTATTCAAGGCACCTGGAGCTCAAGGCCGAGAAGCGCCTTGCGGCCCAGAGGGTGTATGAGAACACCAAAAAGGAGATAAAGCGCATTGAGGGCATTATAGAGCAGCAGCGCCGCTGGAACCAGGAGCGCAACTACGTGACCATAGCCAACAAGCAGAAGTCCATAGACAGGCTTGAGGCGACCCTTGAGAAGCCTGAGGCGGACCCTGAGAGCATACGCTTCCAGTTCCAGGCAAGCAGGAGGTCCGGGGACGACGTGCTCACGGCTGAGGGCCTGAGCCTGAGCTTCGGGGGGCCTAAGATATTCGAGAATGTGGGCCTTGAGATCAAGCGCGGGCAGAAGATATTTTTGATCGGGCCCAACGGCTGCGGGAAGACCAGCCTTTTTAAAATACTCCTGGAGCAGTACAGGCCCGACACGGGCTTTGTGAAGGTGGGGGCGGGGGTGGACCTTGGCTACTATGAGCAGTCCCAGATGAGCCTGCACGACGGCAAGGAGGTCATTGACGAAATATGGGACGAGCACCCGCGCATGACAGAGACCCAGGTGCGCAATGCCCTGGCGGTGTTCCTTTTCAAGGGGGAGGACGTGTTCAAGCCCGTGGGGGCGCTGTCCGGCGGGGAGCGGGCGAGGATACTCCTTTTGAAGCTCATGCTCTCAAAGGCGAACTTCCTGCTTCTGGACGAGCCGACCAACCACCTGGACATAGGCTCCTGCGAGGCACTGGAGGAGGCCCTGTCCGGCTATGACGGCACCCTGTTCGTGGTGAGCCACGACCGCTACCTTATAAACAAGCTTGCCGATAAGGTGTACGAGCTCTCTCCAAAGGGGGCGGAGCTCTATAACGGCAACTACGACTATTATATTGAGAAGCGGCAGGCCCAGCTTGAGAGGCAGGAGCAGCAGGCTCCCCCAAGGGTAAACCTCTATAAGCTGCGCAAGGAGCGGGAGTCTGAGCTGCGGCGCATGCGCGCGGCCCTGAAAAGGCTCGAGGGCGAGATAGAGGCGGCGGACGCAAGGCGCGGGGAGCTGGAGGAGCGGCTCGGCTCCCCGGAGGTATCGGCGGACTATGAGGAGCTTACAAGGGTGACAGGGGAGCTCACGGAGCTTGATTCTAAAAGCGAGGAGCTGCTTATGGAGTGGACGGAGCTGTCTGTGGAGCTTGAGAGGCAGGAGGCTGAGAGTGAAGGTTAGGTTTTTGACGCTGGGGTGCAAGGTGAACCAGTATGAGAGCGAGGCCATGCTGGAGGCCCTGGAGGACAGGGGCTTTTCCGCGGCGGGGGAGGATGAGCCAGCGGACGTGCTGGTGGTGAACTCCTGCACGGTCACGGCCCAGAGCGACCAGAAGGCAAGGCAGGCTTTAAGGAGGCTCAGGCGGCGTGAGCCGGACGCTGTAACGGTGCTCACCGGCTGCTGGCCCCAGGCATTCCCCCGGGAGGCGGAGAAGCTGGGCGAGGCCGATATAGTCCTCGGGAACTCCAGAAGGGGGGAGCTGGGGGACAGGATACTCCAGTACCTCTCCACCAAGCAGCGGATAGTGGAGGTGTCCCCCCACGGCAGTGAGGAGGGCTTCGAGCCCATGAGCGTGCGGGGGCTCGCGGGCCATACCAGGGCTTTTCTGAAGATAGAGGACGGCTGTGAGCGGTACTGCGCCTACTGCATAATACCCTATGCCCGGGGCCGGGTGCGCTCGAAGCCCCTTGCCGACTTAGTAAAGGAGGTGGAGGGCCTGGCCCAGCGGGGCTATAGGGAGGTGGTGCTCACAGGGATAAACCTTCCCGCCTACGGGCAGGACCTGGGGCTCTCCCTCTGCGACGCTGTAGAGGCGGCCTGCGGGGTAGGGGGCATAAGCCGGGTGCGGCTTGGCTCCCTGGAGCCGGAGCGGCTGACCCCTGAGGTCATAGGGAGGATGAGGGCCCAGGAAAAGCTCTGCCCGCAGTTCCACCTGTCCCTGCAGAGCGGCTGCGACGAGACCCTGAGGCGCATGCACAGGCACTATACCTCGGGGGAATATATGAAGATCGTGGAGGACCTGCGCGCCGCCTTCCCCGGCTGCGCCGTGACCACAGACGTGATGGTGGGCTTCCCCGGGGAGACCTGGGAGGAGTTCTCGCAGTCCCTGGACTTCTGCCGCAGGGCGGGCTTCTCCAAGGCCCACGTATTCTGCTATTCCCGCCGCCCCGGCACTGTGGCGGACAGGGCGCCATGCCAGGTGGAGGCCGCTGAAAAGGAGCGCAGGAGCCGCATACTGTCGAAGGCGATGGAGGAGTCAAGGCTGCGGTTCATGAGGTCCCAGGAGGGCCTTACAGAGGAGGTGCTCATAGAGCGGGAGGTCAGCCCCGGCCTGTGGGAGGGCCTTACCGGGAACTATACCCCAGTGCGCGTAGAGGGGGGGGAGGGGCTTTCGGGCAGGATGCTTACTGTGCGGGTCCTAAAAGCCCTGGACGGCTGCTGCATGGGGGAGGTCATAGAGGGGGTCTAGCCCCTCCTTTTCCCGCAAAAAATAGTTTTTTGCAAAAAATTTTGAAAAAGTTACGGTTTCCTATGGAATTTTTCGGAGATCCTTGATATAATTGGACTGTAATCGGAGAGTAAAGATATTTTCAGATTCCGGTTGAGTATTCTTTAGGAGGTTGTTACCAATGAGCCACAAGTATGTGTACCTGTTTACTGAGGGCAACGGTTCCATGCGCGAGCTGCTGGGCGGCAAGGGCGCGAACCTTGCCGAGATGACCAGTCTCGGCCTGCCCGTGCCCCAGGGCTTCACCATCAGCACCGAGGCCTGCACACAGTATTACGAGGACGGCCGGAAGATCAACGACGAGATCCAGGCGCAGATCATGGAGTATGTTGGAAAGATGGAGGAGATCACCGGCAAGAAGTTCGGCGATAAGGAGAACCCGCTGCTGGTGTCCGTGCGCTCCGGCGCCCGCGCTTCCATGCCCGGCATGATGGATACCATCCTGAACCTGGGCCTTAACGAGGAAGTGGTGGAGTATATGGCCAAGGCCTCGGGGAACCCCCGCTGGGCCTATGACTGCTACCGCCGCTTTATCCAGATGTACTCCGACGTGGTCATGGAGGTGGGCAAGAAGTATTTCGAGGAGCTCATCGACCAGATGAAGGAGAAGAAGGGCGTCACTCAGGACACCGAGCTTGACGAGAACGACCTGAAGGAGCTGGCTGAGCAGTTCAAGGCCGAGTATAAGGAGAAGATAGGCGCGGACTTCCCCACCGACCCCAAGGAGCAGCTTATGGGCGCAGTGAAGGCCGTGTTCCGTTCCTGGGACAACCCCCGGGCCAATGTGTACCGCCGCATGAACGAGATACCCTACAGCTGGGGCACCGCCGTCAACGTGCAGATGATGGCCTTCGGCAATATGGGCGACGACTGCGGCACCGGCGTTGCCTTCACCCGCGACCCCGCCACCGGCGAGAAGAAGCTGATGGGCGAGTTCCTCACTAACGCCCAGGGCGAGGACGTTGTGGCCGGCGTGCGCACCCCCATGCCCATCGCCCAGATGGCAGAGAAGTTCCCCGAGGCCTTCGAGCAGTTCCAGAAGGTCTGCAAGCTTCTTGAGGACCACTATAAGGATATGCAGGATATGGAGTTCACCGTGGAGCACGGCAAGCTCTACATGCTGCAGACCCGCAACGGCAAGCGCACTGCTACAGCCGCCATCAAGATCGCCTGCGACCTTATCGACGAGGGCATGAAGACCGAGGAAGAGGCCCTTTTGATGATCGATCCCAAGCAGCTGGACGCTCTGCTGCATCCCCAGTTCGACACCAAGGCCCTGAAGGCCGCCACACCCGTAGCCAGCGCTCTGGCCGCCTCTCCCGGAGCCGCCTGCGGCAAGATCGTCTTCACCGCCGAGGACGCCGTTGAGCAGGGACAGGCCGGCGAGAAGGTAGTGCTCGTGCGCCTGGAGACCTCTCCCGAGGACATCGAGGGTATGCACTTCTCCCAGGGCATCCTCACCGTGCGCGGCGGCATGACCAGCCACGCGGCTGTTGTGGCCCGGGGCATGGGCACCTGCTGCGTGTCCGGCTGCGGCGCTATAAAGATGGACGAGGCCAACAAGAAGTTCACCCTTAATGGCCGCGAGTACCATGAGGGTGACTATATCTCCCTGGACGGCACCACCGGCAATATCTACGGCGAGGCCATCCCCACCGTGCCCGCATCCACCGAGGGCGGCTACTTCGGCCGTATCATGGAGCTCTCTGACAAGTACCGCACCCTGCAGGTGCGCACCAACGCCGACACCCCCAAGGACGCCGCCCAGGCTGTGGCCTTCGGCGCGGAGGGCATCGGCCTGTGCCGCACCGAGCATATGTTCTTTGACCCTGACCGCATCGCGGCCATCCGCGAGATGATCTGCTCCGACACCGTGGAGCAGCGCAAGGCGGCTCTCTCCAAGCTGGAGCCCATGCAGCAGGGCGACTTCGAGAAGCTGTACGAGGCTCTCGAGGGCAAGCACGTGAACATCCGCTTCCTGGATCCTCCGCTGCACGAGTTCGTCCCCACCGAGGAGAAGGACATCGAGCTGCTGGCCGAGGCCCAGGGCAAGACCGTTGAGGATATCAAGGCCATTATCGCCGGCCTGCATGAGTTCAACCCCATGATGGGCCACCGCGGCTGCCGTCTGGCCGTCACCTACCCCGAGATCGCCGTGATGCAGACCAAGGCCGTCATCAAGGCCGCCATCAATGTGAACAAGGCTCATCCCGACTGGCACATCGTGCCCGAGATCATGATCCCCTTAGTTGGCGAGATCAAGGAGCTGAAGTTCGTGAAGAAGACTGTCGTTGAGACCGCCGACAGGATCATCGCCGAGGAGGGCGCCGACCTGAAGTACAAGGTGGGCACCATGATCGAGATCCCGCGCGCCGCCCTGACCGCGGACAAGATCGCCGAGGAGGCCGAGTTCTTCAGCTTCGGCACCAACGACCTGACCCAGATGACCTTCGGCTTCA
>CANPBX010000043.1 GCA_947572385.1 uncultured Clostridia bacterium
CTCGCTCACCCGCTGGGCCCAGGCCTGGTCCCGGTCCGGCTGGAAGGATGAGGGGGTGAAGAACTCCTCGTTGCCCTCAAACTCAAAGGAGTAGGTGGAGAGGCTCCCGCCCTGCTCCTTCAGGCAGTTGGACGCTATGGCTGTCACCACGCTGGAATCGAGGCCGCCGGACAGGAACGTGCAAAGGGGCACGTCGGAGATCAGCTGGCGCTTTACAGTGTCTATCAGCAGCTCCCGCACGGTCTGCACCGTGTCCTCATAGGTCTGGGTATGGGGGGCCGCGGTAAGGCTGTAGTATTTGTGGTCCTTGAAGCCCTCCCTGTCGTATATGGCAAAGTGCCCGGGGCGAAGCTCGCTTATGCCCTCGAACACGCCGTGCCCGGGGGTGCGGGCGGGGCCGAGGCCGAATATCTCGCATAGCCCCTCCCTGCCTATCACGGGGTTGACCCCGGGGAACTCAAAGAGCCCCTTTATCTCTGAGGAGAAGGCCAGCCGGGAGTTTTTGAAGGTGTAAAACAGGGGCTTCACCCCGAAGCGGTCCCGGCAGAGGAAGGTGCGCTCCTTGATGCCGTCGTCTATGGCGAAGGCGAAAATGCCGTTGAGCTTCTCGGGGCACTCCTCCCCGTAGCAGAGGTAGGCGTTTAAAACCACCTCCGTGTCGCAGTCGGTATAGAAGGCATAGCCCCGGCTCTCCAGATCGGAGCGCAGCTCCCCGGCGTTGTACAGTTCGCCGTTATAGGCTATGGTGCATTCCTTTCCCTCCCTTATGGCAGTCATGGGCTGCTGGCCGTTCTGTGGGTCTATGACCGCAAGGCGCATATGGGCCAGGGCGCAGTGGGACGAGACATGGGCCCCCTGGTCGTCGGGGCCCCTATGGGAGAGCCGTCGGGCCATGCGCCGGGCCAGGGCCATCCAGAGATATTTTTCATCCAGCAAGCTGTCGTCGTAGTCGGAAAATCCTGCAAATCCGCACATAAAACCAAACCCTTTCCAGTAAGTATATAATAGCAAACGCACTTAAATATCGATAAATACCGATCTTTGAACTGCGTTAACTATAAGCTGGCACTCCCCATTATATGCGTGCCGGCGTGCAGATTTCCTCGGAAAAAGACGAAAAGCAGCGGCAATATGCCGCTGCCTGAGCTTTATGCCTATATTTATTCCTTCCCGCCGTCCAGGGCCAGCTCACAGAGTATCCTTTCAGCCGCCGCGCGCTTGGCGTTGGCCTCGGCGGCGAGCCTCAGCGCCTCCCGCCGCAGGTCCGCCCCCCTCTGGCAGCTCTCCTCAAGCTCCCGGCAGGTCTCATTCACCGCGCCGGTATGTGCCGACAGAAAGGCCCCGTAAAGCTCCGGGTCCATGGGCTTCCCCTGGAGCAGCGTGCCGATATCCTGTATGGCGAGCACCTGCTTTAGCATACATATCACCGTCAGCGCCGCCAGGTGCTCCCGGCTGTACTTTTTCTTCTCCGGGTGGGGCAGCACGTCCTTTTTCACGTAGTTGTTTATCATAGAGTTTGTGAGCAGCACATCCTCCTCGTCCCGCTCAAAAAACCTCAGGCTGTCCCGCAGGTACTGGAGCACCTGGTCCACATAGAGCGGGATAGCCGGAAGCTGCTCCCACAGCGGGCAGGAGAGCTCCCGGCCCTCTCTGGCCCAGGCCAGTATCTTTTCCTCAGCGTCCATTTTCATTCCTCCTTTACAGCAGCTCCAGTATGCCGGAGATCTCATCTATGCGCCTGGATCCATGGCCCGGGGCGTCCGGCACCGCCCCGCCGGCGGCCTGGATATGGTCGATGCCAAGGCCCCTGTCCAGCTCCGGGGACCAGGCGCTTATCAGCACCGGGACTATGCCCAGGGCGGCGGCCCCCGCCAGGTTTTTGGGGCTATCGTCGATGAATACCGTCTGCTCCGGGGAAAGGCCCATTTTTGAAAGGGCGTCCTGGAACATCCGCCGGTCCGGCTTGAAGGTACCCAGCTCAAAGCTGAAGGTGGCGCAGCCAAAATATTTCAGTATGTCAAAATGCTCCAGCAGGGGTATGATGGAGGGCCAGGTGTCGGAGATAATGCCAAGCTCATACCTGCCCTGCAGGGCCTTCAGAGTGCTTATGGAGCCGCCGAACAAACGGTAGTTGTCGTCCTTATTATAGACCTTATCCTCTGTGACTATGCGAAGGTCATCGCCGGTGAGCCCAAGCTCGGGCAGGGCGTCCGAAACCGCCTTATAGTATCCGTAAAACTGGGTGTACTCCTCCTCCACGGTGTGCAGCAGGTGGTGCTCGTCCAGCTTCCGGCTGGCCCGGGACATTGCCGCCTGAGGGCCCGGCTCCAAGAGCCTCTCCTTTGGGAAATGCCTGTAGGCAAGCTCCGAGAACATCCAGCTGCCCGAGGGCGGGTACAGCAGCGTGCCCCCCAGGTCGAAGAATATGCCTTTGATATTATGCAGCTTTTCCATATAGTAAGCTCCTTTGCTTTTTCCAGTATTGTAAACCATATCACGGGTTTTGTCAAATGTTTCCCGCAAAAAGTCTTGACAAGTAAACTTGGCGGTGATATACTGGATTTATACCAAGTAAACTTGGCAAAAATATACCGGGAGGCAGCATAATATGAACAGGGAAGAGATACTTGAAAAGAGCAGGAGGGAGAATAAGAACCAGGACGTTTACGAGCAGGAGGTGCTAAAGCAGTCCAACGAAGTGGCGGCGTTTGTCATGGTTTTACTTGCGGCGGTATTTTGGCTGGTGCAGATTTTTACGGACGGCGGCATAAACTACGGCCTCTGGGCCCTGGTCTTCGCTCAAAGCATGACAACCCTCTGGGTGAAATACACAAGGCTTCGCCGTAGGCGCGAGCTGATATTTGCAATTATGTACACCGCGGCAGTAATTTTGGCATCCGCGTGCCATATCCACAAGCTGATCACGGCCCCCGCCGCTGTGTAAGGTGGTGGCAGTTTGGACGATAAGCTTGTACTGAAGAACCGCCTGAAAGAGGTTCGGGCTGAGCAGGGGCTCTCTCAGAGCCAGCTTGCGGAGATGGTAGGCGTGTCCAGAAACACCATCAGCTCCATCGAGACCGGACAGTTTAGCCCCACGGCGAAGCTTGCGCTGATACTTTGCATTGCCCTTGACAAAAAATTTGAGGAGCTTTTCTACTTTTGAGAGGGAAAATCCCAAATGTTAATGTCCGTTGCTTGCTGCAACGGGCGGCTTTGCGTATAATAGAGCCAAAAATTGAAGGAAAAGAGGTTTTATCTATGCTGAGCGAAAACATCAGGGCCATAAGGAAGTCAAAGGGACTCTCCCAGGAGGAGCTTGCCGTCAAGCTGAACGTGGTGCGGCAGACCATATCAAAATGGGAGCAGGGGCTGTCGGTACCTGACTCGGATATGCTTATCGCCCTGTCGGAGGTTCTTGAGACGCCGGTGAGCACCCTGCTTGGAGAGAAGGTGGCCGAAGAAGAGGCCGACGGTTTGAAAACGCTTTGCGAGAAGCTGGAGGTCATAAACCTACAGCTGGCTAAGAGAAAGTCGGCGCGGAGAGAGGCGCTTTTTTGGCTGCTTGTCGCTGTGTGCGCGGCGGTGCTTATATGCTTCATTGTTCTGACGGCCCTGGGCAGCCAGTATCAGGACTGGGACTGGAGCGACCCGGAGCTCGCTATCGTAGGCACGGCATATCACGCTTTCGAGTGGGTGTTCATTAGGATAGCGCCCCTACTGCTCATGGGCGCTGTGGCGGGCATTATACTGATAAAGAAAAAAGGTTAGCGGGAGTAGAAGGGAAAGGGACGGCCCCCATATGCGGGACCGTCCCTTTCCTTTTTTGAGCGTAAAAACGGTTGCCTTTCAGTCCGGCTTATGGTAAAATTTAAAAGATCGGTATTTATAAAGGAAAGGTAACGAGAAAATGAGCTGTGATAAAGAGGAGATACTGGAGCTGCGCCGAAGGGTGCTGAGAAAGGACTTTTCCCGCATGAACGACCGCCAGCAGCAGGCTGTTTTCCATACAGACGGCCCGGTGCTCATACTGGCCGGTGCGGGCAGCGGCAAGACCACGGTGCTTGTAAACCGCATAGCGGATCTGGTGCGCTACGGAAGGGCCTATGAGAGCACATTCATACAGCCGGAGTTTACAGAGGCCGACGCCGAAGCCTGCAAGAGCTATCTTGAGGGAGGGGAGCTTTCGGAGGTGACCCGGGCCCGGCTCTCGGTGTCGGCCCCGGCGCCCTGGAGGATAATGGCGATAACCTTCACAAATAAGGCGGCCGGGGAGCTGAAGGACCGCCTCTCGGCCATGCTTGGGGAGCCCGGGCGGGATATCTGGGCCTCCACCTTCCACTCAAGCTGCGCCCGTATGCTCCGGCGGGACGGGGAGCGGCTGGGGTACAGCTCCCATTTTACCATCTACGACACCGACGACAGCCGCCGCCTGATGAAGGAGGTCATGCGGGACCTGGAGATAAACGAGAAAAACATCTCCCATAAGTCAATACTCTCCGAGATATCCCGGGCCAAGGACAGCCTTGTTTCCCCGGAGGAATACGAGTCCCAGGCGGGGTCGGATTTTAGGCTCAAGGTGATAGCCAGGGCATATATGGCCTACCAGCGGCGCCTTGCAGACTCCGACGCCATGGACTTCGACGACCTGCTGGTGAATACCGTGAGGCTCTTTGAAAGGTGCCCGGACGTGCTGGAATACTACCAGGACCGCTTTAGGTATATTATGGTGGACGAGTACCAGGACACAAACCACGCCCAGTACCGCTTTGTGAGCCTGCTTGCGGCAAAGCACAACAACCTCTGCGTGGTGGGCGACGACGACCAGAGCATATATAAGTTCCGGGGGGCCACCATCGAGAACATCATGAACTTTGAGCAGGATTTCCCCGGGGCCATGGTGGTGCGCCTGGAGCAGAACTACCGCTCCACACAGAACATACTGGACGCGGCAAACGCCGTCATAGCCCATAATTCAGAGCGCAAGGGCAAGACCCTCTGGACCGCCGCCGGCCCCGGGGAGAAGCTGCGCCTGCACACCGCCGAGAACGAGCAGGACGAGGCCGACAGGGTGGCAAGGGTGATACTGGACGGCGTTGCAAGGGGCAGGAAATTCTCCGACTACGCCGTGCTGTACCGAATGAACTCCCAGTCCCTCACCTTCGAGAGGATGTTCGCAAAGTCCGGCGTGCCCCATAGGATCATCGGCGGCACCCGCTTCTTTGACCGCAAGGAGGTCCGGGACATGATAGCATATCTCAGCGTGATAAATAATCCCGGGGACGAGATAAGGCTCAGGCGCATACTGAACACCCCGAAGCGGGGCATAGGGGACAAGACCGCCGACACCGCCGCGGGGATAGGCCAGCAGGTGGGGGAGAGCATGTTCCAGGTCATAAGCCACCCGGAGGAGTATCCGGCCATCACAAAGGCCGCCGCCAAGAAGCTCTCGGACTTTGCCAGCATGATGAGGGAACTGATAGATAAAAGTGAAGAGGGCATGGCCCCCAGCGAGCTGTATGCCGAGCTTTTGGAGCAGACGGGCTATCTCATGTTCCTGCGCGCGGAGGAGCCTGAGAAGGCCGAGGAGCGCATAGAGAACGTGCAGGAGCTCTCGTCAATGCTCCAGCGCTATGAGCAGGAGAACGGCAGCGAGGCCAGCCTTTCGGGCTTCCTGGAGGAGGTGGCGCTGTTTACGGACATCGACAACTACGACGCGGAAGCGGATTCTGCGGTGCTCATGACCATACACTCAGCAAAGGGCCTGGAGTTCCCGGTGGTGTTTTTGCCCGGCTGGGAGGAGGGGGTCTTCCCCGGCAGCGCCGTGCTGTACGACCCCTCGGAGGCGGAGGAGGAGCGCAGGCTTGCCTATGTTGCCATCACCAGGGCCCGGGAGGAGCTGTATATATATAACGCGGAGAGCCGCATGATATTCGGCTCCACGAGCCATAACAGGATATCCCGCTTCGCCGACGAGATACCGGGGGAACTTATAGAGCGCAGCCGCTCAAGGGAGTACGCCAGCCGTCCGGAGAGCGTTTCCTTCGGCGGGGCCGCGGCCCCAAAGGCCAAGCCCGCCTATAAGCCGCCGGTGCATAAGCCCGCTCCCGCCGGTACATATAAGGTGGGGGACAGCGTGCAGCATAAGACCTTTGGCACAGGGCTTATCCTGGGCGCTACCCAAATGGCAAATGACACCCTTTTGGAGATAGCCTTTGACAAGGCTGGCACGAAAAAGCTGATGGCAAACTTCGCAAGGCTGACTAAGCTGTAAGGAGGGAACTATGAGGATATGTTTGATGGTGCCGGAGCGCTTTGCTGCAGAAAAGGAGCTGCCAAGGCTTCTGGGCGAGCCTGCCGATCTAACAGTATTCCCAGAGGGCTTCCTTCGCTCAAAGGACGACCTGGCGCTGGCCTTGGGGCTGACCGCAGAAAGGCCGGGCACTGTGCTTGCGGGGTACAGGGACGGGGACCTTGAGAAGGCGGTTGTGATAGAAAGCGGCAAGGCCATAGATGAGTACGCAAAGTGCATACTGACGGCTGCAGAACGGGAGAAGAAGCGGCCGGGGGATATTATTCGCTGCCTTGACAGCAGCCTTGGAAAGCTGGCCGTGCCCATCTGCTATGAGGTGCATTTCCCCGAGGTCTGCCGGGTGATGGCCCTTGAGCGTCCGGCGCTGATGGTGAACATTATAGGCACAGGCATGTATCACCGTTTGCAATATGACCAGTGGCGAAGCCTTGCTAAGGCAAGAGCTATCGAGAACGAGCTGCCTGTGGCGGGCTGCTGCCATTTCTGCGGGGAAATACCGCTGGCTTTCGCTTTTGACGCAAGCGGCAGGGAGCTTCTTGAGATCGAAGGGGAGTACGGCGCCTTTACGGTCGAGGTGGAAACGGGCGGCGAAAAGCCTGTCGGCTATACAGCTGACAGAAGGCCGGAGCTGTTCACGGCACTTTCTATGGAATAAGGGAGGCAGCGGGAGAACATGATAATAGAGGTAACAGAAAAGGATATAAAAGAGCGTGTCTGCCGTGAGATACTGAGGTCTCTGCCGGACTGGTTTGGGGACCCGGGGGCTGTAGAGGAATATGCCCTGGGCTGCCGGGAACTGCCGGCGTGGGCGGACATGGACTCCGGCAAGGCTAGAGGCTTTACGGCATTCAGGCCCACCAGCGGCTGTGCCGGGGAGATATATGTGATGGGCGTGTCAAGAGAGCATCACCGTAAAGGGCTGGGCCGGAAGCTGTTTTGGGCACTGTACAGGTACGCTAAGGACGAAGGCTTTAAGTTTCTTACAGTAAAGACAGTGCAGATGGGCCGTTATCCTGACTATGACAGGACAAATCTGTTTTATCGGAGCCTGGGCTTTCAGGAGCTGGAGGCTTTCCCGAACCTCTGGGACGAGCAGGATCCCTGCCAGGTCTACATTATGGATGTTAAATAAACTGGAAGGGGGAAGCAACTGATGAAAAAGCTATTGATCTACATGAAGGGCTTCCGCAAGGAGTGCGTGCTGGGCCCCCTGTTCAAGCTGCTGGAGGCCTCCTTCGAGCTGCTTGTGCCACTGGTGATGGCGGCGGTGATAGACACCGGTATAGGGAACAGGGACAGGGATCATATCATCCGTATGTGCGCGGTGCTGGTGGGCCTGGGGATAGTGGGGCTCGCCTGCTCCCTTACGGCCCAGTATTTTGCGGCGAAGGCCTCGGTGGGCTTCGCCGCAAGGCTGCGGGCGGCGCTGTTTGAGAGGATACAGGGGCTGAGCTTCTCCGACATGGATGTGCAGGGCCCGTCTACCCTTATCACCCGCATGACAAGCGACATAAACCAGGTGCAGAACGGCGTAAACCTGACCCTAAGGCTCCTTCTGCGCTCGCCCTTCGTGGTGCTGGGGGCAATGGTAATGGCCTTCACCATCGACTGGAAGGCAGCGCTTATCTTTGCGGCGGTGATACCCCTGCTGTCCGCCGTGGTCTTCGGCGTAATGCTCTGGACCATGCCCCGCTATAAGCAGGTGCAGGGGAAGCTTGACAAGGTGCTGGGCACTACCCGGGAAAACCTCACCGGAGTGCGGGTAGTCCGGGCCTTCGGGCGGGAGGAGTCCGAGACAGAGGGCTTCGAGAGTGAGAACAACGCCCTCACCCGCCTGCAGATGTTTGTGGGCCGGGTCTCTGCTCTTATGAACCCCATGACATATATCCTTATAAACCTTGGGACAATGGTGCTCATATGGGTGGGCGCCCTCCGGGTCGACGCCGCAGTGATAAGCCAGGGCGCTGTGGTGGCGCTCATCAACTATATGTCCCAGATACTGGTGGAGCTGGTAAAGCTGGCAAACCTCATCATAAATATCTCAAAGGCCCTGGCCTGCGCCAACCGTATTTCCGGCGTGCTGGACACAGAGCCCGGTATGTCCGGCCCGTCGGAGGGCGGCAGGGGGGACGGGGCCTCGGTATCCTTTGAGAACGTGGAGCTCACCTATAACGGGGCCGGGGGGCCATCACTTTCCGGCATAAGCTTTTCGGCCCCGGCAGGCTCCACCGTGGGCATTATCGGCGGCACCGGCAGCGGCAAGTCCTCCCTGATAAACCTGATACCCCGCTTCTATGACGCTACAGTGGGGAGCGTAAGGGTGGGAGGCCTGGACGTGAAGGGCTGGGATCTGGAGGCCCTGAGGGGCAGGGTGGGCGTTGTGCCCCAGAAGGCCGTGCTGTTTACCGGCACCATCAGGGAAAACCTGCTCTGGGGCAATGAGGACGCCGCCGAGGAGGAGCTCTGGCAGGCCCTGGAGACCGCCCAGGCGAAGGAGTTCGTGTCAGAGAAGCCCAGGGGCCTGGACGAGCCGGTGGAGCAGGGGGGCAGGAACTTCTCCGGCGGGCAGCGCCAGCGGCTCACCATAGCCCGGGCCCTGGTGCGGAAGCCCGATATCCTCATCCTGGACGACAGCGCCAGCGCCCTGGACTTTGCCACGGATCTGAAGCTGCGCCAGGCCATAGGCCGTCTTCCCAACAGGCCGACGGTGTTTATCGTCTCCCAGCGGGCGTCCTCTATCCGGCACGCGGACGTTATCGTTGTGCTGGACAACGGGCAGTCTGTGGGAGTGGGCGCTCATGATGAGCTTTTAGAGAGCTGCGAGGTGTACAAAGAGATATACGGATCCCAATTTGACAGGGGGGACAGGAAATGAAGCAGAAGGCCAGTAAGGGGACGCTGAAAAGGGTGCTGCGCTACATCCGGCGGTACAGCTTCTTCGTGGGGCTGTCGGTGCTGCTGGCGGCGGCGTCAGTGGCGGCGACACTGTATATCCCCATTTTGACCGGCGACGCGGTGGACCATATAATAGGCCCGGGCAATGTGGACTTCGGGGCCGTCTTTTCGATACTTGTGCAGATAGGAGCTATAGTAGGCCTTGCGGCCATGGCCCAGTGGGCCATGAGCCTGATAAACAACCGCATCACCTATAGGGTGGTGAGGGACATAAGGAACGAGGCCTTCAAAAAGCTCCAGAAGCTCCCCCTGAGCTATATCGACTCCCACCCGGCAGGGGAGATAGTCAGCAGGGTGATAGCCGATGTGGACCAGTTTGCGGACGGCCTGCTAATGGGCTTCACCCAGCTTTTTACCGGGGCCATAACCATACTGGGCACCTTAGGCTTCATGCTCTCGGTAAATATCACTATAACCCTGGTGGTGCTGCTGGTGACCCCTGTATCCCTTGTGGTGGCGGCGTTTATAGCCAAAAGCACCTATAATATGTTCCGGCTACAGTCCCAGGTGCGCGGGGAGCAGACCGGCTTTGTGGAGGAGACTGTGGGCAATCAGAAGGTGGTAAAGGCATTCGGGCAGGAGCGCCGGGCGATGGAGCGCTTCAGCGAGATAAACGAGCGCCTTCGGGCCTGCTCCCTTCGGGCCATCTTCTTTTCCTCCATCACAAACCCCAGCACCCGCTTTGTAAACTCACTGGTGTACACCGGCGTTGGCATTGTGGGGGCCCTCTCGGTGGTGGGGGGAGGGCTCAGCGTGGGCCAGCTCACCTGCTTTTTAAGCTATGCGAACCAGTATACGAAGCCATTCAACGAGATATCGGGAGTGGTGACGGAGCTGCAGAACGCCCTGGCCTGTGCGGCGAGGGTCTTTGAGCTCATTGAGCAGGAGCAGGAGGTACCCGATAATGGCAGCGCCCGGGAGCTTCAGAGGGCAGATGGCGCTGTGGGGATAGACGGGGTATACTTCTCCTATAAACCCGGACGGCGGCTTATCGAGGACTTTTCGCTTGATGTGGAGCCCGGGCAGCGGGTGGCGCTGGTGGGGCCCACCGGCTGCGGGAAAACTACGGTCATAAACCTTTTGATGCGCTTCTACGACGTGACCGCCGGGGGAATATCCGTGGACGGCACGGACGTCAGGGATATCACCCGCAGGAGCCTGCGCCGGAACTACGGCATGGTGCTCCAGGACACCTGGCTGAAAAACGGCACTGTGCGGGAGAATATCGCCTACAGCCGCCCCGAGGCCAGCTTTGAGGAGATAGAGGAGGCTGCCAGGGCCGCCCACGCCCACAGCTTTATAAAGCGTATGCCAAAGGGCTATGACACGGTGATAGGCGAGGATCTGGGCGGGCTGAGCCAGGGCCAGAAGCAGCTGCTCTGCATAGCCAGGGTAATGCTCTCCCTGCCGCCAATGCTCATTCTGGACGAGGCCACCTCGTCTATCGACACCCGCACCGAGATCCGCATACAGAAGGCCTTCGCCAAGATGATGAAGGGCCGCACAAGCTTCATAGTGGCCCACCGCCTTTCCACCATCAGGGACGCGGACGTGATACTGGTAATGCGGGACGGCCATATCATAGAGCAGGGAAGCCATAGGGAGCTTCTCCGGCAGGGAGGCTTCTATGCGGAGCTCTATAACAGCCAGTTTGCGTCCACGTAAACCGGGGCCTACGGGTTTTGCCAATGACCCAACAGCTATAGCTTAACAGGGAGGGAGCCTTTACAGCGGGCGCCCTCCCTTTATCCATTCACCTAATCCCGCCTGCCTCCATATTATGTAATATCCCCGGGGGCGGGGGGCAAGCCCCCAAGGAAAACCGGAAGAGGGAGCGAGGATATGGTTTGTGATAGATTTGGCATAATCGGCGGGGACGCCCGGCAGGTGTACCTTGCGCGGTCCATGCAGGGGGACGGGCATGAGGTGCTGATATGCTGCCTTGAAAACGCCCGGGACACGGCGGGGCTCAGGCAGACCGGCCTGCACAGCCTGGCGGAGCGCTGCAGTAATATAATACTGCCCCTTCCGGCTACCCGGGACGGGCGCAGCCTTAATACCCCCTTCTCAAACCTGGAGGTGCGGCTGGACGGCGACTTTGCGGGGCTCTTCCTTGAGAGCAGGGTATTCGGCGGCATGATGAATAAGCTTGCCGAGACCTCGCCCCTGTGGCGGGGCATAGACTGCCGGGACTACTATTCCCGGGAGGAGCTTGTCACAGGAAACGCCTACCTGGCGGCGGAGGGGGCCGTGGGCCTTGCGATACAGGAGTATGAGGGGAGCCTCTGCGGCTCCCGCTGCCTTGTAACGGGCTTTGGGCGCATAGGGAAGGCCCTGTGCGGAATGCTCCGCGGGATGGGGGCCAGGGTGTCCTGCAGCGCGAGAAAGGCCCAGGACCTGACAGCCATACGCTCTATAGGCTGTGAGGCCCTATGCTATAACGAGCTGGGCGGGCCCTTCGACCTTATCTTCAACACCGTCCCCGCCCTGGTGCTGGACGCGCCTGTGCTAAGGAGCCAGAGGGGGGACACGATGATGATCGAGCTGGCCTCCGCGCCGGGGGGCATCGACCTGGAGGAGGCGGGGAGCCTGGGGCTACGGGTGCTGTCCGCGCCGTCCGTACCCGGCAGGATGTCACCGAAGGCCTCGGGCGAGCTGATAAAGGAGACGGTCTATAATATGCTCAGTGAAGACAGAAAGGAGATGGTTTAGTTGCAAACGCTGGGTTTCGCCATGTGCGGCTCCTTCTGCACCCTTGACAGGGCGCTGGAGCAGATGGCAGGGCTTCGGGACAGGTATGAGCTGCTGCCGGTAATGTCCCAAAACGTGTACGGCACGGACACGCGCTTTGGCAAAGCTTCGGATCTTATAGAGCGTGCAGAGGAGCTTACCGGGCGGAGGGTGATCCACACCATAGTGGAGGCCGAGCCCATAGGCCCGAAGCATTTGGCGGACGCGATGATAGTCTGCCCCTGTACAGGCAACACCCTTTCAAAGCTGGCCCTGGGGATCACCGACACCCCGGTGGCTATGGCTGTAAAGTCCACACTTAGGGTGGGCCTGCCGGTGATAATATGCCTTGCCAGCAACGACGCAATAGCGGCCTCGGGGCAGAACGCCGCAAGGCTGATGAACACGAAAAACGTATACTTCGTGCCCCTTTCCCAGGACGATCCGGTCAAGAAGCCGTTCTCCCTGGTGGCGGACTTTTCACTTTTGGGAGAGACCGTTGAGGCGGCCCTTGAGGGAAGGCAGCTCCAGCCAATATACAGGTAGCGCGGGCGGCAGGCGGGCTTACTATGCCATGCCGCTGAGGGGCCGAAAGAAAATACCCGGCAGGCTGAGTGTCTGCCGGGTATTGCGGTTTCTATTTTCAGGCGTTCTGATACTCCTCTATGATGCGCTTTGCAAGCCGCGCGTCAACTATGGAAAAATCCTCCGGGTCTGAGTAGTTCAGGGTGCGCAGCACCTCCTGGGACTGGGCGTACACCTCTATGCGGGTGGAGTGGTATACAGGCTCGGGCTTGCGGGGGAGGTATATCGCAAACTCAAGCTTCTCCTCCTCCATGCGGCTGAAATAGGCGTGCAGCCGGACGTTATTATAGCTGCGCCTTATAATGGTGCAAAGGGCGTTCTTGACCAGCTCCACAGCCACGTCGTCCAGCTTGCTGTCGAAGATCAGCAGCTTTTCCTTGAGCTCCGCCAGGTTCTTTACCCTGCGCTTTACATAGGGCCCCAGCACCGGCGTCGCCTCCACCGTGCTGCCGCTGCCCCCGGGGGCCACGCAGACTACAAAGCCCGCCTCGTTGTCGATATACACAAAGGGGTAGGCCATAGCCGCAAAGTAGTTGCAGCGCCTGCAGCGCCAGTCAAAAAGGGTCTCCTCCAGTATGGCCTGCTTCAGCTCAGGGTTTTCCCTGGAATTTATGCTGGAGAAAAGCCTGTACTTCTGGGATTCGCCGCACTGGGGGCAGACGATATCCTTCACGATCTCCGTTGACATTCCCTTATCCCTCCGCGCCTAGCCCTCAAAGGGCAGGCTGTCATTTTCATTTAGCTCAGCGCCCTTCTCGTTGGGCTCTCCGTTTTTATCCCCGGTCCCGCCGGCCCGGGGCATGAAGTCCTCAGGCATTGGGTCGTGGTCGAAGCTCTCAACATCGCTCAAGTCTATCTCCTCGGCTTCAGAGGCATCCTCCTCAGGGCGGTACGGCGCGCCACCTTCAACGGCTATCTCCAAGGGCCCGCCGCCGAAGTGGAAGATGGCGCCCTTCTTGCCCCCTGTGACTATAGCTGTGGGG
The DNA here is from genome assembly GCA_947572385.1 of uncultured Clostridia bacterium. Lineage (GTDB taxonomy): Bacteria > Bacillota > Clostridia > Oscillospirales > Acutalibacteraceae > Acutalibacter. The sequence goes on from CANPBX010000043.1 coordinate 13,564, forward strand.
CCGTCAGCGCTGCCGATTATCCCGATACAGGAGGCGTCCTCCTCCCGGGCGGCCTTCTCAAGGGCCAGGAGGGTACTGTCCAGCACGGCGTTTATTCCGTCGAGCCTTGCACAGTGCTCCTCAGCCACCGGGTTTTCCTTATCCCGCAGGGCGTTATAGTAGTACCGCCCCAGGGCAAGGTACTCCTTCTGGGCAGCACGCTCCTGGCAGCGGATAACGGTGCGCAGGCGGTTGAGCACAGCGGCGCTCCTGTTCCTGCGCTTTATCCCGGCGGCAAGCCTCTGAGCGCCGATGAGCGCGTTTTCCGCGTGGTCCTTCCAGTTTGCCATATTCATACCTCCGTATCCGTGGTCTTCTCATAGATATAATTATACACTCTTTGAGCCCTGCAAGTCAACCTAAGGGGGAAAAAAGACAAAAATAATTGTAGCGGGCACAGCCGGGGGGCGTATATAACGCGACAATGCTTTACTTTAGAGCCGGGAAGGTAGCACTGAATGAAGGGTCGTGGTAAAATGAAGCATATTTTACCCGCACCGGAGGGAGAGCTGTATGGGACGCTGGTCATGGACCCTGTTTATAGCGCTTGCATTACTATGTACCCTCCCGGCAGAGGCCAGGGCCAAGAGCTTCAACGTGTCGGGAGACACAAAGGACGGGAAGCTTGAGGCCAGAGTGGAGTGCGGCGGCACCGGCGGGGCGGTCACCGCCTGTGAGTTCCTGCTGGTATTTGACCCTGCGGTCATGGAGTTTGCCGGCTCCCCGGAGGTGGAGGGAGGCTATGGGGTGAGCAGCGTTGAAGGAGGCACCCTGCGCACGGTGTTCTCCGCCTGGGAGAACGGAAGCGGGCTTGAGAGCATGAGCTTTGAGTTCAGGGCGAGGAAGGGAGCCGATATCAGCAGGGCCACTGTTGAGGTGGGGATAGGCAGCATCATCACCGAAGCAGGGCCTTTGCCTGATGTGCCGCCGGTGAGCGTGGGCGGCAATGGGAAGCCGCTGCCCAGCAGCCAGGCGGAGCTTCTGACCCTGAAGCCGAGCGCGGGTGCTCTTGAGCCGGAGTTCTCCACAGAGGTGACGGAGTACGGGGTATCTGTGCCCTATGAGGTGACGGAGATGACCTTCGGAATGTCAGCTTCCCCGGGGGCGAAGGTGGGCGTGAACAGGAAAAATCTCGGGGCCGGGGGCAGCACCACCAGCTTCAGGCTGACAGTGACCGCCGAGGACGGCGTGACAAAGCAGGTGTATCAGGTGGACGTATACAGGGGCGAATACATGGCGCCTACCCCAAAGCCCGCGCCCACCCCGAAGCCTACGGCTGCTCCAAAGCCCGCGCCTACCCCAAAGCCCGCCAAAACACCGGGGCCGACAGCAACCCCCAAACCTACTGCTGCCCCAAAGGAAGCCCCTTCCCAAAGGCCCTCAAATTCCCCGAAGGCCAGGAATACCGCTGCGCCCTCGGGAGCCCCAAAGACGCCGGAAGCAGGCAGCTATGGGCCCGACCTGCCGCTGACAGAGGTAGTCACCGTGCAGAGCACGCGGAATGCCACGGTGACCCGCCTTGCGGAGGGCGTCCTGATCTTCAGCGCCGCCGCAGGTATAGCATGGCTTGTGATATGGCTCAGGCATAGGGGCAAAAAGCGTTGACAATAATATAAACCGGAGGGGGTGGATACAACATGATAAAGATACCACGGATATCGGCGACGCCATGCGCCTTGCCTATCTCCTTCGGGAGCCGCGCCGGAGCTCCTCTGCAGGCATATCAGGGAGGGGCCCGGGATACCCGGACGCCCCGGGCCTTCTGGGGGCGTGGCTCGAGAGCGCGGGAGGGCCGAGGCAGAAGCCGAAAGCAGGGATAATATGGGCGGCGCGTCCTTCACGCCGTACCCTTTGGGGAATGCTGAGACCGCCCGCTCCGCCGGCAGGGAGGGGCTTTATCAGGTCCTAAGGGATACCCTCTGTCCTGCCGGATAGCTGTGTACCGGCCTGAAAAGCACAGTTTTGCCAGAAATATCTGCGTTATCTTTTCAAAAATGCGAAAAAAAGGTTGAAATTCCCCTTCACTTTATGTAAAATAGAGTGAGAGTATCCGCTGAGCACCGGCTCCGCGAAAAATCATAGCTTTGAGAGGAGAAGCTTATGTCTAACAGATTGTTCCAGGGTATCATCCATCAAATGAGCGAAGCTATAGACCGCACTATCGGCGTTATCGACGAGTCCTCTATCATCATTGCCTGCAGCGACCTTAGCAGGGTGGGCGATATCTTTGAGGAGGCCGCCCTTGACGCTATGGCCGCCGAGGATGTGTTTATAGCCGAGGAGTGTACCTTCAAGCCCTTCGGCCCACGCCAGAGCCCGTCATACGCAGCCTTTGTCTCCGGCGCGGACCCGGACGCCCGCAGGTACGTGCGCATCCTGGGCATAGCTATGGACAATATCAAGGCCTATTACGACGAGAAATATGACCGCAGCAATTTTATCAAGAACGTCATACTGGACAATATCCTGCCCGGGGATATCTATATCAAGAGCCACGAGCTCCACTTCGAGCCCGAGGTGCAGAGGGTCTGCCTGCTGATAAAGGTTGGGGACAAGAACGAGATATCCTCCTTTGAGATACTTCAGAACCTGTTCCCCGACAAGTCAAAGGACTTTATCATCAATATCAACGAGACGGATATCGCCCTTGTAAAGGAGATACGCCCGGAGATAACCGAGAAGGATATCGACAAGCTGGCCCGGTCCATCGTGGACACCCTTACAGGGGAATTTTACACCCAGTGCTCTGTGGGCATAGGCACTGTTGTGAACAACATCAAGGAGCTGGCCCGCTCCTTCAAGGAGGCCCAGACGGCCCTGGAGGTCGGCAAGGTCTTCGACACCGCCCGGGACATCGTCAGCTATAATAACCTGGGCATAGCCCGGCTTATCTACCAGCTTCCCACTACCCTGTGCGAAATGTTCCTCAAGGAGATATTTAAAGTGGGCTCGATCGAGACCCTGGACCATGAGACGCTTTTCACCATCCAGCGCTTCTTTGAGAACAACCTGAATGTCTCCGAGACCTCAAGGAAGCTGTTCGTGCACCGCAACACCCTGGTCTACAGGCTCGAGAAGATACGCAAGCTCACCGGCCTTGACCTTAGGGAGTTCGAGGACGCCATCGTCTTTAAGGTGGCGCTGATGGTGAAGAAGTACCTGGACAATAACGCGGCCAGCAAGTATTGAGCGGCGGCAATTCGCGAGGTGTTTTCCTATTGATAGAATTTGTTAATGTTTCTAAAGTGTACAATAACGGCACCGAGGCCCTCCACGATATAAACCTGAAGGTCCCTAAGGGGGAGTTCGTGTTTATCGTGGGCTCCTCTGGCGCGGGCAAAAGCACGTTCCTAAAGCTGATAACCTGCGAGGAGCGGCCAAGCTCCGGCCGGATAATAGTTGACGGACAGGATATCTCCCGACTGCGCAAGGGCAAGATCCCCTATGTGCGCCGGAAGATGGGCATGGTCTTCCAGGACTTCCGGCTCATAGACCATATGACCGTTTATGACAACGTGGCCTTTGCCATGCGCGTTGTGGGGGCCTCGGGGAAGTCCATAAAAAAGCGGGTGCCCTATATGCTGAGCCTTGTGGGGCTCCAGCATAAGGCCAAGCACTACCCCACGGAGCTCTCCGGCGGCGAGCGCCAGAGGGTGGGCCTGGCCCGCGCCCTTGTGAACAACCCCGAGATGATCATTGCCGACGAGCCCACCGGCAATATCGACCCAGCCCTGTCCTTCGAGATAGTGGACCTTTTAAACGAGATAAACCGCCGGGGGACCACCGTTTTAATGGTGACCCACGAGCACTCCCTGGTGAAGCATTTCCATAAGCGCATTATCCAGATACATAGCGGGCAGATCGTGGCGGACACCAACGAGATGGCGGACAGCTACGCCCCGCCGGAGGAGTATGCCGCCCGCCAGGAGGCAAGGATGCAGGCGGACTCCGACTATGAGGAGTATGATAACGAAGAGGGGCGCTTCGAGGATATGGAGACCATAGAGGCTCCGGAGGCCGCCCCCCAAAATGGGCAGACGGAGCTTCTTGAGTATATGACGGACTATGACGAGGAGGCCCGGGATCGCTTTAACGACGAGCCTACCCTGCTGGAGGTGCTCTCTGAGGACGGTGAGTACGAGGAGGAGCCCATTGACATAGACGAGGCGGAGGACGTGCCCCCCCAGGTCCTTCGCAGGAGGTGAGCGTATGAGCTTTCACAGTATAGGATACCTTTTCACGGAGGGCATAAAGGGCCTTTGGAAAAACCGCACCATGAGCATAGCGTCCATATGCGTGCTCATATCCTGCCTGCTTATGACCGGCATTGCGGGGCTCCTGTCCATAAACCTGAGTTCCACCATGAAGGGCATAGAGGGAAGGAACACCGTTACGGTGTTCCTTGACAACGGCCTTCCGGCCCTGACCGCCGTGCAGGTGGGCGAGGAGATACGTGCTCTGGACAATGTGAGCGAGTGTACCTTTGTGCCAAAAGAGGATGGCTTGAAGAATGTTATAGGCAATATGGACTCGGAGCATGACAGCGACCTGATGGCGGCTATCAGCGACGATAACCCATTGCCGGACGCCTACACCATCTCCCTGTCGGACCTGGGCCGGTATAAGGAGACCATCGCCGCCATCACGGCTATGGAGGGAGTCGACAAGACCGACGACATCAGCGAGCTGGTGGGGAAGCTCAACGACCTGGACCGCCTGGTAAAATATGTGAGCCTTGCCATACTCCTGGTGCTGGGGCTCGTGTCCCTGTTTATTATCTCAAACACACTTAAGGTGACAATATTCTCCCGGCGCATGGAGATAAACATAATGAAGTCCGTAGGGGCCACAAACGGCTTTGTGCGCATACCCTTCATAGTGGAAGGGGTGCTCATAGGCATGTTCTCAGGGCTCATATCCGCGTCGGTGCTGTACTTTGGCTATGACAAGGCCGTTGAGGTAGTATACGGGATCGTGAAGTTTTTAGACATTATCGACATCCGCCCCTATGCGATCACTCTGTATTTAGCCTATATGCTCATGGGGATGCTCTTTGGCATAATGGGCGGTGTCATATCCATCCGCCGCTACCTCAAGCATGAGGGCGAAAATGCCATCGTATAACCTGAGAAAAACCCGGAAAAAATCGAATAAACCTCTTGACAAATGGCTGAAAAAGCAGTATAATGGCAAAGGTCGCTCGGCAGGGCGTCCCATTAGAGAAGCTGTTTGGCCCGGTAGTTCAGTTGGTTAGAACGCTAGCCTGTCACGCTAGAGGTCGACG
>CANPBX010000044.1 GCA_947572385.1 uncultured Clostridia bacterium
GCGTTGCCTGACATCTCGAGCCCCACGTCAAAGCCCTCGGTCATGCCTACAGCTTTCATCACGTCGGCCAGCCTGCGCTCCTTCAGGTTTACCGTTTCGGTAGCCCCAAGCTTCTTTGCCAGGTCCAGGCGGTAGGGGTTCATATCCGTGACGATAACGTGCCGCGCCCCTGAGAATTTCGCGATAGCCGCCGCCATTATGCCGATGGGCCCCGCGCCTGTGATAAGCACGTCCTCCCCAAGCATATCATAGGAGAGGGCGGTATGGGTGGCGTTTCCAAGGGGGTCGAAGATGGAGTAGAGCTCCTCGGGCACAGCGGGGTTGCAGGGCCAGACGTTTGAGGAGGGTATCACCAGGTACTCGGCAAAGGCGCCGCTGCGGTTCACGCCAACGCCCTTGGCGTCCTTGCAGTTCTCCTTATGGCCCTCAAGGCAGTTGCGGCATTTGCCGCAGGTGATATGCCCCTCGCCGGAGACCATATCCCCGGGCTTGAAGCCCTCGACGCCGGGGCCGACCTCAACTACCTCGCCCACATACTCATGGCCAACTGTAAGGCCTATTGGTATGGTGTGCTGGGCCCAGTCGTTCCACTGGTAGATATGCACGTCAGTGCCGCAGATAGCTGTCTTCTTGATCTTGATTTTTACATCGTTGGGCCCGAGCTCCGGGACAGGCACTCTTCGCATCCAAAGGCCTGCCTCGGGCTTCTCCTTTACGAGAGCCCACATCATGTTGTCGCTCATAGAACAAACCTCGGTTTCTAAAATTTTATTATTGAATAACGAGGGAAACGGCTCCTGGGGGATATCCGTACGGGTCTAGTATAGCGCAAATCTTCGGGAAATGCAACGGCTTTTTAGCAGTTTTCGACGCTGATTATCTCTGAAATAATACCATTGTTCTCCAGCAGAATATCGCCGCCCTCCTGTACGTCGCGAAGGTACATTTTCCCGATACTCCCGCGGTTAAGGATCACAGGGATCTCTTCACCAGTCCCATTCTCCTGGGAGATATGCTCAAGCCCCAGGACTTTTATATCAGCCCCGGGCATAATGCTCAGCGTAGGAATGGCTGTGACGGATTCGCGCCTGTGAAGGTGGTCTATCTGAAGGTTCCCCACAGTCAGCCCGCCTTCTATCCATATAAGGGCGTACACATACCCGCCCTCCTTGCCGTGGACAGGCAGGCGGGGCGCTTTGCTGGCATATATATCGCTGAGGTGTACCTGGTCAAAAACACCTTCCCTGCCGTCGTCGCTGTAGCGGGTAATGCCTATGCAGTATTGGAAAAAGGTGCCGAACACATTGGATATATGCACCCGCCTTACAGGCCAGCCCCTTGAGAGCAGCCGCACAGCGCTGTGGCAGCCCTCACAGAACAGACCGTCTATCTGGATGTCCTCAATAGGCCCGCCCTTGCCCTCGTCGGCGTTCAGCGCCACCATGTCATCGTAGCAGGCGCCCTTGAGGTTTGTGATGCGCCCAAAGCGGCAGCCGCCGTTAAGATGTATGCCGTCCATATTCGTGGCGTTGGGCTTGCCAAGGTTAAAGTCGAAGGTGATATTCTGCACGGTGAACTGCTCCACATGGTCGAAGGTAGAGGCAAATATAGTCGGGTCCTTCATGGTGAGGTCGCCCACATAAAGGTTTTTCACATTTTCAAAATAGAAGATAAAGTGAGTTACGGCAGCGTGATCGCCGTCCTCAGGGGGGATGCGCATGGGGTTTGGGGCCTGGCCATGGTTGTTGAAGTCCCATATGCCGCCGGACACCGAAATGTTTTCGCTTTGACCGTCATCCGCCACAAGCATATGGCTGTTCGCCCCGTCCATCAGCCGCACGGTAGTGAAGCCGTCCAGTATCAGGGAGGTATTTCTGTGGATATGCAGTGCCTGGGAAATAGCATAATGCCCGGTGGGGGAGGGGAGGCGCACAGTGGACAGCCCGCTGTCCAGAAGCGCCTGTATAGCACTGGTATCATCGTGTACGCCGTCGCCAATGGGCATGGTTAAATTAGTCATATTTTAAGACCGCCTTTTCATTTAAGTTGATAGTGCAATAAAGGATTTGCAATTCAGCATAGCACACCATGCACAATTTTGCAAGTGCTCATTGAGAAAAGATGAATGATTTGTAAAATAAATATGTATTTTTCCTTGACAGATTTATACAGGTGTGCTATACTGACGATAAAGTAGAAAAAGCTCCGAGTCTACACTACAGTTTTAGGTGTTGTGTATAGGACACGGGCTTTTCTAGGAGCAAGGCGCATAAATGCGGCCAGGGCAGTGTTTTAGAAGGGGTACCCCTTCTGACGTGTAGGTAATTACCTACACGAATGATATGCTGTCTGCCGCAGGGACTGCGCTTTGCAAAACACAATTTTCTAAGGAGGCAAACGAAAGGATGAGTAAGAAAATCATCGCACTGGTTCTTGCTCTCGCCCTGCTGGTGACCGTGTTCGCGGCCTGCGGCGGCGACGGCGGCTCCAGCACCAGCTCTCAGACTGAAAGCTCCAATACCGAAGAGAGCAGCCAGGCTGAGGAATCCTCTACTGCTGAGGAGAGCAGCGAGGGCGAGACTACGCCTACAAACCTGAAGGGCTCCGGCATAACCACCGAGGTGGGTACTGACCGCTCCGAGACCCTTATCGTCGAGTGCCAGAACAAGACTGACACTCCCGGCCAGTTCAACCCGTACATGAGCGGCACCGCCATGGGCTTCGGCATTCATCAGATGATAAGTGCCCACCTGTGGGAGATGAACACCGCCAAGGGCGAGCAGTACGGCGAGATTGCCGACGGCATGCCCGAGAGCAACGACGACTTCACCGAGTGGACCGTTAAAATCCGTCAGGGCATTAAGTGGTCCGACGGCGAGGACGTGACTGCTGACGACGTTGTGTTCACCTTCAACATGATTATGGACAACGACACCATCGGCAGCTCCGCCGCCACCAAGCTGTACATAAAGAGCGTTGAGAAGGTTGACGACTACACCGTCAAGTTCACCATGACCGAGTCCTTCCCCCGCTTTACACAGCGCTACGGTATCACCGTTTGGGGCACTGACTACCGCATTGTTCCCGAGCACATCTACTCTCAGCAGGCTGACGTCACTACCTTTAAGGACGAGAATCCTGTTTCCTGCGGCCCCTACACCGTGAAGGATTACGACCCGCTGGGCATGTGGGTGCTCTACGAGCTGCGCGAGGACTGGCAGGACAGCACTCTGGGCGTGGTCGGCAAGGCCGAGCACGGCTTCACCGGCAGCGAGAGCCCCGCTAAGTATGTCTGGTTCCGCGTCTTCAGCGACTCTACCACCAAGCAGATGGCTATGATAAGCAACGAGGTCGATATCCTCTGCGAGGTCACTCTCGAGGAGTTCGAGACCATGAACGCCTCTAACGACCAGATTAAGTGCTGGTACGACGAGTTCCCCTATGCCAACCCCGATGATCCGGGCGCGAAGGGCATAGTGTTCTCCCAGGGCAAGGGCGCTCCCTACAACAACAAGGATTTCCGCTGGGGCATCTGCCTGGCTCTGAACATCGACCAGATTTCCATGAACACCTTCTCCGGCGCTGGCCGTGCAGCCCCCATCCCGCTGCTGAACAACACCGAGTACCTGCAGGAGACCTACACCATCCCCATGCAGGATTGGCTGCTTGACTTCGAGCTGGACCTGGGCGATGGCACCACCATCAAGCCCTATGACACTGGCTATGCCAAGCGTATGGCTGACTCCCTGGGCATCACCGGCACCGACGAGGAGCTCATCACCATGTTCGGCGCAGGCTGGTGGAAGCAGGACAAGGAAGCTGCCGAGAAGCTGCTGAAGAAGGCCGGCCTCGAGAAGAAGGACGACGGCTGGTACTTTGACGGCAAGCCCTTCACCATCGAGCTGAGCTACCTTGCCGACGCTGAGTTCCAGGAGAGCCGCAACGTGCAGGCTGTTTACAACCAGCTTCTCGAGTTTGGCCTCAACTGCAACATCGTCAGCAAGTCTCAGGCCACTTGGGACGTTGACGGCGGCCAGGGCAACTACGAAATCGCAGGTTACTGGCCCTCTGCCGGTATTCTGAAGGACTTCTACAGCAACATCAGCGGCTGGGATAAGGAGTTCATTAAGCCTCTGGGCGAGACCGGTTCCGGTCAGGGCGCCCGCTGGAGCAACGACCGCGTTACTGAGATACTCCACGAGCTGGCTAACATCGACCCCAACAGCGATGAGAGCTATGAGCTGCATAAGGAGTTCCTGCAGATAGCTGTCGAGGAAATGCCCGACATCAACTTCCTCTCCGGCACTAAGTTCGTGCCCACCAACAGCACCTACTGGGAGGGCTACCCCAACGCCGAGAACCCCTATGACGGTCCCTGGTGGTGGTGGAGCTGCTTCAAGTACATGCTGCCCCATATCAGCCCTGTTGCAGGCTAAGATTTAATAAGAAATTGAATACCCTGATATAAGTTTTATTAGATGAACGGAGGGCGGGGGACGCAAGCCGCGGCTTACGTCTCCTGCCTTTACGTTTTAATTACATGGATAAGGAAGTAATGTGAACAAATATTGAAGAAAGGAGCAGTACCATGCGCATAAGGGAGCTCCCTTGTGTAAATTTCGTGTTGCATGGCGAATAGCATGAAATTCAAAACATTCTTTTTGCAGCGCATACTGGCTTGGGCGCTGACAATATTGATTGGCGTAACCTTCATTTTCTTCATTCCCCGCATGTTCCCCTCTGACCCTGTTGAGAACATGATATCCCAGATGGAAACCCGCTCGGGCAATATGGCTCCTGAGGAGAAGGACGCGCTGCGCGCACAGCTGCGTATGCAGTTTGGTCTGGACGGCTCACTTTTAGAGCAATACGGCTACTATCTGAGCCATGGCCTTCTGCGCTTCGACTTTGGCCCCTCCCTGATGAGCTATCCCGAGAGTGTGGGCTCTATCATAGGGCGCAACCTGCCCTATACGCTCATGCTGTCTCTCACCTCAACTCTGTTGGCGTGGGTGATAGGCAACGTCATCGGCCTGTTAGCCGGATTCAGAAAAAACAAGCGTTCCTCAAAGATTCTTGAGGGCATAGCCATCTGTATCTACCCGATACCCTACTTCCTGGTGGCTCTGGTTTTGCAGATAGTCTTCGCTTTCGTGCTCAAGTGGTTCCCCCTGCAGGCGACCATACAGGCAAACGGCGGATTCGGCGCCTGGCTGGGCTCTGTTGTGCAGGCGTCCATCCTTCCCGCAGTCTCCATGCTGCTTCTGGGCACAGGCTGGTGGATTATCTCCATGAAGTCTCTGGCCGGCACGACCTCCGAGGAGGACTATGTGCGCTACGCCCGCTATAGGGGCCTTTCCGAGTTCACCATCGGCACCAGCTATGTGCTGCGCAACTCTATCCTGACCCAGGTGACCGCTCTTGCAATGAGCCTGGGCGGCGTCTTCGGCGGCTCCATCATGACCGAGATTATCTTCGGATATCCCGGCGTGGGCACGCTGATACAGAAGGCCATACTGCAGTCCGACTATAATATGATACTTGGCTGTATCACTATTTCCATCGTAGCTATTTCCACCGCAACGCTGATCGTGGATCTTATCTACCCCTTCGTGGATCCGCGCATCCGCTACAGCTGATAAAGGGAGGGTGGCATTATGAAAAAGTTTTGGAAAGTTGCCAACTTCCGCCTGAAGACCGGTCTTATCGTCACCTTGATCTTTGTGATAATCGGCTTTGTGGTATATTTCTTCCCACATAAGGACCCGTTTATCTCTAACTCCTACCCAAACAACCTGGGGGCTTCAGCAGAGCACCTTCTGGGTACCACCAGCCTTGGGCAGGACGTTGCCTGGCTCCTAGTTGAGGCTATACACAACTCGCTGATGATAGGCCTTATCGTTGCCACCATCGGTACGGTTGTGGGCGTTCTGATAGGCCTGCTGGCAGGCTTTGCCGGCGGTGCGCTGGACCGCGTGCTTATGATAATCACCGATACCTTCGTGGTTATCCCCTCACTGCCCATACTTATAATGATGACCTCTCTGATGAAGGGCAATTCCACGGTCGTGGTTATGGCGCTTGTCCTTGCCATGTTCGCCTGGGCATGGCCCAGCCGTCAGATACGCTCCATGGCCCTTACGATCAAGGAGCGTGACTTCATCCACACTGCGCGGTTCTCCGGCGAGAGCACCATGCAGATAGTTGTCACCGAGATACTGCCCTTCGCCCTGAGCTGGTCCCTCTCTAACTTCATGAACGCTACTCTTTCCGCCATCGGCTCAGAGTCCAGCCTCGCGGTGCTGGGGCTTTCTCCCGGCAACCTGGTGTCACTGGGCAATATGATCCAGTGGGCGAGGAACTATAACGCGGTCCTAGCTCAGAGATGGCTGTGGATAGGCTCGCCTATTATCGCCACCGTGATACTGTTTATAGGCCTGTTCCTGCTGATAACGGGCTATAACGACTATCAATCTATGAAGAGAGGCAGGTAACGCATATGCTAAAAATTGAAAATCTGTCCACTTCTTATAAGACTATAGACGGCGATGTGCATGTTATCAACGACCTGGACTTCACCATCAACGATAACGAGATATTCGGTATCGCCGGGGAGTCCGGTTGCGGCAAGACCACCCTGCTGAACACACTTTACGACATTGTAGAGTTCCCCCTTGTTATCGACAAGGGCCGGGTAGTGCTGGAGGGTGAGAAGAACGGCAGCAAGTTCTCATACGAGTCCGGAGAGATCCGCAAGACCTGGTGGAACAATATCTCCTATGTACCCCAGGCCGCCCAGAGCGTTCTGAATCCCATCGTCCGTCTGAAGAAGCAGTTTGTGGACTCCATCCCTAAGGAGGACCGGAAGAACGAGACTGAGGCCCAGACCCTGGAGCGCGTGGCAAGCTACCTTAAGGAGCTGAGCCTGTCTCCCGACGTGCTGGAGGCCTATCCCTTCCAGCTCTCCGGCGGTATGAGGCAGAGGGCCATTATCGCCCTTGCCACCTTCATGTCACCCAATGTGGTGCTGGCCGACGAGCCCACCACCGCCCTGGACGTGGTGGTGCAGAAGGGCATACTTATGATGCTCATGCGCCTGCAGAAGCAGCTGAAGAACACGCTGATAATCGTGAGCCATGATATGGGCGTGCATTACCAGATAACCGACCGCATGGCCATCATGTACTCGGGCAGTGTTATTGAGCTGGGCAAGACCGAGGATATATTCAACGACCCCATCCACCCCTACACCACTATGCTGGTGGGCGCCCTGCCCAGAGTGGGCGAGGACATACAGCGCGTGGGTATACCTGGCCGTCCCCCGGCACTGAAGAACCCACCGCCTGGCTGCCGCTTCGCTGCCCGCTGCCCCCACGCCACGGACAAGTGCAGGCAAGAAGTGCCCAAGTTCCGGGAGATAAAGCCCGGACGCTTCGCTGCCTGCCATCTACTGAACGAGGAGGGGAAGATCGATGGCTAAGAAATTACTGGAAATAAACGGCGTCAGCAAGATCTTCCGCGTTGGCGGAATTCTTCGCGGCAAAAAGCTCGTGGCTGTTGACGACGTGACCCTGTCCATAGACAGCGATAAGCCCGTGATACTCTCCGTTGTCGGTGAGTCCGGCTGCGGTAAGTCAACTCTCTGTAAGATGGTCCTGCGCCTGCATGACCCGGATATGGGCGAGATTATCCTTGACGGCAATAATTATGCCGACAAAAAGAGCTACGACCCCCATCAGTTCAAGCTGGATGTCCAGCCCATCTTCCAGAACCCCTATGAGTCCTTCTCCGCACGCAAGACCGTTGACACCTATCTGTACAACACGGCCCTGCGCCTTGGCATTGCCAAGAACAAGTCCGAGGCTGACAAGCTGGTGGACGAGGCCCTGAAGAGCGTAGGCATGTCCCTGGAAGTGGTGAAGGGCAAGTACCCCACACAGTTCTCCGGCGGCGAGCTTCAGCGTGTTTCCATCGCCCGGGCCCTTATCACCCGCCCGAAGCTGATAATTGCCGACGAGCCTGTGGCGGCTATAGACGCGTCCATGAAGATGAACATTGTAAACCTCTTCAAGGACCTGCGGGATAAGTATAAAATATCCTTCATCTATATCACCCACGACCTGTCTACGGCCTACTATGTGTCGGACTATATCGCCACACTGTACCGTGGCTGCCTCATAGAGTACGGCCCTGCGAAGGAAATAATGGACCAGCCAGCCCACCCCTACACCGAGCTGCTGATGAGTTCCGTGCCAAGGGTCGGTGATAAGTGGGAAAAGGAGCTTGCCATGCCCGATATGGAGGGTAAGGAGTATTCCATTTCCTACTGTAAGTTTGCCCCGCGCTGTCCTTACGCTACGGAGAAGTGCCGGCAGTCCCGCCCTGAGCCCACTAAGATGGGTGATGAGCGGATGGTGCTGTGCTATCACCCGCTGAACAGGAAAGAGGGTTAAAACCAGAGTACACCTTAATATTCAAGCCTGCCATAAAGAGAGGGGCCCGGGAGAAATCCCGGGTCCTTCTCTATGTGTTTTCAGGCGAAAGCCGTCCAGTTTGGTTTATAGTAAACGCAGTTCAAAAGAGGTGGCACCTCTTTTGAACTTAGCGGCACGGGTGTACCCGCGCCGCTCCGCCTGAAAATCGGTAAATACCGATTTTCAAGTGCGTTTACTATATTTTACGTCCAGCTTCATCACAAAACTGCCATCCTTTTTGCAGGGCTGCCACTTATCCAGCCCATCGCCGTTGGGGTCGCCGGACTTCATAAATCCGCACCAGTAGTCAAGCATCCGGGCGGAGAGGGCATAGTCCTCAGGGGTCCAGGGTCTCCAGCAGCGGGGGAGGGTGCCCATCATGTACCAGAGCTCACTGGAGTGCCACGCGCCATTATCGTCTCCGGGCAGGTCACGCGTAAAGTAATATACATAGGCGGGATCTCTCCCAAGTTCCTCCAGCTTGTGGCTGAAGCCGACGCAGCCCCTATAGAGCGGGTCATCCATGGGATCGTCCATATTCTCGGGGGTCATAATATCGTTTTTAGTGGAGCCCAGCATATAGGGGATGTCCTTTATCCTGCCGCCGTCCATCAGCTCATAATAGCCGCCCGTAAGCAGTTTGCCGTCCAGGGTGGGGGTGAGGAAAAGCCCCTTTGCCATAGGCATGACCTTCTCAGTGAATGGGCCCATGGCGTCGTATATCTCCTTAGAGGACTTGGAGCGCATTTCCTCAAGGCTGTTCACGCCCAGCACCTGGGAGAAGACCTTCCCGTAGCTCTCCTGCTCAGAGAGGGGGAGGTCACGATGTAGCCCGTTTCCGTAGGAGCCGCCGCTCTGCATTATAGCTTTCGCGATCTTATTCTCAGTCAGCGGTGAGGAGATAAGGGTCTGCACGCTCATGGCGCCGGCGCTCTGCCCAAAGACGGTGATGTTACTAGGATCGCCGCCAAAGGAAGCAATGTTCCCGTGGACCCAGTCCAGCGCGGCGATCTGGTCCAGCATACCATAGTTACCCGAAGTGCCTGCCTCGTCTGTCAGCCAGGGATGGGCCAAAAAGCCGAACACATTGCAGCGGTATTCCACGCTGACAAATATGACTCCCCGGCGGCAGAACTCGACCCCATCGAACTCCTTCTCAAATGCCCAGCCGTGGAGAAATGCCCCGCCGTGTATCCAAAGGGCCACCGGGCAGTCCTTCGCGTCCTTTGGGGCCCAAATGTGCAGGTACAGGCAGTCCTCATCTGCCGGACGGTCAAAGACAGGGTCGTCGTAGAAGTCCTTGTCCCAGGGCGGCACCGACCCTTCGCCCTGCATACATTTACTGCGGAAGTCCACTGCTTCGTAGACGCTGTCAAAGGGCTCCGGCTTCTGGGGAGCTTTCCAGCGCAGCTCGCCCACTGGCGGCTTTGCATAGGGGATCCCCCGGTACTCCTCATACCAACCCCGGTCAATGCCGGATATCTTCCCATACTCTGTTTCGACCATTTGCGCTTCCTCCTTAGAACTCAGTTTCCTAAATTATACCATAAAAAGGGAGGGGTTTGCAAGAGCCAGACTTTCGGGCGCTGCTGATTTTGCCCCTCCTTTATACTATGAAACTAATAAACAAACCCATCCGGCAGCCGGATAAACGCCCGGATATGCTCATCTCTCGCCCGCTCTACGAGCCCGGAAATATTCCCGTCAAAAATATTTCCCTCCGCAGCCAGAATACTCTCCTCGCTGACCTTGAGAACTATGCCGATATGGTCGTGCTCACGGTTAATAAAGACCCTGTCATAAATCACAATATCGCCGGCTTCCGGCACAAATCCGCTGCCGCGCCTATGGTACTCCACCCGGTTGTCACCCATGGCGAACTCCTCCCAGCTGCCGCAGCCTGCCAGGCTGCAGGTAACGCATTTGTCCGGGCTATAGGGTATCTTAAAGCCTGCCTCAATGCAGCAATAGTATACGAAAGCCGCGCACCACAGCCGGTCGGCCTCTTTAAGGCTCCACTTGGGGAAGAGGCTCACTATGGGTTCAATATTTGGCTCCTTGTCCTCAAGATATCCATGGAAAGGGAGGAGGGCTTTTTCCCTTGCAACCTGGGCGAGATACTGTCTTGTAGCTGTTTGCATAGGCTTATTTCACCCCTGCCCGTCGCATTAGCAGCCATGTCAGCCCCGAAAATACTACCGTGAGCAGCGTGCAGCTTATAATCATCCTGGGCAGGCTGGAAAAGAGGGCCCAGATAAGGCCTGTAAGGAAGGGTATTATTATGCCTGCTACGGATGGGTGCGCAGAGATATAGGAGGCTATGAGCCCGACGGCTATGGGGGTGCCGGCCCAGAAGAGCACTTTGCCGATTTTGTTCAGGCGGTAGTTGAGAACTGTGAGCAGATAGCCGAGAGAGGAGACCGCTAGGAAGGAGAAGAAGCTGAATATTATATTGAAGACTGAGCCTTTGGGGGACATTCCGTCGTAAGAGTAAATCATCCGGTACAGGGATTCTCCCGAAAAGACCGTGGGGAATAGGCGCCCCAGCCCTGTGAGCAGCAGGGTATAGAGCTCGTCGCCAAGAGCCAAAACTGCGCAGACTGTTCCCAGGGTGCCTAGCCTTGCTATAAACTGGGTGCGCCTGGATACGCTGTGCTGGATGTTTAGTAAAAAGCTGTCCTTAAAGGCGCAGAGGGAGCATACATAGGCGAATATTATAGTCACAACGGTAACGCCGTTGGTGGTGACATGTATGTTGTCATTGGGGGTCATAAAGGGTATAAGTGCAAGGGACAGCAGGGCCATGCTTATAAGCACTATATAATATATAATGACAGCCGGGATATGGTCCTGGAGCTGCAGCCGGAAGGACGGATAAATTTTCATTGGGTTACCTCTTTCTATGATTGCTTTAATGAGTTTAAGAATTGGTGAGCTGTATGAACAGCTTCTGCAGGTCCATGGGCCCGAACTCAAGGTCCTTTGCGGACTGGGAATCCCTTTCAGGCACCCCAAGCACATATGCCGTGCGAAGCCCGCCCAGTGCGTCAACACCCAGCACATTTTTACCCTGGATATATGTCTCAACTGCCGCGCTCCCGCCTGAGACGGTGTACCCGCCGGAAAGCAGCTCATCCCGGGACTCCTGCCGCAGGACCTCGCCCTCCTTGATAATTATCACGTCCTCTATAAGGTTGGCCACCTCCTCAATAAGGTGGGTCGAGAGCACCACGGTGAAGGGCTTCGCAGTGTATTTTTCCAGTAGACGCTTATAAAACAGTTCCCTATGATTCGCGTCCAGGCCCAGCACTGGCTCGTCTAAAAGCACATATGGGACGTTTACAGACAGGGCCAGTATCAGCTTGAATATGGACCTATAGCCGGTGGACAATCCGGATATCTTTGCTTTAAGGCTAAGCCCGAATTCCTGGGCGAGCCCCTTGGCGTAGCCCTCGTCAAAGCCTGGATAAAATATCCCGGCCCAGTGGAACGCCTTGCTTACCCGCATAAAGTCGGGGTGCAGGGTGGTCTCGCTCATAAGGAATATTTTGGACTGGGCGCTGTCGTTCTCAGTGCCGCGCTCATTGTCCACGGTAACCGTGCCGCTGTCGGGGAATATGCGCCCGGTGAGGATGTTCAGCAGCGTTGACTTCCCGGCGCCGTTGCGCCCCAGAAGGCCGTATATCCGCTCCTCATGAAAGACGGCGCTGACCCCCCTTAAGGCCTGTACCTGCCCAAAGCTTTTTGTGATGTTAGCAAGCTCTATTGACATTTATTTACCTTCCTTTCCCGGCGCAGTCGTATTCCTGCGCCACCATGTCCAGCAGTTCCTGCCGGGCTATACCAAGCCGCACGGCCTCAAGGACCATTGCAGCCACATAGCGCTTGGAGAAATCCCCCTGGCGCTTCTTTTGCAGCAGGGCCTTTGCGCCCTTGGCCACAAACATCCCCACGCCGCGCTTCTTATAGGCGATCCCCTGGTCCACCAGGAGATTTATACCCTTTAGCGCCGTGGCTGGGTTTATGGTGTACTGTACGGAGAGCTCGGTAATGGAGGGGAGCTGCTCTCCCTCTGTCAGCGCCCCGGAGAGCACTGCGTCCTCAAGGCTTTCAGCTATCTGTAGAAAGATAGGCTTTTCTCCGCTTAGGTCAAGCTTTTGCATATTTACCTCCTTCCTGAACTGGTTAGCTAGTTGAGTAACTAACTATGATGGTAGTATAGCACCCTCTGGCAGGTTTGTCAAGGGGTGCTGCAAATATAGTTGAAAAAATTTTGTGAGCTAGAAGCAGATGCCGACACCCATGGCCCCGGGCCCGGTATGGCAGCCAACGCTTATGGGCAGGGGGTCATAGAGTACCTCACGGCCTGGGAACTCCTCAAGAAGAGCAGCTTTCACTATGTCGATCTCCTCTCGTGACAGGGCGGTGCCTGCGGCGCATACCCTCATGGACGCAGGGTCCAGAGAGGAAAAGCGGGTCTCGGCGTCCTTCTTCAGCGCCCGTACCATCAGCTCCAGGCTGTTTTTCCTGCCCCGGGATCTTGCGAACGCCTCCAGAACCCCGCCGCGTATGGAGAGCACCGGCTTTATCTGCATAACAGTCCCGAGCATTGCCGCCGCAGGGCTTATGCGCCCGCCTTTCTTCAGGTATTCCAGGGTATCTACGGTGATGTAAATGCTGGCAAGATACGCCTCCCGCTCCAGCTGCTCCTTTATCCCGGCGGCTGAATGCCCCTCCTTGGCAAGGCTTACTGCCCGCAGCACAGACTCTCTTAGTGGCACGGATATCCTGTGGTTGTCGGCTACCTGGACTTTGCCCCCGTAGGATGCCGCGAGCCCTATAGCCATTTCACAGGACTTGCTCAGCCCGCTTGTCATGGGTATGTAGACTATCTCTTCCCAGCCATCTTTCAAGGCCAGGTCCCACATCCCCAGCACCTCACCCGGCGAGGGCTGGGAGGTGCTGACCTCAGCGCCGGAGGACTGGGCGGCATAGAAGCCGGCCTCGTCAATGCTCTCGTCCTCATAATAGACGCTGCCATTTATTATCACCGGCATGGGCATTAGGTACAGCCCCAGCTCCCGGGCCTCCTTTTTGGTGATGCCGCTGTTTGTATCGGTCATGACCGCTGTTTTCATAGTATCTCTCCTTTCAGGTACGCTTACCACAGCTTAAACACACCTACAGCCCACTTTGCGGCCTTATAGCGCACTGTCTCCAGCTCCTTTGAGGCCTCCCGCAGACGGTCAGGTATGGGGATACCCTGTGGGCAGTGGGCGGCGCATTTGCCGCAGGATATGCACTGGGAGGCGCTTGAAGGGTCCTTGCGCATGGCTGTACACTGCAAATAATCCCTGCGCCCGGAGGCCTTGCCCTCTGAGTACATGGCGTTATAGCAGCGGAAGGTGCCGGGGATATCCACCCCCTTTGGGCAGGGCATACAGTAGCCGCAGCCTGTGCAGCCTATTTTCACCGAGCGGCGTATCTCCTCCTGGACCCGGCCCAGCAGCTCACGGTCGGGATCGGTCATGCAGCCGGCGCCGCAGCGCTCAGCGAGCCTGATATTTTCCTCTACCATCTCAATAGAGTTCATCCCTGAGAGCACGCAGGTCACCTCCGGCTGGTCATACAGCCACTTAAAGGCGAGCTCTGCCGGGGTACGCCCCTCAGGGTCCCGCTCAAAGAGCTCCTTTGCGGACTTTGGCAGCAGGTCAACAAGCCTGCCGCCCCGGAGCGGCTCCATGATTATTACCGGCAGCCCGCGCTCGTGGGCAAAGCGCAGCCCCTCTACGCCGGCCTGGGAGTGTTCGTCCATGTAGTTGTACTGTATCTGGCAGAAATCCCAGTCGTAGGCCTCCACCAGCTTGCAGAACATACCGGAGCTGCCGTGATACGAGAAGCCGATATTCCGTATCTGCCCGCTTTCAAGCTTCCTCTTTATCCAGCTGTCCAGCCCCATATCCAACAGCTTCTGCCAGGTTGCGGTATCGGTGAGCATATGCATTAGATAGTAGTCGATATGGTCCGTCCGAAGGCGCTTCAGCTCCTCCTGGAACAGTCGCTCAGCCCCCTGTACAGACTTCATCATATAGTGGGGGAGCTTGCTTGCGATATACACCCTGTCCCGGCAGTTCAGCCGCTGTAAAAGCTCGCCAACTGCGGCCTCGTTGCCGGGGTAAATATAGGCCGTGTCCAGATAGTTGACGCCCGCCTCTATAGCCGCCCCCAGCTCCCTCTCGGCCTTGTCCAGATCCACGCTGCCGCCCTTCTTTGTGAAGCGCATACAGCCATAGCCCAGGAGGGAGATATCATTGCCCTTTTTGTCCTTGCGGTACTGCATATCATGCCGCCTTTCAATAGTGATATATATTCAAATAGAGCCCCCTGGAATGTCCGGGAGGCTCATGCTTTTGACTGCTTACTTTGCCGCGTCCGTATCGAAGATCTCCTTCACCGAGGTAGCAAGCCCCGCAAGGCCCTGGATGCTGGAGGGCACTATGATCTTTGTAGCCCTGCCGTCAGCCGCCGCCTGGAAAGCCTCGAGGCTCTTGAGGGCTATGACCTGCTCGCTGGGATGGGCCTCGTTCATGAGCTTGATAGCGTCAGCCATGGCCCTCTGGACAGACAGGATAGCCTCGGCCTCGCCCTGAGCTTCCCGTATCTTGGTCTCCTTAACAGCCTCGGCCCTCAGCACTGCGGACTCCTTTTCGCCCTCGGCAATAAGTATGGCGCTGCGCTTCTCGCCCTCGGCATCCAGTATCTTGGCGCGGCGCTCACGCTCGGCCTTCATCTGCTTCTCCATGGAGTCCTGTATTTCCCTGGGAGGGATAATGTTTTTCAGCTCAACACGGTTTACCTTGATACCCCATGGGTCAGTGGCCTCGTCGAGGATAACGCGTATCTTTGAGTTGATAACGTCCCTGGAGGTGAGGGTATGGTCCAGCTCCATCTCGCCGATGATGTTGCGAAGGGTGGTGGCGCTCAGATTCTCAATAGCGGAGATGGGGTTTTCAACGCCGTAGGCATAGAGCTTGGGGTCGGTTATCTGGAAATAGACCACCGTGTCTATCTGCATGGTGACATTGTCCTTGGTGATAACAGGCTGGGGAGGGAAGTCAATGACCTGCTCCTTCAGGCTCACCCTTTTGGCAATGCGGTCGATAAAGGGTATGGTTATATGCAGGCCGGTGCCCCAGGCAGCGTGGAAAGCTCCCAGGCGCTCTATAACGTAGGCGTGGGCCTGTGGTACGATCTTGATGTTTGAAACTATGACAAGCAGGATAAACAGTATCAGCACCACCAGCACCACGACACCGCCGACGGCGGCAAAGTTTGGCATAGCTGACAATAACGCGAATAAGCTCATGGATCGATCTCCTCTCAGGTTTTGCCCTTGGGCATTATAATGATGGAACAGAACAGTGCTTACAGGCCAGCCCGGGCCACGATCAGCTTGACGCCCTCAATACGCACCACCATAACGGTCTCCCCGGCAGGTATCGTATCACCGCGCTCACTGCGCGCCGCCCAGCTATTGCCCAGCACGGACACCCGCCCGGCCTCCCGGAGGTTGTTCACCTCTTCGGTGACCACAGCGGCGGCCCCAATGACCCTGTCCGCATTCGTGGATACGGGGCCGGGCTTTTGCAGGCGCTTTGCCAGGGGCCGCGTGATCACGATAGCGGCTGCCGAGCCCGCCACGAACAGGCCCACCTGTATATAGACAGGCGCTCCCAAAAGGCTGGCGATAAGGGCAAACAGCCCTCCGGGTACAAACCAGATGGACACCAGCGCCGGTACGGCAGCCTCGACAACAGCCGCCAGTATGGTGATCCCCAGCCAAATAAAGTCCATATAGCCCATATAGAGCCTCCTTTCCCGCAGACAGCGGTTTCTATTTGTATTATACAATGGTATTTTCTAAAAAGCAAGCTATAATTGTAAGTTTTGACCGGGAACTAAAATTTTCTTTCCGCACTATGAAATTACACGAAAATATGCTATAATAGTCGGACAGTGTAAACATGGGAGGAAGCATATGGACTATCGTTTGGATATCGGCATGTGGAACCAGGTGTTTGCCGTGCCCTGCGCTCTGGTGGACAGGCACCTGAAGCTGGCAGGGAAGGAGCAGCTTCAGATCCTGCTCTACGCCCTGCGGCACGCGGGGGAGGGGTTTACTGTAGAGGGTATTTCCCGGGAGCTTGGCATGACAGACAACGAGGCCCTGGACAGCCTTGAGTACTGGTGCGACAGGGGGCTTCTCAGCCAGGCGGGGAGGGAGCTGCTGCCAGTGCCACAAGAGGAGAGGGCCGCTGTGCAGGCTCCTGAGCCTGAGAGGGAGACAGTAATAGCGGAGCCGGCAGAGGAAAAGCCGGAGCTGCCTCCTAAAAAGCGTATGCTCAGGCCCGACGGCGAGCACCTGACGGCCAGGCTTGCCGAGTCCGAGGGGGTGCGGTACCTTATGCAGGAAGCCGAGTCTGCCTTGGGGAAGACACTCTCCCCGGCTATGAGCTCGCTGCTGCTGACCATTACCGATGACTACGGCCTTCCGGTGGAGGTCACGGTTATGCTTTTGAACTACGCCAGGGAGGTGGGGCACATCGGCACGAGCTATATCGACTCTGTGGCAAGGGACTGGGCTGAGAGCAGCATCTTCTCCATTGAGGCTGCAGAGGAGAAACTGCAGCAGCTCTCTAAGGCTCGGCTGGCCTGGAGCAAGGTTTCAGCCGTGGCTGGGCTGCCGAAGCGTTCGCCCACTAAGTCAGAGGAGGAGAGGGCCTGCCGCTGGGTGTACGAGTGGGGGTTCACACAGGAAATGCTGGAGGCGGCATACGAGGCCTGTGCGGACCATACGGGGAAGTTCAGCGCGGCCTATATGGACAAGGTGCTGACGAAATGGCGCCAGCAGGGTATCACCGACCTCCAGGGGCTCCAGCAGCAGAAGCAGGCCGCGGCTAAAAAGAGCGGCAGGGGCGGGGCCGAAAAGAGCTACGACATAAGTGAACTGGAGCAGCTTAGCGGGCTGCGGCTGCCGGATAAGCTTTAGATCCGCGTATTACATAGGAGAATATCATGAGCTATGACAGTAATGTAAATCAGGCTGCGAAGGCCGAGCTGGAGCAGCGCAGGAAGCTTGCGGAGGAGACCGCCCGGCGCAATCTGGAGGGATTTCTGCAGCGCTCTCCCAGAGCAGGGGAGATACGCCGGGAGCTGGCTGCAAACGCCGTAGGGACAGCCAGGGCCGTCCTATCCGGCGGGGATGTGCATAAAGCGCTGGAGCAGCGCAAGGAACGGGGGCTGGCCCTGCGGAAGGAGTATGAGGAGCTGCTGGGGGAGTGCGGGCTCACACGGCGGGACATAGAGCCGCAGTATACCTGTCCGCGCTGTAAAGACACCGGTTTTGCAGATGGCAAGCTCTGCAGCTGTTATAAGGCCCTGAGGCGAAACCTTGCCTACAGGGATATGAGCGTGGAGCTGCCCCTGGGCCAGTGTACCTTTGACGGATTTTCGCTGGAGTATTATAGGAACGACCCGGCGGCCTATGGGCGTATGCAGAGCATCCTTCGGAGCTGCCGGGAATATGCGGAGAACTTCCGCGCCAACTCTCCAAACCTTCTGTTCTGGGGGGGCACAGGCCTCGGCAAAACCCACCTGTCCCTAGCTATAGCCAACGCGGCGCTGGATAAGGGCTTCGGTGTGGTGTACGGCTCGGCCCAAAGGTTTGCGGTGGCACTGGAGCGGGAGCGCTTCGGGCGGGACAACAGCATTGAGGGTACCTCGGTAAACCTCAAGGAGTGCGATCTGCTCATCCTGGACGATCTGGGCACGGAGTTCTCCTCGGCCTACTCAAACGCTGCGATCTACGATGTGGTGAATGCCCGCCTCATGTCCGGGAGGCCAACAGTGATCAGCACTAACCTCGGGCTCCCGGGGCTGGAGGAGCGGTATGGCGAGCGCTTCACCTCACGGATCGCCGGGAATTACGCGCTTCTGGGTTTCATGGGAAAAGACGTGCGTGTGCAGAAAATACAGTCATAATATGCAGGAGGATGTCCACGCGTAAAAGCTCCCCGTTCAGGGGAGCTTTTTTGCAAAAAAAGCCCGCCGCGATCAATAAGACCGCGGCGGACCTTGGCGGAGAAGATGGGATTTGAACCCATGCACCGGTTTCCCGACCTACTCCCTTAGCAGGGGAGCCCCTTCACCACTTGGGTACTTCTCCAAGGATGGTATTATATCTGCAAGCTGGTTTTTACCAGAGCTGAGTTGTCAGATGGCGGAGAGGAAGAGATTCGAACTCTTGGTCCCTTGCGGGATCACTAGTTTTCAAGACTAGCTCCTTAAACCACTCGGACACCTCTCCA
>CANPBX010000045.1 GCA_947572385.1 uncultured Clostridia bacterium
TGTCCCACAACCTGTCGCACCATGGTCGCACGGTTGTCGTCCCTGCGACTGTCCTGCCCTGGGCAAATAAAACAGGAGGCAGGTCCAGTTAACCTGCCTCCCATCACTTTTCTGCTGTGCTTGTTACTCGTCCAGCATCTTCCGGTACTTTGGCCGGTCACTGGCTGGGACATTAAGCAAATCCATTGCCTTGTCCGCTGGAATATCAAGGTTCTCCATTAGAGCCTTGAGGTTGGCAAACAGCTTGCTTTCTTCCCCCTCCTGCCGGCCTTCCCACTTCATATCCTGCAATTTCATAGCCAGCGTCATATAAGTCCCCTCCATTTCTTCATCGGTTTTCACAGCCTCCACCGCCTGCTCTATCTGGGCCACATAGCCCGAGCGAACGTCCAGCGGCCTGCCTCTGTAGCCCGCGTCAATGTAGCGTAGGAAGTCCAGCACCTCAGCGCTGCTGTTGCCCTCTGTGAAGCTGGCGTTGAGGATGTAGGCATGGGAGCCGTCGTCGTAGGCAATATCCTCCGCGCCTTCTATCACGGACTTGCGCTTGTACACCGCCAGTCCGCGCTTGTAGTAATCGTCCGTGCAGATAAAGATAACAAAGCTCTGACGCAGCTCCCGGTAGCTTTCCGCTGATTTCAGGGTCCTGCGGTCAATGCTGCTCTGGTAATAGCGGATGCGCTTTTCCAGGCCATAGCTGGCCCCGGTCTGCATCTCCACGTCATACTGGGTGCGGCTCTCGTCCTCCAGGCACACGTCCAGACGCACGCCGTGAAGGGCCGCGCCGTCTGTCAGCTCTTTCTGCTTGTCTATCGCCGTGATGCTGCCAATCTTCTTGCCCAGCAGGGCCTCTAAAAAGGGCTTTGCGTTCTCCGGGCGGCGCATGACCTCCCCGAACATAAAGTCGTCCGCCAGCGTCAGCTCATGGAACGGCTTGATTGCCATGGGTATCACCTTCTTTACTATTAGTATATTCTTTTTTTCAGGGATTTGCAAGGGCTTTGGCTGTATCAGGCTGCATTTTCCTCCAGGTCGCCGGGCTCAACACGCCAAAGCTCGTCCGTCAGGTCCTTTAGTGTGCAGGTCACGCGGGGGCACCTCTCTGGAGACTCGGCGGGCAGGATTTCAATGCCCAGCGCCAGCACCTTTCGGTAGACATTCTCACAGCAGAAGTATCTGCCCCGGCTGTCGTTTCTCAAGTGGGACAGGAAGAAGTTATTGTGGTCCACGCCAGCGCGGCGGATGCCGAAAATCTCCACGGTATAGTAAGGCTCTGTGACAGGACGGGGTTCCAGCTGCTTGCGAACCATATCCCAGCTGATAATGAAATCGCTGGCGAAGCGCTCACAGAATCGGCCCACGTCTTGGATAAGACGCGTGATAATGCTGGACAGGTTTAAATTGTCCAGGGTTCCGGTCTCAGTACAAAGTATGCGCTCACACTGCTCGAAGTTGCGGACGATAATCTGTGGGGTAGGTTGCAAAGGTTTTCCTCCTTTCATCAGGCCAGCAGGCTCTTGCCGGTGGGTTCCATAACGCGGTGGGGTATCCTCTTGACTTCCGTGTACTCGCCAGGGGTGTAGTGCTCTAACATGAAAATGAAGCCCTCCCGCAGCCGGTCGCAGGTCTTGTCAAAATCCTGGACCAGCTCCACCCGGCCGCGCAGGTCCTGCATATCCCAGCCGGCAAAGTCCTCGTACATGTCGATGGAGCGGCCGGGATAAAGCGAGTAAGTGCCGTCCTCGTTTGCCTCCGCCTCGTACAGCACCAGGTAGCCGCTGCTGCGACCGTTGAAGCCGATATGGTAGCCGGTGCGCTGGTAAAAGTCCGAGACAGTACGGGCAAAGAATATGTCCCAATCAGGGGCCTCAACCTCGCCGCTAGTCACATCATAGGCCAGGTCTTGCAGCTCGCTGGGGATATCCAGGTTCGGCACCTTGACGTCGTTGGCATAGGACGTGGAGCGGTTCCAGGAGTTCATGGTGTTGTAGCGGTAATGCTGGGTCAGGAAGCCGGTCATGGCCTCCCGGCTGCGTCGGTTGACTTTCTGGTAGAACATGCTGCTCATCTCCTTTCGCTGGCCGGGGCCAGCGGCATTTCCCGCCACCCTTGGCATCGGGAGATGCAAAAAAGCCACCCCGGCAGCAAGTCCAGGATGGCCTCTTTCCACTATTCCTTTTCTATCAACCCGAACCAAATGAACGCCTCGCGGATAGCCGCCTCTTTCTTTGCGGCCAGCTTTGGGGCAGGCTGCCCTTCGGCATCTCCATAGCCCTTATACTTCGTCTTGGCAAGGCCGCAGAGTTCCTTGGTCTGGGATATGGCAAGATTGCTGACATGGATGCCATACCGCTCCTTGACCCATGCCTGGATGTCCTTATAGGTGGCGCGTTTTGTCTGTAAACGCGTTTCGCCCTCATAGCCGTCTATCTCGACTATAAGGGCGAACACGTTACGATACACCGCCAACCTGATTCTTGACATGGTGTTCGTATACTTGACGTTTGGTGGAGATGGCGGGAATCGAACCCGCGTCCGAAAGAGTGTTGCCGGGGCTTTCTACGGGCGTAGCTTTTGTTTTGAGATTCCCCCCGTCCGACGCGCAAAAGCACGCTCCGGACATCGGTAGCCCTCTGGGTCATGGCGAGGTCGAAGGCGGCCCCCTCGCTCACGTTCACCGCTAATCGACGCTCTTATCCCAGCCGCGGTGCTCCGGGTAAGAACGGCTGCTTATTTAAGCAGCAACAGCAACAAAGTCGTTGTCGTTTAATTTTAAGGTTTGCCGGTTTTAAAGCGGTCCGGCGCCGCTGCCCGCTTACCAGGGTTTCCCTCCCCCGTCGAAACCTTTACATCCCCATGGGAAGGTGATACGATAGTATTATACACCAAGCAGGCAGGTAATTCAAGGCTTTTTTGTCTTTTCCTAAAAACAGCTTTGGTTTTCACTAAGCATTGTTTAAAAAGTAGTGGGAAATAGACTGACTCAACAAAACAGCAATAGCGGCAAGATGAACGAAAGCGAGAAAAGTGGCATCCGGCTTGTCATACCGAGTGGCGATCCAACGAAACCATTTGATTTTCTGGAAGAAGCACTTGATCAAATGGCGCTCCTTGTATAGATGCCAGTCTACCGGTCAGGGTTCGGCAATACTGCTTTGAGGCGGGATCACATAGCTGGCTCCACGCTCCGAAACGTGGTCCCGGATCGCTTTCGCTCCATAGGCACGGTCTGCCAACACATTGCTGCCGCTGATTTCAAGTTTATCCAGCTGTTCGATCGCATGAATGGAATCGTGGCCATTTCCAGCATACAAAAGGAATGTCACCGTTTGCCAAGGCCGTCCACGCTCGCGTGTAGTTTCGTATTCAGGCCCCCTCTGGTAAGTCCAACTGCCTTATCCACTGTTTCCCCCCAGCTGTTGGCGCTTTCATGCACCTTGATATAAGCGGGATCTATGCTCAGGCTCCATATCCGCGCCCTCAGACAGCGCACGAAATACCCTCTCCGGAGTGCTGTTGTCACGCACTTAGCAAAGCTGGCATATACCGATCGCCATGGACCGTAAGCCTCCGGCAATTCCCTCCATTATGCACTGCTTCGAGCAATCCACAGCATTCCATTCAGCATAGTTCGGTCATCTTTTCGGGTACGTCCTCGCTTCCCTGTTGTTTCTGATGGCAGCAGTGGTTTGATTCGCTCCCATTTTTCCTTTGCCAATTCGTATCGTTTCATCCTTCTACTTTACCTTGGTGCCCTTCTTTTGTCTACATTTTGTTTGAATACACACTCTAGGCCCACTTTACACAGGCTGCCCCCGCTATCCCCAGCCTACCGGCAGTTCCGTCCAGCTCCCCGGACTCTTTGTCCCTGCTAAAAACCACGACCCCGCCCGATTCCTGATTTGCCGCCGCCAGATATTTCCCGTCCGGGCTAAGGCTAATGCTCCGGGGACATATCCCTCCGCTCGGGCAGCTCCCCACAGCCTCCAGCACGGCGCCGGTAGCCCTATGGCAGAAAATTTTGTCTGAGCCCCGCACCGAGGCATAGACAAACCTTCCGTCTGGGCTAAGCTGTACATCCGCGGCAGTATCCTCCCTGGCAGGCGCGCCCTCGTATAGGGGGTACTCATGCAGGAGTTCCAGGGTAGAGTCCCTGCCGTCATATCTATAGCTTCTCAGGGTCTGCCCCATCTCTGTGGCCAAATACAAAAATCCTCCCCCCGGATGGTATGCAAAATGCCTTGGCCCCTGGCCCGGCGCAGTCTGTATAAATGGCTGCCTGCTATGGGGCGTAAGCCTGCCCCCCGGGCCGATCCTGTACTGGAACAGCTTGTCAAGCCCCAGGTCGGCTATAAACAGTCCGCCGCCGTCGGGGGTAGGGCTGGCCGAGTGGATATGGGCCCGCTCCTGGCGCTTCTGGTCCGTTCCCCGGCCCTCGTGCTCTATAAACTCACAAAGCCTTTCTGTGCCCAGGTCAAACCCCGCAAGGCACCCGCCGGAGTAGCCCGAAGCGTAGAGGAGATTTCCCAGGGCCGTCACATGGCAGTACCCGCTGCCAGGGAGCGTCCAGCGGCGGTACTCCTTCTTGCCCGGCGAAAGCTCGATTATTGAGCCGCCCTCCGAAAGCTCCTCCACGGCATAGACCTTATCGCCCACCGGCTGTAGGTATGAGGGGTCGGTAAGCCCGCCCCAGCTCCCCAGCACACTGAGATTTTTGCCGTCGAAGCCCAGGCGGTATATGCCGTCCCGGTCCTCGCCGCCTGTGTAGGTGCCGAGCCAAAGCTGATAGTTTGTCATAATATAACCTGCTTTCTGTGTGTTTTATGTTGCAATGTATGGATATCTGTGATATAATTGACCACATAATTTGAAACAGGGAGTGATCATAATGCTATACCTGAAGGAAGCGAACTTTGAGGACATTGAGCAGGAGTACCTGTTCATCACCGGTATGCCGAAGGACGAGTGCGGGTTTATGAACCCGGGCTCCGGGTGCACAAGGGACGAGTTTGAAAGGGAGATACTGCCCGGATATATAAACCACTCCAAAGGTATCGGGATCAAGGAGGGCCGCGTGCCGGACACTGCGTTTTTTCTTTGGGAGGGCGATAACCTTGTGGGTCTGTTCAAACTGCGCCATTATCTGACAGAAGCCCTTGCTAACGGCGCGGGGCATATCGGCTATGAGACAGCCCCGGAGTACCGCGGGCGGGGCTATGCCACCGAGGGGCTGAGGCTCACTATAGAGAAAGCCTGGGAAATTATCCCGGAGGATGAAATTTATATGTCCGTCAGGAAGGGGAACCCGGCCTCTCTGCGGGTGCAGGTGAAGAACGGCGCTTATGTGCACCATGAGGACGAGACCCACTTTTACACCCGGATAAAAAAGCCTGAAAAACTTTGAAATTTCCTCTTGACCTTCACCCTGCGTCATAGTTTATACTTCTGTCATACCTTTCAAAGGAGGACAGGTTATGATGACCATACATGAGCTCTCTGAGATATCCGGGGTGACCGCCCGCGCCCTCCGGCACTATGACTCCATCGGGCTGCTGAAGCCCACCGCCGTCTCTGAGGCGGGCTACAGGCTCTATGACGAGACGGCCCTTGAGCGCCTGCAGCATATACTGTTCTTCCGGGAGCTTGAGTTCCCCCTTCGGGAGATAAAGGCCATACTGGAGAGCCCGGACTTTGACAGGAACAGGGCCCTGGAGCAGCAGATAGCCCTTTTGGAGCTCAAAAAGGAGCACCTTGAGAACCTGATACTCTTTGCAAAGGGAATAAAACTGTTAGGAGTGAAGTATATGGACTTTAAGGCTTTTGACACCGGCAATATAGACCGGTACGCAAAAGAGGCCAGGGAGCTCTATTCCAATACCCCGGAGTACCGGGAGTTCCTGGAGAAGTCAAAGGACTGGACCCCGGAACGGGACAGGGCAATGGAGGCCCGGATAATGGGCATATTCGCCCGGTTCGGGGAGATTCGGGACAAGTCCCCCCAGTCCCCCGAGGCCGTTGCCCTTGCAAGGGAGCTGCAGGGATTTATCACCGAAAACTTCTACGCCTGCTCGGACAAAGTGCTTATGGGCCTTGGGAAGATGTATTCGGGGGGCGGGGAGTTCACCGAGAATATCGACAGGGCCGGGGGGCCCGGCACGGCTGAGTTCGCGGCAAGGGCCATTGCCGCCGCCACTGGGCTGAGCTAAAGTTAAAGGGATTGCTTTAAGCAATCCCTTTAATCTTCTATACCCCCGAGTATGCGGAGAACCCGCCGTCTATAGGCAGCACCACCCCGGTGATGGCGCTGGCGGCCCTGTCGTCGCAGAGGAAGAACACTCCGCCCAGAAGCTCGGAACTGTCCACAAAGCGGCCCATGGGCGTGCCCGCCAGTATTTTACCCGACCGGGCCGTGGGGGTGCCGTCCGGGTTAAAGAGCAGCGCCCGGTTCTGGTCCGATACTAAGAAGCCCGGGGCTATGGCGTTGCAGCGTATGCCGGTCCCGGCAAAGTGCACCGCCAGCCACTGGGTGAAGTTGCTCACGGCGGCCTTCGCCCCGGAGTAGGCAGGTATCTTCGTAAGGGGGGTGTAGGCGTTCATGGAGGAGATGTTCAGAATACAGCCGCGTTTCCTCTCCGCCATATCCCCGGCGAACACCTGGGTGGGCAGCAGTGTCCCCTGGAAGTTGAGCTTAAACACGAAGTCCACGCCCTCGGGCTCCAGGTCGAAGAAGGTCTTCTGGCCCTCCTTTGCCTCGTGCTGATACTCGTTGTCGGTGGTGGCCCGGGGGTTATTGCCCCCCGCGCCGTTTATCAGGAGGTCGCAGGGGCCAATGTCCTTGAGTATACGCTGATGCACGTCCTCAAGGCTCTCCTTACTGAGCACGTCCGCCTTGTATGCAAGGCAGGTCTCATTCAGCTCCCGGCACTCAGAGGCCAGCTCCTCCACCGCCGGGAGGTTGATGTCCAGAGCCGCGACCTTCGCCCCGGCCTGGGCAAAGGCCCGGGCCATATCCCCGCAAAGCACGCCCCCCGCGCCGGTGACCACCACTACCTTGCCGGTGAAATCCACCTTGTATGGCAGTTCCATATATATCACTCCTTAAAAGCCAAAGTAGTTTTTGGTGTTGTTATATGAGAGGTCCGCCACTATTTTCTCAAGGCGCGGCCTGTCGTCCGGGTACTGGCCGCTCTCTACCCACTCGCCTATGAGTTCGCAGAGGACCCGCCGGAAATATTCGTGCCGGGGATAGCTTAAAAAGGACCGGGAGTCGGTGAGCATACCCACGAACTGGCCCAGCACACCGTTACATGCCAGTTCCGTCAGCTGGGCGCGCATACCCGGGCGGCTGTCGTTGAACCACCAGGCGCTGCCCAGCTGAAGCTTGCCTGGCACCCCGCCCCCCTGGAAAGTGCCCATGATGGACGCTATGGCGGCGTTGTCGTTTGGGTTCAGGGAGTAGAGTATCAGCTTCGGCAGGCCCGAGTTTTCCTCGATGGCATTCAGCAACATCCCTAACTTTTCAGAGCCGGAGCGGCTGTTTATGGCGTCGCCGCCCACGTCCCGGCCCAGGCTCCTCAGCATGGGCTTGTTCACGTCCCGCAGCGCCCCGAAGTGTATCTGCATCACCCAGCCTATTTCCACATACTTCTTCGCGCACTCCAAGAGCAGCAGCGTGCGGTAGGCGTCGGCCTGGGCCGGGTCTATTGGCGCCCCTGCCATAGCCGCTCCGAAAGCGGCGTTTGCGGCGGCGGGTTCCGGCGGGGCGTACATCATGGAGTCAAGACCGTGGTCGGCGCAGAGGGCCCCGGCTTTCGCGAAGTCCTCTATGCGCTCAGTAAGGGCCGCGGCCACGTCCTGGGCGGTCTGCAAGACCCGGCCCACCCGGGCGCTGAGCTTCCTGATGTACTCGCCAAAGCCCGGCTTCTCAAGGTTCACGGCGTTGTCCGGCCGGAAAGCGGGCAGCACCTTTATCTCCATGTCCGGGTCCTTTGCTATCTGTTCATGCCAGCAGAGCTCGTCGGCGGGATCGTCGGTGGTGCAGACGGCCCGGACGTTGAACTGACGCATGAGCCCCCGGGCCGAGGTCCTCCTCAGGGCCTGATTGGCCCTGGTATAGATACTGTCTGCCGTGCCGGGGGTGAGGGGCTCGTATATGCCGAAAGCCCGCTGGAGCTCAAGATGGCTCCAGTGGTACACAGGGCTGCCTATAAGCTGGGGCATTACCCGGGCAAAGGCCCTGAACTTCTCCCTGTCCGGGGCGCTGCCGGTAACCAGCTCCTCTGTAACGCCCGCCGCCCGCATGAGCCGCCACTTATAGTGGTCTCCCCCCAGCCAGACCTCTGTTATAGATGAAAATTTCCTGTCCTCTGCTATCTCTCTCGGGGAGAGGTGGCAGTGGTAGTCGATTATGGGCATACCCTCTGCAGTGCCGTGGAACAGCTCCCGGGCGGTTTTAGTGCTCAGAAGAAAGTCCCTGTCCATAAATTTTTCCATGCTTATCCCTCCAGTCTGCCGCCGTTGGCCTCTATGAGCCCGTTAATATAGGCCGTGCCCATGGCCCGGTCAAATAGCCCGTAGCCCGGCCTGCCGCCCTCGCCCCAGATATCCCTGCCGTGGTCGGGCCGGAACCAGCCCTCAAAGCCAGTTTCCACCAGGGCCTTAACTATGGCGTTCATGTCAAGTGACCCGGCCTCTGAGCGGTGCCCACACTCCTCAAAGCTGCCGTCCTCTAATATCTTCACGTTCCGAAGGTGCATAAAGCCTATGCGGCCCATAGCGGAATATTTGTGGGTCAGGGCCGGGATATCGTTCTCCCTCGAGCAGCCCAGGGAGCCGGTGCAAAGGCACAGGCTGTTTGAGGGACTGTCCACAATGGAGAGGTAGCGGTCCAGGTTCTCCTCGCAGGTTATCACCCTCGGCAGGCCGAAGATGGGATAGGGCGGGTCGTCGGGGTGCAGGGCCATGATAACGCCGCACTCCTCGGCCACAGGTATCACCTTCTTTAGGAAGTAGGCGATATTCTCCCAGAGGCCCTCCTCTCCCAGTTCCCCATAGGCCTTTATAAGCTCCCTCACCTCGTCCTGAGTATAGCTGGAGTCCCAGCCGGGGAGATGTATGTCCTCTGTCAGCGGGTCAAGGTCCCTGAGCTGGTCCCAGTACATCACAAGGCTCTTTGACCCGTCCGGGGCCGCCTTGTCCAGCTGTGTGCGGGTCCAGTCGAAGACAGGCATGAAGTTATATGTAACGCACCTGATGCCCACACCGGCGCAGCGGCGTATGTTCTCGCAGTAGTTCTCTATATGCCTCTCCCTCTCGGGGCCCCCCAGCTTTATGTCCTCAGTGACAGGTATGGACTCCACAATGTCAAACACAAGGCCGTGCTCCCTGCACAGCTTCGCCATTCGCTCCAGCCTATCAACGGGCCACACCTCCCCCGGGGGCACGTCGTATACTGCCGAGACTATGGAGCGCATACCGGGGATCTGCCGGATATTCTCTAAGGTCACCGGGTCGCTCTCGCCGTACCAGCGGAAACTGCTTTTCATAATTTATCCTTCCTTTGCACATATAATGGGCTTTTGTGTGTATTATACAATAAACTCCTGGAAATGGCAAGGAATTATTCCAAGGTAAGACAAGGATATCTGGCTAATTATTTACATGGCCATTACCTCCACAATAGCAAACAGGCAGCCGGAACATGAGTTCAGGCCGCCTGCTACAATACATCTTCGCTGTGCCCCGGCTAAAAGCCGGGCCCTTTTAATTCAAAAAATCAGTCGCTGGTATAGGGCAGCAACGCCAAATGCCTTGCGCGCTTGATTGCCACGGTCAGCTCCCTCTGGTGGCGGGCACATGTGCCGGTCACACGGCGGGGAAGTATCTTGCCGCGCTCGGAAATAAAGCGGCGCAGCTTGGCAACATCCTTATAATCGATAAACTCCGCGCGGTCAACGCAGAAGGTGCATACCTTCCTGCGCCCCTTGCGCCCGCGCCGTATCTCTCTCTCGGGCCTCTCTGGCATAGGATTGACCTCCTTCTCTACAATTTCTTCTGTCCTTCCCTGTCAGCTCAGAAGGGCAGGTCGTCAACGTCGTCTGCTGCAAAAACATCGCTCAGGTCGTCGCTGTCACCGTTGGCAAAGGCCTGGGCAGGCTCCTTGGGCGCCGCGGGCTCCATGACCCCCCTGGGCTCCGAGAAGCTACCGCCGTAGCTGCCGCCGTAGAACTCGCTGTCCCCTGTGCCGGAATCCCTCTTGGAGCCGCAGAAATTGGCGTTGTTGGCAACCACCTCAACAGCCGTGCGCTTGTTGCCCTGCTTGTCCTCATAGTTCCGGGTCTGGATGCTGCCGTCTATGGCTATCATCTGGCCCTTCTGGAAATATTTGCAGATAAACTCCGCAGTACCCCGCCAGGCCACCACATTGATGAAATCCGTCTGGCGCTCCCCTCCGCTGCGGGAGGAATAGGAGCGGTCAACCGCCACAGAAAAGCTGGTGACCGACACACCGTTTGGGGTGGTCCTGAGCTCCGGAGCGGCTGTAAGCCTTCCCATAATAACGGCTATATTCAGCATATTGCGACGACTCCTTTCAAATTAGGTTCGAGCTTTACTCCGCGGACTCCTCCACCGCCTCCACGGCGATAGCCTCCACGTCAATGCCGGCCTCCTCGGACTTCTGAGCCCGCTGCTGGGGCTTAGCCAAGTGCCTGGGGTCACGCTTGACAATGAGCGTGCGCATGATGCCGTCGGTAATATGGTACCGGCGGTCAAGCTCCGCTGTGAACTCGGGGCCGCTCTCAAAGTTTATCAGCGTGTAGTAGCCCTCGGTCTGCTTCTCGATGGGGTAGGCGAAGCGCCTCTTGCCCCAGTCGTCAACACTCTGGACAGTGCCGTGCTCCGCGATAAGAGCCTTGAAGCGCTCCACCAAAGCCGCGCTGCCCTCTTCGCCCAGCTTAGCGGACGTGACGATAACGGTCTCGTAGAGATTTTTGCCTTCTGCCATTTGTATTGCACCTCCTTTTGGCCTTATGGCCCCGGGCCTGCATATAAATTTGCCCGGGGCAAGGAAGTTTGAAACTCTGTCTCAAACAACCTAATTATTATAGCACAATCCGGCGGATTGTCAAGGGCCTTTGGGAAGCTTATTTCCCCTTTGCCACATATATCCCCCTGCCGGACCTTTCAAGCTTCCCCCTCCCGCAGAGGCCCCTCACCGCCCTTTGCAGCTGCCTTCGGCTGCAGTGGAGCTGGGCCATCCCCTCTGCCATGCCGTGAAGGGTGTGGTCGGGCTTTATATAGCGCAGGAACACCATCAGCTTCTCCTCAACAGTCTGCTGGGGCTGGCCTATAAGGGTATATGACAGCACCATGTCTGTGAGCCTTGCCAGCACGAACCTTAAAAACACCCTGTCGGCCTCCAAAGCCGCCCGGTTCTCCTCCAGGGGCAGGGCCACGCAGAGCAGGTCCGAGGTGGCCTCGGTAAAGAGCGCGGGCAGGCCCCGGCGGGCAAACTCCACCGTGCCAAGGACCGTCTGCCCAAGCCCCCTTGAGATTAGTATGCTGCTGCCGTCCTCCCGCAGTAAATAGACCTGCACCGTGCCCTCTAATACAAAGAGCAGGTCCCTTAACGGGCGCACCGGGCTTGAGAGCAGTTCCCCCTTTTCAAAGCTCACCAGCCTGAAATTAAGGCCCTCTGTCTCAAAATACGCCGGGATACCCGCTGTCTCCAAGGCCCTTTCAAGCGCCGTTTTATCTCTTATATACTCCATATCCCGCCTCCGGATTTTTCTTTTATTGTGCCATATGTCACAATAAAAAGTCAAGGCGCTATGCTAAAATAAACCCGGAAAAACACTGAGAAGGAGCCGTTTTAATGAGTGAGACAAAGGAAAAAAGCCCGGTTTTTGACACCAGCCATTTGGTGCGCACCTACTTCACCCAGGCCCTGCCTGTGGTGTTCAGTATGCTCATAGGCCTTGTGTATAACCTTGCCGACACCTACTTTATCGCCCAAACCGGCAGCACCCTTGTGGTGGCAGGGGTCTCCGTGTGCGCGCCGGTGTTCACGGTGCTTATGGCCTTTGGCAATGTGTACGCCCAGGGGGGCAGCTCCCTTATCTCCCGGCTGATGGGCAAAAGGGACCTTGGGAGCGTCCGGCGGGTGAGCTCCTTCTGCTTCTATCTGGCAATAGCCACCGGCGTTATTCTTGCCGTGCCCATGCTCGCCCTTCAGGGCCCCATACTCCGGCTGCTGGGGGCCAGCCCCGACGTAATGCCCTACGCCCGGGAATATTACCTGGTGCTGGCGGCCGGGGCCCCGGCTATTATCCTGCCCTTTATACACTCCAACCTGCTGCGCTGCGAGGGCTCCCCGGCGCTCTCAATGCTGGGGAACGTGGGGGGCTCTGTTATAAATATAATCCTCGACCCCATCTTTATCCAGGGATTAAATATGGGCGCGGCAGGGGCGGCTGCCGCCACGGTAATAGGGAACCTTGCAAGCGACCTGTTCTTCCTTGTGATAGTCCTGCGCAAAAGCCAGTACCTTTCCGTGGACCCCCGGAGCTGGCGGGTGAGCGGCGGGGAGCTTAGGCAGATATTCAGCGTGGGCATAGCCGCCGCGGTGACGAATATCGCCTCCAGCATATGCGTGGTGGTGGTGAACCAGCTGCTGCGCGGCTACGGCGACGACAAGATAGCCGCCTGGGGCATTGCCGGCAAAGTGGCTATGATATCCCAGATGGTGCTCATCGGCCTTGCCTTCGGCGGGGTCCCCCTGTTCGGCTATCTCTACGGTGGCCGGGACTTTAAGAAGCTGAAAAGGCTTCTGCGCTTCTGCACGGCTTTTATAAGCGGCTACGGCCTTCTCATGGCGGCCCTTATCATCCTGCTGGCTCCCCGGCTTGTGGGAGTGTTTATGGACGACCCGGGCATTACCGCCGATGGCGCCGCCATGCTCCGCTGGCAGGTGCTGGGCTCGGCCTTTGCCGGTATAGTCCTGCTCTTCACCTGCCTTTTCCAGGCCACGGGAAAGGCCGTCCCGGCGCTGGCCCTCTCCCTCTCCCGCCAGGGCCTTGTGTTCCTGGCTGTGCTGGGCATAGGCGTGCTCATAGCCGGGTTTACCGGGCTGCTGGCTGCCCAGCCCATAGCCGACGCCCTCAGCGCCGGGCTGGCGGTTATCATGTGGAAAGCCGCCTTCCGCAAGGCAAGCGCTGTTCGGGGTGAATAGCCGAGCGCTTCAGTCAGTGTGCCAGCCTCTATACTAAACATTATAAAGGCCGGGCGTTGGCCCGGCTTTTATGCTATATGCTTGCAGCGTCCCCAAAGGGTCAGCCCTCAAAAAGAGGGGCACTCCCTCGCAGTCGCAGGAGGCAGATATGTTTTTGAGCTCATTCACATAGGGCACATGCCCACTTAAGAAGTCTGTTACCGATGTGGTGGACCCGGGGCCGGCGCGCTCGGCATATGGGATATACTTCTGGCCGTCTGCGCCTGCTTTTTATTCAAGATCGTCGGCTCCTAGTTAGATTTCTGCCGAGACTATTATAGCATAGGGGAATTAGAAATGTATGTCAAAAAAATTTTGTGTAGATCAGGCCTTTTCAAATAGGTCAACTTGATGTATACTATAATAACATAAGCAGTTTTGCACAAAAATATAAGGAGTTGACTCAAGATGGATTTCTGTTTTTCCAAGACCGCGCCCATTGTTGAGACCACAAAGGGCAAGCTTCGGGGCTTTCGCTTTAAGGGAGTGGACCACTTCTACGGCATTCGCTATGCCAAGGCCAAGCGTTTCCAAATGCCCGAGCCCGTGGACCCCTGGGAGGGCGTGAAGGACGCGGGCAGCTATGGCATGAACTGCCCGGTGCTCTCCGAGCCCCAGCCCATGGGGGAGATCATGATACCCCACCGCTTCTGGCCCAGCTCGGAGCACTGCCAGTACCTGAACGTCTGGACCAGCAGCTGTGAGCCCTCAGCCAAAAAGCCTGTCATGTTCTGGATCCACGGGGGCGGCTATTCCGCAGGCTCCGGCATTGAGCAGATCTGCTATGACGGCTATAATCTTGCAAAGCTGGACGACGTAGTGGTTGTAACGGTAAACCATAGGCTCAACGCCTTCGGCTACCTTGACATGTCCTCCTTCGGGGATAAGTATAAGAACTCCGTAAACGCGGGCATGGCCGACTTAGTTGAGGCCCTGCGCTGGGTGCGGGACAATATCGCAGAATTTGGCGGCGACCCCGGTAACGTGACTATCTTCGGTCAGTCTGGCGGAGGGGCAAAGGTCACCGTACTGGGGCAGATCCCCGAGGCAGACGGCCTGTTCCACAAGGCCATAGTCATGTCCGGCGTTATGCGCCCGGACATGGGCAGCAACAGTGTGAGCGGCAGGGAGCTGGTGCTGGAAATACTCGGAAAGCTGAACATACCCGAGAGCGAGGCCGAAAGCCTTGAGAGGGTGCCAGTGCCCCAGTTTATCTGGGCCGTAAACAGGGCTGTGAAGTCCCTGTATAAGCAGGGCAAGCATGTAAACTGGGCCCCCAGCCCCAACGACTACTATGTCTGCGACCCCCTGGAGAAGGACTTCACCCCCAGCTCCCTGAAGGTGCCCACCATGGTGGGCTCGGTAATTGCAGAGTTTGCCTTCGGGCCCGGAAGGGATATAAAGAATATGACCGCCGGGGACAGCGAAAAGCTGGTGAAGGAGGTCTACGGCCCCGAGGGAGGGGAGAAGGTGCTCAAGGAGTTCAGGAAAGCATACCCCTATACAAACGCGGCCTTTGCCGTGGACGCGGACGATATGTTCCTGCCCGCAACTGTGGACTATGTTAAGAAAAAAGCAAAGGAGTCCAGCGCCCCGGTCTATAACTACCTATTTGCAAAGGTCTTTGACTACGACGGCGGTAAGGCTGCCTGGCACTGTTCAGATATCCCCTTCTTCTTCCATAACGCGGATATGATACCCGTCTGCCACCAGGAGAACTGGGAGATGCTTGAGAAGGTGATGTGCGGGGCCTTC
This sequence comes from uncultured Clostridia bacterium, assembly GCA_947572385.1. GTDB lineage: Bacteria > Bacillota > Clostridia > Oscillospirales > Acutalibacteraceae > Acutalibacter. The sequence continues at coordinate 15,023 of CANPBX010000045.1, forward strand.
GTGAACTTTGCCCGCACCGGCGACCCCAACACCCAGGGCCTGCCCCAGTGGGAGAAGTGCACCGATGGCAATATGGTGACCATGGTGTTCGACGACCAGTGCCGGTCAGAGGTGAACATGCAGGATGAGCTGCTGCGGCTGATAGCCGAGTATAAGCCCAAGCTAAAGTTTGACTTCGGCGCCCCCGCCGACGACGAGGACGAGGAGGGCGGCAGCGCCTGGGTGTTCTAATGTGCCATAGCCTATTATATTAAGTATACTTAAGCTATAAGACGCAAAGCGCCGGCCCCCCTGGTTTCCCGGAGGGGCCGGCGCTTTTACTGTTTCAGCCTAAAGCTGTTTAGGGCTTACGGAAAATCCCTGGGCGGGATATCGGTCACTGAGGGCGCGGGACCCTGGGCAGCAGCCTTTGCAGCCTCGTCATTGGGGCCGCCCTCCTGGGGGATGGGCTCCTCCTGGGGCTCGTTCTGAAGCTTCGTGCCGCAGGTGCTGCAAAATGTATCGGCGTTGCCGCAGTGCTTTCCGCAGGTGGGGCAGACGGTCTTGTTCTGCTTGTCGCCCAGCTCCTTATTGATAACGGAGAGCTGTGTCTGCAGCTCGTCCAGCTCTGCCATCTGTCCCATGGCCTCGGGGTCGGCCCCCAGGGCCTCACGGCTGTTCTCATATACATACTGGCCCAGCGTCTGATAGCGCTTGGTGATTTCAGCGTTGACTTCTGCTGCGCTGACATGCAGCTTTGAGACATCCACCAGCTGGCCGGCCTTGCGGCCTACCGCTTCCGCAACGGATTTCGCGTTGATTACCACATCGTCTAAAATGCCCATAATAAAGTCCTCCTTTTATTCTGATTGGTCTTGCCTCTCGTGATGTATATATTATAGCAATTCCCGGAATGAAAGTAAAGCGGGTTTTTCTTTCTAAATCATTAAAAATTCTTTAAGAAGTAGACTTAGAGACCAGGTATCGCGGTTATTCCAGCCCTTTTCGCCCTAAAAACTCCCTTAGCATGGAGTTTTCCGGCACAAGCCCCGGGTCCACCGGCTCAAAGCGCATGAGCCTTGACTCTATGTCCCGGGCCTTTTTATAATAGAGGCTGTCGGCGGCAATGGCCCTGAGCAGGGGTATCGCTACGGTGCGCAGCACACAGGGCTCGTAGATGTGTATGGAGTTGACGGTATAATCCGCGCTTATCCTGTAGGGGCCGATATACCTGTTTTCACCTTCCACCACCTGTGGCCACATCGCAAGGGTGTTCTCCGCGGTGGAGTCCCTGAACTGGATATCCCGGACTATCCTGCGCACAAGCCTGATGTCCCAGGGGGAGATGACCTCTCCGTTGGCGTCCTTGATCTGCTGCTTGACGCTGACGTAGAGCTTCATGCAGAGCTTCTCTGGGATGTCCTGGGTAAAGGAGGGGTTCAGAGCGTGTAGACCCTCTACTATAGCCACATCCCCCGGGGAGAGCTTATACTCCTCCTCGGGCCCGTCGGGGCGGCCAAGCTGGAAGCTGTACCTGGGCACGGTGAACTCCCCGGAGCCTATAACGTCCCTCAGGCACTGGCGTATGCGCCCCTCGTTTAGGGCTGCCACGGACTCATAGTCGAAGCTTCCGTCGGGCAGGCGGGGGGTCTTATCCCTACCGAGATAAAAATCGTCCAGGGAGATTATAAATGCCCGCACGCCGAACTCCGCAAGGTAGGCCTGGAGCAGATGGGCGGTGGTGGTCTTGCCGCTGGAGCTGGGGCCGGAGAGCATGACTATCCTTGTGGGGGTGTACTGCTCCGTAAGGTTGCGGGCGATATTCCTGAGGTGCTCCCTATAGCTGCCCTCCACCTCGTCTATCATCCTCTTGGGGTTGGCAAGGGCCGCGTCGTTTATCTGCTCCAGGTGATTTATATATTTAATATAGCCGCTGGCGAAATTGCTCATAGATTTCCTTTATGCCGTCCTTTCTCTCTAGGATTTCCCTGTGGCGGGAGATGTACTCAAAGGGGTATTTAAAGTTAAAAACCCGCTTCAGGTCTTGGGAGTACGGGTCCTTCAGCTTGGTGACTCCCCCGGCCCCGCAGGCTATCACCATGCCGGATTCGTCCATTGTGTAGATATTGTACCGGCAGGCGCCGCCCGGCCTTGACCAGCCGGTGTTCTCGAGGTTCCCTGCCATGCGGGTCTGCCTGTAAAGATAATATGGCTCAAAGCCCGCTTTTGTGAGCCTGACTATCGCGTGGTCCATCATCCGCGCCGCCGCCTCAGGGCGCTTGTGAAGGCTCAGCGCCCCCTCGTCTGTCACAAGCTCCGCGCTGCGCTTTATAGCCAGGGAGTGCACCGTGATGTTCGTGGGGGACAGCTCCAGCACCTGCTCGAGGGTCTCCTCAAAGCCCTCGGGGCTGTCCCCAGGGAGGCCCACTATCAGGTCGGCGTTTATATCCGTAAACCCCGCCCTGTGCGCAAGGCCGAAGCCCTCCACAACGTCCCGGGCCGTGTGCCGCCGCCCTATATTCTCCAGCACCCTGTCGGACATGGTCTGGGGGTTTATGCTTATGCGCCCCACCCCGGCCCCCTTCAGGGCCAGAAGCTTCTCCATATTCAGGGTGTCTGGCCGCCCGGCCTCAACGGTAAACTCCCGGCAGTGCTCCATGGGGAAGGTCGCGCGTATCTTGCCGCAGAGCTTTGAGAGCTGCTCCGCGCTGAGTGTGGTGGGGGTGCCGCCGCCAATATACACCGATATGAGCCGAAGCCCCAGCTCCCCGGCGATTTCGGCCGCCCGCTCAAGCTCAAGGTCCAGCAGCTCCAGATAGGGCCCCACGGCCTTTTTTGCGTGGGCCATGTCCTGGGAAATAAAGGAACAGTAGGCGCATCGAGTGGGGCAGAAGGGTATGCCCACATATAAGCTGTAGTCATCAGGGAGAAGCTCCTCAACGGCCCGCCTCTGGGCGGCAAGCACCCTGTCCGCAAGCTCCGCCCTCCCCTCGCTCACCAGCCATTTCTCACGGAACTCCTTCATGCCCCTCTGCCGAAGGAGCTTTACCGGGTGCACCCCTGTGAGCATCCCCCAGGCCGGCCTTATGCCGGTGAGCTCCGACAGCGTGTCAAAAAGGAGCCGGGTCATAGGGTACTCGTCCAGCTCCGGGGCCATAGATGCCCGGGAGAGCTCCCTCTCCCCGTCAGAGGCCCGGACGATGTATGCCCAGCCTGCGCCGCCCTCCTCTATGGTGGCCTCCGCCCAGGGCTCCCCGGGGCCGGGCTCCGTGCCTTCGGCTACCCGGACAGGGCTGTACGGAAAGAATACCCTGCATAGGTTCTCACATTCGAAGCGGTAGCTATGTCCGGTCATTTTGAGGAGCATATGCCCATCCCCTTTCTGTATCCTCCTTTATCCCCCTCAGGTCCTGTCAATGGATATTACCCCCTTGACCCTTGAGAGCCTGTCGATAATGCTCTGGAGCTGGGGCAGGCCGCTTATAGATACCGTTGCCGATATGACCGCATTGGGCCCGCCCTTCTCCTGGCGGCAGTTGAGGGCATGGATAAAGATATTCAGCGCGCTGAGCTGCTGGGTCACGTCCAGCAGCAGCCCGCCCCGGTCCAGGGCCACTATGTGCAGGGTGGACTTGAAGTCGTCCCTCACCTCGCCCTCCCAGT
>CANPBX010000046.1 GCA_947572385.1 uncultured Clostridia bacterium
TAGATCGGTATGTAGCTAAACACGAACAGCAACAGGACCCCGGGCAGGACCAGTATCTGAAGGTCCCACTGTTCCAGCGCCCGCAAAAAGCCGCTCTTTTTCTTCTTCGGTGTTTCTGCTACCTTTGGATTAGTCAATGCTCATCACTCCCATTGGCTTTCCCGAAGGGAAAGCCATTTTTGATTGTGGGGGCATGCCCCCCAAAAAATCGATCCGGACTTATCGAAAGATCCTTAGCTCTCCCTCCCTATACAAGTAGTAGTTGGTTGTACACAAGGAGAGAAAACCTCTCCGAAATCATGCAATATAGCAAAAACAAACGAGCATATTGCAATCTTCCGTAGCTATAATAACATATCTCCCACCATAATGCAAGCACAATTTGAAATTTTTATTAAAAAACTGTGAATCTTGCCAAGCATCCCAAACAACATTACGGAAATTCACATAAATCCCTCAAGATCTTAGGCTTATTGCCCATTCATCTGGGGCTTCTGCTTCTGCCCTGCCGGGCTTAGGTAGATTTTACCAAATTGCCGCAATTTGCTTGCTATTTTGGCGGTTTTAGAGTATACTGGCATTGTTTGGTAGGCCATACTTATAAAATAATATAGCAAAGAGAGGACGGGATCATATGCCATTCATCGATGTAAAGGCCAGCTGTGAAATCACCGCCAGCCAGGAGCTCAGCCTAAAAGAGGGCCTGGGAGAGGCTATTGCTAAAATACCCGGCAAAAGTGAAAGCCGGCTGATGCTCTGTTTTCAGGGAGGCCAGCATATGTGGTACGCCGGAAAGTCTGACGGCCCCACTGTCATGGTACACACCGCTATCTACGGCACCACCACTCCGGAAGCTGTTGAGGCCTTCGGTCAGGCTGCTGTCAGCTTGATGCGCCAGGTTCTTGGCGCTGAAAATGTCTATCTGCGCATGTCCCAGGGCACCGATTGGGCTTTTTGACCGCACTGATTTTAAACGATTTCAATAATACCACAAAACATTTCGTTTGCACAGTTACAAAATTGCTACAATTTCCAAATCCTAGAAAGGACGTGTAAAAATGCCAGCAAAAAAAGTCGCCATCATAATGGGCAGCGACAGTGATATCCCCGCCGTGGCCCCGGCAAAAAAGCGCCTGGAGTCCCTGGGAATACCTGTTGAGGCCCATATTTTCTCTGCCCACAGGACCCCTGCCGCCGCCGCCCAGTTTTCCAAGAGCGCCCGGGCAAATGGCTTCGGCGCAATTATCGCCGCCGCCGGAAAAGCCGCTCACCTGGCCGGAGCCCTCGCTGCCCAGACCACCCTGCCGGTCATAGGAATACCAATCAAGTCATCAACACTTGACGGCCTGGACGCTCTGCTGTCAACTGTTCAAATGCCCAGCGGCGTACCCGTAGCCACTGTCGCCATCGACGGCGCGGACAACGCCGCCCTTTTAGCCGCGCAGATACTGGCCGTGGATGACTCCGAGCTTGCCGGAAAGCTCCAAGAGCTCAAGGACGCGATGGGTCGGGCTGCCGCCGAAAAAGACAGCGCTTTGCAGGACAGGAAATGGTAAAATAACCGCCACATATAACCGCCACATATTTTTTTAGAAAGGACGTACCGTTATACATGAAAAAAACTATCATGAGGAAATACGCCAAGCTGGCCGTACAGAAGGGCGCGAACCTCCAGAAGGGCCAGGGCTGTATTGTCAGCGCCAGCGTCGGGGAGCATGAGTTCGCCGAGATGGTGGTGGAGGAGGCTTACCGCGCCGGGGCGAAATGGGTGCGCGTAGACTGGATCGACCAGGTCGTGACCAAACTTCACTACAGGCACCAGACCATAACCGAGCTGTCGAAAGTGGAGGAATGGGAGAAGGCTAAGATGCAGCATATGGCGGACAACCTTCCGGCCCGTATTATGATCGCCTCTATGGACCCGGACGGCATGAAGGGCGTGAACGTGGAGAAAATGCAGAAGTCCAATATGGCCCGGGGCAAGGTCCTGAAGCCCTACAGCGACGCCATCGAGAGCAAGCACCAGTGGACGATAGTTGCCGTGCCCTCCCCAAAGTGGGCCAAAAAGGTCTTTCCCAAGGAGCGCACCAGCACTGCCGTTGAAAGGCTCTGGGCCGAGATACTCAGCGCCGTGCGGGTCACCGAGGACAACGACCCTGTGGCCGAATGGAGCGCACATAATAAGCGCCTTCGGGAGAAATGCGAAAAACTCAACAGCCTGGACTTAGAGCACCTGCACTATACCGCCCCCAACGGCACGGACTTCACCTGCTGGCTGATACCCGGCTCCCGCTGGGTGGGGGGCTGCGAGGCACTTCAAAACGGCGTGGAGTTCAATCCCAATATGCCCAGCGAGGAGGTCTTCACCTCTCCCCTGCGCGGCAAGTGCGAGGGAAGGCTGATAGCCACCCTTCCCCTCTCCTATCAGGGGGTGCTGATAAACAGCTTCTCCATCGACTTTAAGAACGGCCAAGCCGTGGCCGTCCACGCCGACGAGCATCAGGAGCTTTTGGAGCGCATGATAAAGATGGACGAGGGCGCGTGTATGCTGGGCGAGCTGGCCCTGGTGCCCGCAGACTCCCCCATCTCCAACTCCGGCGTACTGTTCTATAACACCCTCTTCGACGAGAACGCCGCCTGCCATGTGGCCCTGGGCCGGGGCTTTAACGAGACCCTTAACGGTTTTGAAAACATGAGCGATGATGAGATAAAAGAGGCCGGGGTCAACGACTCCATGATACACGTGGACTTTATGATAGGTTGCAAGGAGCTCAACATCACCGGCCATACCCGGGACGGCAGGGACGTTGCTATCTTTAGGGACGGCAACTGGGCCATATGATTGGGGGAGATAATATGGAAAGCAATTTGACTAAGCCCCAGGAAAGCCATCTGAAAAGCCATAGCGCCAGCTACGCCGCTGCGGGGGTAGACGTGACCGCCGGGTATGAATCGGTGGAGCTGATGAAAAAGCACGTTGCCCGCACGGCAATACCCGGCGTGGTGTCCGGCATAGGTGGCTTCGGCGGGCTGTTTAGGCCCGAGCTCGCCGGCATGGAGGAGCCTGTTCTTGTATCCGGCACCGACGGCGTTGGCACGAAGCTGAAAATAGCCATGCTTCTCGACAAGCACGACACCATCGGCATAGACGCGGTTGCCATGTGCGTCAACGACATAGTATGCTGCGGGGCAAGGCCCCTGTTCTTTCTGGACTACATAGCCTGCGGAAAGAACTATCCCGAGAAGATCGCGGAGATAGTCTCCGGCGTGGCCGAGGGCTGCGTACAGGCAGGCTGCGCTCTTATCGGCGGCGAGACCGCCGAGCACCCGGGCATGATGCCCTTGGACGACTACGACATCGCCGGGTTCACCGTGGGCGTTGTGGACAGGCCCAAAATGATAGACGGCAGCAGGCTTGCCCCCGGGGACGTGCTCATTGGGGTAAAATCCTCGGGTGTGCACTCCAACGGGTTCTCCCTGGTGCGAAAGGTTTTCGGAATAGGCAGAATGGAGGACAGCGGAGAATCCCTGGTGGGCGCGGCCATGGGCCTTGCGGTGTCCGTGGCAAAGATGCTGAAAAACGACACCGAGATAGTAAACAGGCATTACGACGAGCTGGGCTGCACTCTTGGCGAGGCCCTGCTGACACCCACGCGCATATACGTGAAGTCTGCCCTGGCAGCTATCGAGAGCGCGGAGGTAAAGGCCATAAGCCACATCACCGGCGGCGGGTTCTATGAGAATATCCCCCGTATGCTCACTCCCGGACTTACCGCCAAGATAGAGAAGGCCGCCGTGCCGGTGCTGCCCATCTTCAACCTGATACAGAAGGCCGGCGATATCCCGGAGCACGATATGTTCAATACCTTTAATATGGGCGTTGGGCTCTGTATGGCCGTCTCTCCCGAAACAGCGGACAAGGCTCTGGAGGCTCTGAAGGGTTCGGGCGAGGACGCGGTCCTTCTGGGCGAAGTGGTGTCCGGGGACGAGGGGGTTCTGCTATGGTAAGGATAGGCGTGCTGGTCTCCGGCGGCGGCACCAATTTGCAGCAGCTGATAGACGCACAAGCAGCTGGAAAGCTGGGCGGCGGTAAGATAGTCACCGTCATATCCAGCAAGCCCGGAGTGTTTGCCCTGGAGCGCGCCCAAAGGGCCGGTATTGAGGCCGTCACCCTGAGCCGTAAGGAATACCCGGACGTGGAGACCTACAGTCAGGCGCTTATTACAGCCCTCAGGGAGCGGGACGTGGAGCTGGTGGTGCTCTCGGGCTTTTTGACCATTACCAGCGACAGCTTTGTACAGGCTTTCCCAAACCGCGTAATGAACGTGCACCCGGCCCTGCTGCCGGCTTTCGGCGGCAAGGGCTACTATGGACTGCACGTACACGAGGCCGTATTGCAGCGGGGCGCAAAGCTCACCGGGGCCACGGTGCACTTTGCCAACGAGGTCTGCGACGGCGGGCCCATCATCCTGCAAAAAGCCGTGGAGGTCAAGGAGGGCGACACACCTGAAATACTGCAAAAGCGGGTCATGGAGGAGGCCGAATGGCAGCTGCTGCCAAGAGCCGTGGAGCTGTACTGCCAGGGACGGCTCAGCGTTCAGGACGGAATAGTGCATATCAAAGGAGAGATAAAATGAAACCTATCAATATTTTTGACGACCTAAAGGGAAACACCTATCCCGGCCGGGGCATCGTCATCGGTCAAAGCGAGGACGGCAAGAGCCTTGTGACCGCCTACTTTATCATGGGCCGCAGCGTAAACAGCCGCAACCGGGTATTTGTGGCAGAGGGGGAAAATATGCGCACCCAGGCCCACGACCCGGCGCTGCTTACGGACCCCTCCTTGGTGATCTACTACCCTGTGCGCACCTTTGACGGCGGGCTGATAGTCACCAACGGCGACCAGACCGACACCATCTATAACCTTATCTGCTCGTCCCCAGATTGTATAGCTCCCGGCTATTTTGTCCGGGCTCTGCTCACCCGCACCTTCGAGCCGGACCCGCCGCTTTACACCCCCAGGATCTCCGGCATCATCGACTATAAAAGCGGCGGCTACTGGCTGTCCATCTTAAAGAGCACCGACGGCGATCCCGCCGCCGCCCAGCGCCAGTTCTTCGCCTATGAGCCCATGCCGGGGCTGGGACACTTTATTCATACCTACAAGTGCGACGGCGACCCGGTGCCCTCCTTTGTGGGCGAGCCCAAACCGGTCTCCCTCTCCGGGGACATCGACAGCTTCACGGACGGCCTTTGGGAGAGCCTGAACCAGGACAATAAGGTATCTCTGTTTGTCAGATATATTGACCTTGAAAGCGGCGAAGCAGAGACCAGGATAGTCAACAAAAACAAATAAAAAATATTCAAGAAAGGTCGTGCCCTATGGCTAAGGAAATTTCACTTAAATATGGCTGCAACCCTAATCAGGTCCCCTCCAGGATATTCATGAAAGAGGGCGAGCTGCCTTTGCAGGTGCTCAACGGCCGCCCCGGCTATATCAACTTCCTGGACGCCTTCAACAGCTGGCAGCTGGTGCGGGAGCTTAAAATGGTTACCGGCCTGCCCGCCGCCGCTTCTTTTAAGCACGTGAGCCCCGCCGGGGCCGCGGTGTATGTGCCGCTTTCCGACACCCTAAAGAAAATATACTTCGTGGACGACTTGGAGCTCTCCCCCATTGCCAGCGCCTATGCCGCCGCCCGTGGTGCGGACCGTATGTCCTCCTATGGCGACTGGGCCGCCTTGTCCGACGTGTGCGACAAGGAGACGGCCACACTGCTGGCCCGAGAGGTTTCAGACGGCATTATCGCCCCCGGTTATACCGACGAGGCTTTGGCTATCCTCAAGACCAAGCGCAAGGGCAATTACAATGTGGTGCAGATAGACGAGAGCTATGTGCCCGCCCCCATCGAGCATAAGGACGTGTTCGGGGTCACCTTCGAGCAGGGCAGGAACGAGCTGAAAATAGACGCGAGCCTTCTTGAGGACCTTCCCACCGCCAACAAAAACCTGACGGACGAAGCAAAGCGTGACCTTATCGTATCGCTGATCACACTAAAGTATACTCAATCCAACTCTGTATGCTACGTAAAGAACGGTCAGGCCATCGGCGTGGGCGCGGGCCAGCAGAGCCGGGTACACTGCACACGCCTTGCGGGCAATAAGGCCGATAACTGGTATCTGCGCCAGTCCCCCCGGGTGCTTGAGCTGCCCTTTAAACCCGGCATCCGCAGGCCCGACCGGGACAACACCATCGATGTATACATCTCCGACGACTATATGGACGTTTTGGCCGATGGCCAGTGGGAGAACTTCTTTACGGAGAAGCCCCAGCCCTTCACCCGGGAGCAGCGCCGCCAGTGGCTGGACGGCATGACCGGCGTGGCCCTGGGCAGCGACGCCTTCTTCCCCTTCGGCGACAATATCGAGCGGGCACATAAGTCAGGCGTACAGTTCATTGCCCAGCCCGGCGGCTCCATCCGTGACGACAACGTCATAGAGGTCTGCGACAGGTACGGCATAGCCATGGCCTTTACGGGTCTCCGGCTGTTCCACCACTGATGCGCCGGGCCATATTCTGGGACTTTGACGGGACCCTTACCACCGGAGAGCCTAGCTGGCGCTCCTGTCTTATGATGGCCCTGGGGCCGCTGGCGGAACGGTATGGGGTAACCGAGGAAAAGCTGCGCCCTTTCCTGAAAAGCGGCTTTCCCTGGCACCCGGACGGCGACAGCAGCCTTGTGGGGGAAGCCTTCTGGGAGGTGCTGTTCCATAAGTTTTCGGCGGCGTTTGAAAGCTTTGGGGTCCCAAAGCCGGAGTCCGAAGCCGCCGCCCGGCGGGTGCGGGATATCGTTCTGGACAAGAGCCTGTACCATGTGCGGCCCGATGCGGCGGCTGTCCTGGCGGTATGCGCCTTTAAGGGGTATAAGAATTACATCCTCACCAACAACTTTCCCGAATGGGAGAGTCTGTTCGAGGGGCTGGGGCTCAGACAGTTCTTCTCAGGAATAGTCAATTCCGGCACCGTTGGGGCCTGCAAGCCCCACGAGAGGATATTCCGCATCGCCGAGCGCGCCGCCAATTTCCCCTCCCTTATTTGGATGGTGGGCGATAACCCCATAGCGGACATCGGGGGCGCGAAAAGTGCCGGGTGGCACACGGCCCATATCACAAGGCCCGGGGCAGCAAACTCCGGGGCAGAGGTTACCGTCACCTCCCTCAGCGAACTGCTCAAATTTCTTTAACCTTTGGAAAGGACTGGTAAAAATGGATATATTGCTCGACATACTTGTCGTCGGCAGCGGCGGCAGGGAGCATACCATCATCCGCAAGCTCAAAGAGAGCCCCCGGGTAGGTAAGCTCTACTGCGCCCCCGGCAACGGCGGCATCTCGGCGGACGCGGAGTGCTGCAAGGTGGACGCTATGGACAAGGAGGGTATGCTGGCCCTGGCAAGAGAAAAGAAAGTGGACTTAGTGTTCGTGGCCCCGGACGACCCTCTGGGGGCCGGTATGGTGGACTATCTCGAGGCGGGCGGCTTCACCTGCTTCGGACCCAATCAGAAGGCAGCCGAGATAGAGAGCAGCAAGGTGTTCTCCAAGAACCTTATGAAAAAGTATGGGATACCTACCGCCAGTTACGAGGTGTTCACCTCTCCTTCTGAAGCGCTGGCATACATAAAGAAGCAGGACAAGTACCCGGCGGTCATCAAGGCCGACGGCTTGGCTGTGGGCAAGGGGGTCTTCGTCGCCCAGAACGAGCAGGAGGCCGCCGAAGCCCTGCATTCCCTGATGGAGGAAAAGAAATTCGGCTCCTCCGGGGACCGGGTAGTGGTGGAGGAGTTCCTCACCGGACCCGAGGTCACCGTGCTGGCCTTTACGGACGGCCACGCCATGTGCCCGATGGTAAGCTCCATGGACCATAAGCGGGCTTATGACAACGATATGGGCCCCAACACCGGCGGCATGGGCACCATCAGCCCCAGCCCCTTCTATACCGACGAGATCGCCAAGGTCTGCATGGACACTATCTTCCTGCCCACCATGAACGCCATGAACGCCGAGGGCCGCAGGTTCAAGGGCTGTCTTTACTTCGGCCTTATGCTGACCCCCGACGGCCCCAAAGTGATAGAGTACAACTCCCGCTTTGGAGATCCCGAGACCCAGGTGGTGCTCCCCAGGCTTGAAACGGACCTGGCGGACATTATTAAGGCCGTGGCCGATGAAAAGCTTAGCGAGCTGGACATCAAGTGGTCGGAGGACGCCTGCGCCTGCGTAATAATTGCAAGCGGCGGCTATCCGGGCAGCTACGAAAAGGGCAAGCTTATCACCGGCCTGGACGGGAACGGCCAGCTTGAGGGCGCGACGGTCATACACGCGGGTACGAAGCTTGAGAACGGAAAATACTACACCTCCGGCGGGCGCGTGCTGGGCATTACCGCCAAGGGCGTAGACCTCAGGGAGGCGCTGGATAAAGCCTATAATGCGGTGGAAAAGGTGTCCTTTGAGGGGGCGTTTTATCGTAAGGATATCGGAAGGGCTTGCTTTCCCTCGGAATAAGGAGGAGCGGTATGACATGGCAAATCGTTAAAATAATAGCCATTGTTTCAATGACTCTGGACCATGCGTCCAAGACATTCCTTACCCAGCAATTACTCGTTGAAAATCTAGGTATGAGCCCGACTGTCTCCTTCTGGCTGCTTCATGCCATGGAGGCACTTGGGCGCATTGCCTTTCCACTCTACGCTTTCGGCATCGCCCAGGGGTGTACATACACTAAGAACCGAGGGAAGTTCCTTCTACGCCTGCTGGTGTTTGCTGTGCTCTCAGAGGTCCCGTTCCAGTTGGCGCTTCGCTGGAGGACTGTGCGGCTGCGGCTCTGGCCACTGCCCATCAGCAACGTGCTTTTCACCCTGCTGTTCGGCGCTCTCTGCTGCTTTATCTGGGACTTTTTCCGCAGGAAGAAGCTGGCCTGGGTTGCCATTTTCCCTATTATCGCCATAGTTCTGCTGGCGGAGAGGCATCACACGGACTACGGCGGATTGGGCGTGCTTTTCGTGCTGCTGCCGTACCTGTTCAAGGAAAAGAAGTGGAAACTGGCGGCGCTTGGCGGTATGGTGATCGTGCTCTACTTGGCAAGTCCCTTGATAATGAGGTATAGCATGTATTGGAGCCATGTTATATGTGCCTTGGCTTCTGTGGGTATCCTGGCCCTGTACAACGGCCAGAAAGGACGGCAGAACAAACTCACACAATACTTCTTCTATGCCTACTATCCCCTGCACCTGCTTCTGTTCTATGGGCTGAGCCAGTGGATAGATCCCATTAAAATAGACTGGGTCTTCGATTGAAAAAAACATAACTGAAGGAGAGTTAAAAAATGAACGCACCTATAACCTTCGCCATCGCTGGCTTCGGCGATCGGGGCAGCACTTACGCCTCCATGCAGAAACTCTTCCCGGACCGCATGAAGGTGGTTGCCGTGGCCGACCTCAACCCGAACAAGGTCAAAAAGGCCCAGGAGCTCTATAATATTCCCGAGGAAAACTGCTTTGCGAGCGCCGAGGAGATGTTTGAAAAGGGACGGCTTGCCGACGTATGCGTGGTGTCCACCATGGACCGCCAGCACGTGGGCCATGCCATACCCGCCCTGGAACTTGGGTATCATGTGCTCATGGAGAAGCCCATCTCCCCCGATATAGAGAAGTGCCGGGAGATACTTGAGGTATCAAAAAAGCACCCGGACCAGCATATCATACTCTGCCACGTCCTGCGGTACACCAACTTCTATAATACCTTAAAGGACATCATCGGCAGCGGCAAGATCGGCGATGTGGTCTCTATCTGCGCCAACGAGAACGTGGGCTACTGGCACCAGGCACACTCTTTTGTGCGGGGCAACTGGCGCAATTCCAATGAGACCAGTCCAATGATTTTGCAGAAGTCCTGTCACGATATGGACATACTCACATGGCTTGTGGGCAAAAAGTGCAAGTCCGTGTCGTCCGTCGGCGGCATACACCTGTTCAAAAAGGAGCGCGCTCCCGAAGGCTCCACCGAATACTGTCTCGGCGGCTGTAAGGTGAAGGACGAGTGCATCTTCGACGCTGAAAAAATCTACATTACAGGCGAGAAGACCGGGCTCATGCACGGCGGCAACTGGATAAGCTCTGTTCTCAGTGTAGAAAATACGGTTGAGTCCACCTATGAGGCCCTGCGCCACGGCCCCTACGGCCGCTGCGTTTACCACTGCGACAACAATGTTGTAGACCATCAGCAGACCAGCCTCCTGATGGAAGATGGTACGACCATCCAGTTTACTATGTGCGCCTTCACCGAGGACTGCTACCGCTACTTCAAGGCCATGGGCACCAAAGGCGAGATAGAGGCCGACATGAAGTCCAATATTATCCGCATCCGTGTATTCGGCAAAGGCGAAGAGGTGATCGACCTAAAGGCCATGTCCAGCGACCTAAAGGGGCACGGCGGCGGCGATAGCGGTATTATTGAGGATCTCCTTAATATGCTCATTGAAGGAGCTGAGCCTACAGAGCGTACCACCACCCTAGAACATTCAATGGAAAGCCACTATGTGGCGCTGGCTGCAGAGTCATCACGGCTTAGAGGCGGTGAATTGATCGATTTAGAGGAATTTCGGAAGAATTAACGTCTAGTCTCCATAATTTGGATATAAAAAGACATGGGCACTTTAGCCCATGTCTTTTTATATCCTTCATTCGGTCGGCTTCATCGTGGAGACAAAATCTGTACTATTGATATAGTCACTCTATAACCTGATTTACTGTCCCATTTTCTCGATCCTCGAAAATGTCGATCTTCGATCATGTAATAATATGAACAATCTTTATATCGTATATGTGTATGATCTGATGTAAATGATGTATGCTCTTATGACTAACTTCTAATTTTATATGAACATTTATGTGCTAATTCAGGCTTCAATGTGGCTAAATCGTCGATTCCTGCAATTACCCTTGCACCTGAGCATATAGGGCAGTTCTCACCCTTGTAGCGAGCCTTAACACTTGTCTGCCATTCGTGACCGCAGACAACTTTTCACCAAACGATTTTATTTGAACCATAGGTTATTTTATCCGGCATAAGCAGAAGTTTTTTGTCTGACCACTCTCGCACAAGCTCCGGGCGCATAATCGCTAAGCTGTTACTCATGATCAAACCTCACCTCCTTTGCGCTTACGTTGTATTGGAGATCAAAGAAAACTTGTAGTTCGCGACCGGATACACCGTACAACGCAAAAAAAGACCTTGAAAGGTATTGTCCTCTCAAGGTCTTGATCTTAGAAATTATGCGTTTTTTCAGCCTCTGCACACTTTCCTGCAACAAATGATGTAAATGTGTACTGATGGGGCTTATCCCGGCATTAAAGTACATCCCGTTTTACCGGGGAAAACGATACATCTTAATAGAGCTTTGCGCCTGCCGGAATGTGGTTGTCTACCATCAGAAGATGGAGTTTTTCTGCACCTTCCTCATTGTGAACAGCGCTTATCAGCATACCGCAGGAATCTATACCCATCATCGGTCTTGGTGGAAGATTGGTGATAGCGATACAAGTCTTGCCGACCAGTTCTTCCGGCTCGTAATACTCGTGAATACCGCTTAAAATCGTCCTATTTTCGCCTGTGCCATCGTCTAATGTAAACTTTAAGAGTTTCTTTGACTTCGGTACAGCTTCACATTCAAGCACCTTTACGGCTCTGAAATCCGATTTAGAGAAAGTCTCAAAATCAACGAAATCCTTGAATAGAGGCTCAATCTCTACCTTAGAAAAATCGATCTTCTCCGGCTCTGTGTTTATATCATTTGCAACCGCCTGAACAGCCTTTTGGCTTACATCATTTTTCTTATTTACACCATCTAAGGACTTCATTGTGGGGAACAGTGAAACATCAAAAATGATGTCCTCCAAGTTGCTATAAATGCCTATATATCGTACTTTCAGGAAATCTTTTCGGTCAGTAACCCTCCATAAGTACCCGCTGGTTTTCTCTGCGTTGGGCAAATTCTGGGCACAACTTGGGCAAGCTCAAAAGAATTGTCCGTGTAGTTATTATAGCATAAAAGCGCAGCTTTTTGCTATAATAAGCCATCTTTTTCGGTTGCCCCGTCAGGGGCGAGAAAAAGGGCTCAAATCAAATATAATAACCGCTTTGCGGTTATTATAGCACAATAGGCAAATTGCGTCAATTAAATTGATAGGCACAGAAAGTTCAGCAACTTCCGTAAGAAGCCCATGCGACCTGCAAAGTCGGATTGTTGTGTTTCGGAGATTTATTTCGCAAAAATATATTTTTGTTGATTTTGCGAAATAGTGTGGTATAATCATTTGTGAGGTGAAGCGCTATGAAATTGATCGAAAGAAGATTTTATCTGGACAAGCTGAAAGATGTAATCGGAACGCCTGACATTAAGGTCATTACCGGTATTCGCCGCAGCGGGAAGTCAAAACTGCTGGAGGCGTTTATGGACTATGTAAAAAGGACTGATGCAAACGCGAACCTTATCCATATCAATTTCAATCTGAGTGAATTTGAATCTCTGGCAGAGTACCACGCCTTGAACGACTACATTGAGCGCGCTCATGTCCCCGGCCAAAATAACTATGTCCTGATTGACGAGATCCAGATGTGTGTGGGGTTTGAAAAGACAGTCAACAGCCTGCACGCATCTGAAAAGTATGACATCTATATCACAGGCTCTAATGCGTTCCTTCTGAGCAGTGACCTTGCCACACTGTTTACCGGACGCACATTTGAGATCAAAGTCTTCCCTTTCTCTTTTCAGGAGTTTATGCAATACTTTGAGCTGACGAATCAGTATGCCGCTTTTAATCGGTACATCCAGGAGGGCGGGATGTCTGGGTCATATCTCTATAAGACGCCGGAATCAAAATACAATTACATTGCAGATGTATTTCAGACATTGATCGTACGCGATATTCAGAGAAAGTATAAGATCCGGAATATGCCGCTGATGGAACAGCTTTGCGATTTCATGATTGATAATATCTCCAACCTCATTTCTACCCGCAGTGTGGTGAAAGCCTTTGCCTCGGGCCAGATAAAAACAAACGACCGGACGATCAGCACATATTTGAAGTACCTCTGTAATGCATTTGCCTTTTATCGGGTCCGGCGGTATGATATTCAAGGCAAACGCTATCTTTCCTCGAATGACAAGTATTATCTCTGCGACCATGCGTTCAAATATGCGAAATTGGGGACAAAAAACGCCGACTATGGGCGGAGTATTGAGAACATTGTAGCAATAGAATTGCTGCGCAGAGGCTATGAACTCTATGCCGGAGTGCTGTATAAGAAAGAGATCGACTTTGTTGCGATTAAGCGCAGTGAAAAGCTCTATATCCAAGTTGCCAACAGCATTGACGACCCGGATACTTTCCAGAGGGAAGTGGAGCCGCTGCTAAAAATCAGGGACGCATATCCGAAAATAATTCTTGCCCGGACGAGACAGGAGACTTATCAGTATGAGGGCGTGAAGATCATTGATGTGGCCGACTGGCTGATAGGGAGCCAGGCAATGCGGCCAATCAGTTGAAATTTTCCCATGACAGGAGTAGACTATAGAAAAGCAGAAAGGCGGTGAGGATGCTGACAACATTGAGACAGCAGACCGTACAGCTTGTTCAACAGATTCTGGAAGATCAGATGCCAAACATCATCCACTATCTCCATTCCCTCATAAGAAAAGTTGGGATTGACCATTCGTTTGAAAGCAAATCTGCTATTCCTCCGAAAATGAAGGTATTGGGAGAACTGAAGGAAATGATTAGACCCGTGCCGGAGCTGGACTACAAGAAAGAATTGGAAGATGCGAGGGATGAGAAATATCGTCGTTCTGATTGATACAGATGAGGACAGGCGGTCCATGCTGGAAAAACTCTGCCTGATCCTTCGGGTGACAGGAGCAAGCCACGAGCGGGTCTGTGATGCGATTTCACGGGGTGAGTTTTCGGATTTTGAAGACTGCCTGTAAGATGAATGTGCGCAGGAAGTATCTGCAGATTACATTGTGACGAGAAATGTTGATGACTTTATGCATTCTCGTGTTAAGGTAATTACTCCCGAAGAATTTTTACAGCATACCGCCTAACTAAATAGGTGCAAAGTCTCCCCGTGCCGCTTTGAAGGCGGCACAGGGAGACTTTTTTTGTGAGTTCAATCAAATTGTCTCAATGAGGCAGTTGAGGATAGCTTCAATCTTATGCTGCTTCTCCAAGTCCAGTTCTCCCAGCTTCTCCGCCAGAGGTGTCCACCGGATAGACGTATCTGCTGCAACATAGGCTGACAGGATGGCATCAGCTCCGGTTCCAAGAGCATTGCAAATGTCAATCAAGGTAGGCAGGGCTGGCTGGCATCCGCAGCAGGAGGCGTGGTGATGTTTTCCCTCCATCGCAGATGGACTATAGGTGCCGAAAGTGGTTTGAAAGTGCTAGCGCAATTTACACTACCCATTTTAGGGGCGCTGGTGACCAGCCACCAGCAAGCACACGCCGGATATATACCGGTGCAATGCTCACTACTCTATCTGATATGTTCCACATTACTTAGCTCTGGTTTAAGCCACAGCATCTATGCTTGTATGATTAATCCCCTAAAACGTCAAAGCAAGCCATTTATAAAGCCATTTTCTTTCGGATTTCCGCATCTGCTGTTGGAAGTGCATATTCCAATAGCTTATCAGAGACGCAAATAGTGCCGGGATGGAGAAGATTACTCTTTTCGCTCCACATAGCTGGATATGCTATAATCTCTCTTCTGCTTCTGCCCTGCCCAATGTAATGCCTAACATCATCGTCAGAGAATTGAAGATCACTATCCAGTGCTTTTAAGGGTGCTAACAGTTGCCGTTGCCGTTCAAAGGATAGACTACCGGGCAGAACACCTTGTTCCGCCCAATCCAATAAATCGATGGCAGCAAAGCGATCCAAAACATTATGATGGCGCTGGTTCCAATAGTGCATCAAGCAGTCATGACAGGCACTTTCACATTTTGAAGGGCAGCTTGTCAGCATCAGCTTGGTTTCGTGGAACAGCTTTTTCGGCATATCCGCTAGCGCGGAGCAATATCCCGCTCCGCTAGAAAGACTGTCAAATAGGAATACATCTACATATGCCGTTTTCCCATCTGGCGCATAGCGCAGGCGATAACCGCTTTTAATTTCGTTAAACTCAATATCTAACAATCGGCCTCCAGCCAAGGTCATCGCTTCTGCGAGGGTTTGTCCAGCCCTGGTAATCCACAGGCCCTGCACATCAATATTGATTTTGGTGGCATCCAATGCTATTTCATATACAACTAGGTCTGTCCTAAACTGATGTCCAAGAAATACCGTGGCTATACCGCTTCCGTTATGGTGGCACTGGTAGTACGTGTGCGGATGGCGATATGGCTTTGGTAATTTTCCAAGGGGAGTATCATCATCTGCCGGAGCCGCAGCACCACAGTCCATACAAACGGAAAAGCCTTTGGAACCGATCCCCTTATTCACTACAATCAGGGGATCATCTGAACGCCTTGCAAATCGCAAATGTGCGAAACCGGCGGGCGTCACCATTTCATTGTCCGATGGTGTAATAGAATAGCTGGGAGCTTCTGCATAGGACATCTCCGCGGTTACGCTAACTTTTTTTGAGTCTTTCCCGCCAACAGGTGCGAAGCCCCATGGTCTCAATAAATTTTGCTTTCTGATATTAGAATTCCCACAGAATGGGCAAGTAGTCTGTGCCTCAAGTCCCATCCAATTACAACCTTTTTCATCGCAGAAATATAGCTGTTTAAAGTACTCCCTACTCCCAAAATATGGCCGCGCAGGATGCTCCCTCTCATTCTCGACAAACTTTGAATGGAAACTATAAATTCCTCCGGACTGATACGTCTTTTTATTGACTACAACGACTCGGCCAGGTGCATATTCGCTGATAGCAAAATCCAAAGCACGCTCCGGCTTCTCTTTAATCTCCGATCCATGGTCGTCCTCAATATAAAATCCAACTACGTTTCTAGGGAAAGAATATGTGGGGAAAATACCTTCTTCAAGGAACGAATCAAGCAAAGCCTTTTCAGCTCCATCGTCAGCTTTATATTGCTCGGGGAAATTTTCAACCTTTTTCTTTAAATCACTGAGCTGCGCTAGGAATCCGTTCTTATAGTCACCCACACAGAAAGAGATGCCTTCTGGAATCAATGAAGTGAGCTCATAACTCAACGTGTGTGCGTCCAAAATATATTCTGTAAAATCTTGGTAGTAGTCAGCTAGGAACTGAAAAATGCCAATTTGATCTGCACTAATCCCGACCTTATCGCAGAACTCCGTTGTACAAATCACATTGAAATGACGCTTGACAAGTTTTTCGTTCGCAACATCAATCCAGGGAGTGCGTGGATCACCGGAAATAATTTTCTCTGGATTGTTGAAATAGTAACCATCGTGAGGGCGATTATCGGTATAAGTAACAATCGTGGAAATAGCTGCACTCCGTCGTCCAGCCCGTCCAGCCCGTTGCTGATAATTCTCGCGGGCCGGGGGGATATTCCTCAGTCCTACAGCGGTCAGTGAACCAATGTCGATACCGACTTCCATAGTGGTTGTACAGCTCAGAACGTCCACAGGACGGTCATTTCCTGTATGAACGTTTTGAAAGCGCATTTCAAAATCCTCAGTTGTTGACCAAGTCTTCTGCTTTTGATCCTTGTGAGACAGTTGTGCCGTATGTTCTTCGGTGTTTATCCGAGTCATCCAAGCTTCACGTTTTCCTTTGACAGCATCCAACACGGGGGTGCGCCAAAAATCCAATCCGTGAAGTTCAGTATCTGTCATAAGTACCGGGATTCCTTTCCCGCAATGAGCGCACTTTCCAAATACAGTAAATGGAAAAACTCCGCTACACCGGGGGCATTTGTACCATTCGTGCTCCTCTCCAAAGCGCAGAGTAACCATGTTTAGGTTGAGGTACTTACAAGTTGTATTTTTCCCTTTAGCCAGAAAACGCGCAAGTTGCCTTTTTATAACATCGATTTGGGGAGACGTAAATCCAGCAGTCTCCAACATAGCCTGAATACGAACCGGAAGCTTGTTCTCATTCTCCACACCAAACCGTGGATATTTCGTTATATTTCTACGGACATCATCGTCATCAATCTCGGCTCCCAACGCATACTGTGAAGTCATGATTTCCATAGTCCATGCTGCAAATAACTCCTTAAATCGATCCAATGTCATGGGAACGCCAGCTTTTTGAAATGCTGCAACAATGCTGTCAAATGTGTCATCTTCATCATCACAAGGTTCCAACCAGCAAAGTGCTGCATCCGTGAGCGAGCGGAAGTTACTACACAGCTGCCTCAGCAGATGTTCATAGAACTGATTCGGAACGGGTGTTGCAAAGCTTTTTGTTGCTGCCGCACGGTATTTGATCCTCCCCTTCTTTTCCTCATAGTAATCACCCATACCTTGTAGAGCTTTAGCTAGTTCCTCTTCATCATCGCCATAAAAGAAACGTAAGTTGTGTTCATAAGCAACCTTTAAGAATGCAACATATAAAAGACTAAGCATTGGATAGCGCTCGTCACCTTTTTCAGCCCACTCTTGTAGTTCTTTTGCAGCCAAGGTAAGAGCTTTTCTCATGGCATCTTCGTCTGCGGCGCTGGTAAGATCTCGTGCTAACATGGCTGCTTGTTGACGGCTATCAGAGAAGAGAAGCACTTTTCTTCCTTGATTCACCAGATCGCGATATTTCGGAACGGGCGGTTGCGCATAGAATTGCTCAAACACCACATTGTAGAAAGGTTCATTTCCTTTTGTAGAGAAGTCCGTTGCTGAAAATCGCTGTTTAGCACACTTAGGGCAAGTTTTGAACGTATAAGTATTGGGATGCTCTTTAGAGGGTGTTTGGCAATAAGCGACTGTTATATAGTTGGGTGTTCTAGTGTGGTCATTATACCTATCTAGTTTTCCAGTGATGGTATTCAACCAAGCTATCTGGATACCCTTATGCTCGTCTCTTTTGTAGCTGCCATCATTAGGCACAATATAAAAATGGACCTCTTTGATGTTATGATTTAACTGGACTCCTGGAGTGCTCCACACAAATGGTTCTGCGCCATTACCTTCATCCATGTAACCTCTGAGAAACAACGCCCCGCACGAGCGTTCATTGATCAGCTCATAAATCAATCCTCCACATTCACAACGCATCCCAGGCTTTTTAAGATAAACATGCCCAAAGTCTAAATTTTTGTGTGCTTTGGTGCAGTTAGGGTTAGAGCAGGCAAAAAGCCCTTGCATACCACGGAACAGCATATGTAGTCGGGCTGGATAAAGTACATTCCCATTAGGGTTCTTCGCAAAGGGAGCAATGGCTAACAGAACCTCTGTCGCCTTTTCCGCAGTATCCTTGGGAGCATCAGGAAACGCTTCTTTTGCCAGCTCCACAAAGCTGGATGCCTTCCCACGGCTTTTCTGTATGATACGCAACATAGGGTTACACATATTCAAGGACTCATATAGCCAACATCTCATGGCGGTTTCATCGGCAAAATCAGTAGGTAGTGATATCCCTACGCGCTTGGCAAAATCCTTAATTGCCTCGATT
>CANPBX010000047.1 GCA_947572385.1 uncultured Clostridia bacterium
TCGGATAGAGCTGACAGACGCCTACCGCGAGATCATTAAAGAAAATATTGAGTATCCTGAACATTGAGGGAGGATACACAGAATGAACACGAAAAATCTCTTTTGCCGGGAAGTGATGCTGGGCAGCGAGGAGCTTATCATCCCCCGCACTACTTACCAGCGCACCCTGAACGAGGACCGGGTCCGCAGGATCGCCGCCGAGTTCGATGAGCGCATCGCCAACGAGCCGAAGGTGAGCTGCCGGGACGGCCGCTACTATGTCTTTGACGGCCAGCACACCATCGCCGCCCGGAAACTGCTCAACGGCGGGCAGGACCTGTCCATCCGCTGCAAGGTGTTCTACGGCCTGACCGAGAGCGATGAGGCGCTGCTGTTCGCCCAGCAGACGGGCGCGTCCGCCAGCCTGACCGCCGGGGCGAAGTTCCGGGCGCTGGTCTACGGCGGCGATGAGGACGCTATGGCGTTCCTGAAAGCAACGGAAGCTGTGGGCCTCTATGTGGACTACAAGCAGACCAGGGGCGCGAAGCGGCTGGCCTGCATCAGCACCGCCTTCGGCCTGTTCCAGAAGGTCGGGGACGGGGTGTACCGGGAGGCGATGCAGTCCATCGTGGACGCCTGGAAGTGTGTCCGTTTTCGCCAACAGTCAGGCTGCAAAACTCTGCCGTGTCGCGCCTGGGGATAGCAAAATACTTGCCGCAGTAGGAGCAGATCCTCATACGCTGTTCCCGCTTGACGCACTCGCAGAGGGAGAACTCTACTAGGTCGGAAAGGCAAGTTCCCGCCCGGTATCGTAAAGCTTCCTTTCACTGGGGTTTTCAACCAGAGTGTTAAAAGGATCCACGCTAATATTGATCTGGTCAAACCAGCTCCATTCTCCCGGTGCATAACTGCCCTTTTCCCGGACAACTACCGACACAAGATAGCTTTCTGAGCCCTGATCTGTTTCCAGAATTATCTCAGGATGGGCGGCGCAGTAGTCCTTATCCACATAGTTCAGCAGTGCTGAATACATACTGCCGCCGTTCATATGGTGGCCGTAGATCATGAGGTCGTCGGAAGTTTCCAGACTGCACCTCTCATCCAGAAACGGCAGGCCGTAGTCGGTGAAGTTACCGTCAAAGCCGTGCTTCAGGTAAAAATCACCGTTCCGCATGACGGAGAAATCGATCCCTGTTCCGGGGATGGGCACCCAGCCCACACAGTCCGGGTCCTTCTCCTTCAGAAGGGAAATGTCATGCAAGATAAGCCCGTCAGGATCCCTAACGGCGGTATCACTTTGCGGCAAAGCTGACCGCTCTGCCACTGCTTTCCCTCCTTTCAGATCAGTGGAGGAGTTTTTGCGGCCATTTTCCGCAGCTCACGATTTTCGTCTCCTGTACGTCAGATTCATGCCAGACATTCACCAGCCAGCAGGCGGCAACCGTAGAGCCGAGGATCAGCAGGACAGCCAGCGCCATCGCAAACTTTCTCATCGATGCCCCCCGGAGTTCTTGCGGGGATCTCCGCTGAATACCTGTCCGGCAGCTCAATGGGCACTGCCGCAAACTCCGCAGCCGGTACATTCTGAATGAGCGCAGTCCCATCCTCGCCGGTCTTGAGGGGTTGCAGGTATCATGCCCTTTTAGGGCTTGTGCAAACCACGCGTTTGACGGGTGGTTTTGATTTTAAGTTCAACATCGCTGTGTTCATTGGCATTTCCTGTGGAATACGAGCCAAACAGTGAAACACTTTTATCCCATGCTGCCGGGCTATGGGAGCAACAATGCCGCGAATGGCTGGAATAGTATAAGGGACCATATTATACCCTCATTACTTCGTGATTTTAGTATAGCACAAACCAGGTTTATGTGCAGGTGGTCCAGGGTAAATGTGAATGTTTTATGATTTGCGCAGATATTCCTGTAAGGCTATGGACTCAAACTGCTTTCAGTGGATCAGTAACGGTTCCGTGCCACAATGAAATGGTAAGCGATATTTATGCACTTTTTGCCGTTGGATACCCATGTCTGATATTATAGCATAAGTTGATCGCTTATTTTAGCTTACTACAACAACAGCCTTATCAAGGCAAAACTGAAGGGTTTGCTACTCGCCTTATACAGACAGCAAACCCTTATTCTTCATTTTTCCTCTAATTTTTGGTGGCACTTCATCCGTTGGGGGAATTATTGTTTATTCGGATACATTTTACCGCGCCGCCAGCCCTCGCTCCATCAAAATGCGCATAAACAGCCCACCTTGCACTGAGCGGTGCTGAAACCCTATCTGCCACGCATTCTCAGTATCATACCAGTCCGTGAACGGGACACGCTGGGGCGTATCATGGCAGGCGTTCCACAAGGGGATGACCATCGCCTCAAAGCTATCCCGATCCATCATGGAGGCCGCCCATATGAGCCAGTCGGATTTCGTGTAGCCCGCCCGATTGTCCAGGGGCATACCGTATGGCTTGCTGCGCTTCAGGTAGGACTCCAGCTCCTTGTCCCAGGTCCCCGTTGGAAATACCGACAGCCCCAGGAGCCTGTCCCAAACGGCGTTATATTTCAGGCTGAAGGTACCGGCCTGGTCAAATGCCAGGCGGTAGGTGCCATCGCTGTTCTGAGCCATATCCACCCACGTTGCGGCCATATCTCGGGCAGCACTCAGCCACTGCGTGCAAAGCTCTTTCTCGCCCCGGCGGGACAGCAGCAGGCCATAGGCTGCAACGCCCAGAATTGCCTTGATGGACAGGTTGCAGTTATGTGCAAGATGCCCGGCAAAGTCGTCCGTGCACAGCTGATTTTCCGGGTCCAAGCCGCTGTCGCGCAGATACTCTGCCCATTTGGTCAGAAGCCCCCAGTGTTCGGCGGCAAAGGAGTCGTCGTTCGACGCTGCCGTGGCTGCTGCGGTCATCAAAAGCATATTCCCGCACTCCTCCACCGGCATCTGCCTGTCAAGGTCGTCTCCGTACGCCTGGCCGTTGAGCAGCGGATAGGTGCCCGCGTCATGGGGGGCAAAGTCAAACTTCCACTCCGGCGAGACGGCATAGCGCATAATAGGCCGCGCCATGGCGAACACGAGCTGGGGGGCATACAGCAAAAACAGTGGGGTGGACGGGTAGCTCACGTCCGCGGTGGCCGCGCAGCCGTTGGAAAAACACTCCTTTGAGATGAACAGGAGCTGGCCGTCGGCGTCCCGGCAGATGCAGTGGGCGGCGATGACCTGGCGGTACGCCAGCTGCAGCAGCTGGCTGTAGTGCTCGTCGCCGCTCTGGGGCGAGACGGCGCGCCCATGCAGCTCCCGCTCGAATTCCCGGCAGTGCCGGACTATGTCCGTATACTCTCTAAAGCTGTGTTCCAGTATCTCCGGGATAGAGGGGGTCTCCTCCTTCCAGAGGGGGTCAAGATCCCGGCCGAAGTACTGTATCGCCTTCACCTCGTCATAGGCCGCGGCGAACAGGACCTCCATATGGCTGTCTCCGGTCTTCTCCACAAGGATGGTCTGCCCCAGCTCCGTCTCCTGGTGGCCTATCAGCCCGCCGCTCTCCACGGCCAGATAGAATGTGCCCCAGTCAATGCGCACATCGTCGCCGGAGCGGTTCAGCGGTTCCTGCTTCGCGTTGGACAGCGTGGCGGCCAGAAAGCCATTGCCGCGGACCTCGCCGCAGTTCACCGGGCTCTGCCCCTGGTGGTCAAGACAGAAGGCTTCGCTGGCAGACAGTGTTATGGTGACCGGACCAGAGACGTCCCTGCCCTCGCGGGAGGCCACGCGCGCCGAGATGTAGGTGACTGGCCGCGCTAACAGCTTTAGGTCATCCAAAAGCAGGGGGGAAGTGAAGGTGAGAGTGAGCTGCACCTCCGGCGATTCCAGCACGTATTCGGTGGAGCAGGCCGTGACCTGCACGCTGACGGTCCCCATGGGCGGCACGGCACTTTTGCCCAGAAAGCCGTACTCGTGCTTGCCCACGCGTATGGTCCCGGCCATGGGCTGGGGCTTCCCTGTCCAGTGGCAGGTATCCTGGCGGTTAGGCACGCCGTCAGGGGACCACAGGCTGAAATATGGCGAGTGGGTTATAAGGGGAACAGCGGGATAACGTAGTTTCATAAATCATAAACCCTTTCATAATTCAAAATTAAAAAATGTAATTACTCTATTCTTTGACCGAGCCGATGGTTATGCCCGAGACAAAGTGCTTTTGCATGAACGGGTATACGCAGAGGATGGGGATGGTTGCGAATATGATCATAGCCGAACGGAAGGAGCGGTCCGACAGCAGGCGCAGCTTGCTGATGGTCTCCGCGCCGAAGGTGCTGATATCAATGGACTGCAGCATTTGGCGCAGGAGGGTCTGCAGGGGCCACTTGCGGTTGTCGTTGATATAGATGGTGGCGCCGAACCAGTCGTTCCAGTGGGCCACCATCTGGAACAGGGTGACGGTGGCTATGGACGCGGTGGACAGGGGAAGCACTACCTGGATGAGGATGGCAAGCTCGCTGGCGCCGTCAATGTCGGCGGCCTCAAGGATGCTCCTGTTGATGCCGCGAAAGAAGTTCATCATCAGCACCACGTTGCCTATGGGAAGACAGCCGGGGAGTATCAGGGACCAGATGGAATCGATGAGTCCTATCCTGTTCACCAGCAGATACGTGGGGATCAGTCCGCCGGAGACCATCATAGGGATGATAAAGAACAGGCTTATCCACTTGCGCCCGCGCAGGTCCCGGTCGTCCTTTGACAGGGGATAGGCGGCAAGGATGGTGAAGAACAGGTTGATAGCGGTGCCCACCACCGTGCGGAATACGGACACAAAGAAGGAGTTAAGGAAGATAGGGTTGGAGAACATGGTCTCATAGGCGGCAAGGTTGAATCCCTTTGGAATGAACAGCACCTTATTGGCCGTGGCGGATACGCTGTCGCTGAACGAGATGGCCAGCACGTGCAGTATGGGCAGCAGGCACGTCAGGGTGACCACGGTGAGTATAAGATAGTTTATCACCCGGAAGACCTTGTCCCCGAAGCTGTTGTATATTTGATTATGCACTGATTTCGCCTCCTAAAAGATCCGGTAATCGGTAAAGCGGACGGCCAGGTAGTTGGCGGTCAGGGTGAGTATGAGCGATATCACCGACTTAAAGAATCCGATGGCGGTGGACAGGGAGTACTGCGCGTCCAGCAGGCCCTGGCGGTATATGAACGTGTCGAGGATATCGCCGGTCTGGTATACGGCGGGATTGTACATCATAAGTATCTGCTCAAATCCCGCGTTGAGGATGCTGCCGATATTTAAAACGCTCAGCATCACGATAACGGAGGATATGCCCGGTATGGTGACATATAAAATACCTCTGAGACGCCCCGCGCCGTCTATGGCGGCGGATTCATACAGCTCCGGGTTTATGTTCGTCATGGCTGCGAGGTATACGATGGCCCCCCACCCAAACTCCTTCCATATATCCAGCACTATCATCGTGGGCTGAAACCACTGGTTGCTGCCCAGGAAGAATATGGGGCTTACATTGAACAGCCCTAAAAACTGGTTCACAACGCCCGAGCTTGAGAGCATATCTGTAAAGATGCCCCCGATTATCGCCCAGGACAAAAAGTGCGGGAAGTATGTGATGGTCTGCACCGTGCGCTTATAGAAGGGGTTTCCAACCTCGTTTAGCAGCAGGGCAAAGATGATGGCGGCGATCTGCCCCAGGATTATTTTGCCCACGGCCATAGTCAGGGTATTGCGGAATATGCTGGGGAAGTCGGGCATGTTGAATGCGGTGCGAAACCACTTGAGCCCCACAAACTCGCTCCCGAACAACCCCCCCGCGCCGGGGTTATAGTTTTGAAAGGCTATAGATAGACCCGCCAAAGGGATATAGTTAAATATCAGCACCTCGACCGCGGGCAGGAGCAGCATGAAATACAGCTGCCATTTCCTGCGGAAATAGGTGGAGAACGGCGTTTTTGTCGCCGCGCCTGTATTCTTGGTCGTGCTTGCCATAAGCAGCCTTCTTTCTGTACTAGGATAATAAAGACAGCGGGGCACCGGGAATTTTCCCGAAGCCCCGCATATCCAGGCAGCATAGGAAAACGTTATTTGGTAGAGGAGTACCAGTCGTTTACCTCCTGGGTGATCTCCGTGCCGCCGTTTGCGTACCACTGCTCTACATAGGTGTCAAACTCATCGATGGGCTTGGCCCCCATGATTATCTGGGCGAAGGTCTCCTCGCGCAGCTTATCAAGATAAGTGTTCTTCTCTGTCATGGTGGGTGTGGCGGCGCCGGCGAACTTGTTTACCTGTAGTATATCGTCTTTGCCGTCGAGCAGCTCGTCCCAGTACTCGTATATGCCCGCGAAGGTCTTGAGCATGTTGGGGTGGGTGGCGTTCCACTCGGTGTACATGGACTTGGCATAGGGGGTCATTACGCTCTCATCACCGGTCTCCAGCGCCTCGGTCATGGTTTCGAAGTCCAGGTTCGCCACGCTCACAAACTTGCCCGAGAAGCCCAGCCAGAAGTTTTGCAGGGTGTAGAAGTCGTTCATATAGCCGCAGCCTTCCAGTTCCTCCGGGTACTCGTACAGGTACAGCTGAATGGGTTGGCCGATATTGGGGTGGTCCTTTGCAACCTGCTCGACGTTGGTGGCCTCAAGCACCTCTGTGACAGGGTACTTGAACTCATAGTCGTATTCGTCCTTCAGGGTGTCCCGAAGCTGCTGCACGTTGCGGTTATAGGAGTCCAGGTTGTCGCCGAAGAGGTAGAATACAGCTTCGGGATTCTCGCACTTGGAGGTGATTGCACGGCAGTTGGTCCACCATGTATTCCTTGTGACGGTGCAGGTGCCGTCGTCGCCCTTGATGAAGGGGACGCCCTGTGTTGTGGCATCGGGGAGATTGTTCCACATGGGGGTCATGGGGGTAGCGATGGCGTACCAGGGGCCGGCATAGATCAGGACGTTTCCGTTGATAACGTCCTCGTTGACCTTATCGCCGTCCTTCACGATGAACTCAGGGTCGATGTAGCCCTTTTCATAGTACTCGGCCATCTTCGCGAGGGTGGCCTTCATCTCCGGCTGGATATAGCTGTACTCCAGCTTGCCGTCCTTCTCTATCCAGGCGTCCTTGGCCGCGCCATATGCGGAAGCCACTACATCGATGCCGCCCATGCCCTTGTCCATGGCGATGGCCCGGCCCTGGGGATACTTCTCGTGATAGGCGGCAAACAGAGCGTCCAGGTCGCTGATTGTCTCGGGTATCTCCATATTGAGCTCCTTCAGAATATCCGTGCGCAGGAAGTTGGAGGTGGCGACCTCTATGGATTCGTTGCCCATGGGCATGGCGTACTTCTTGCCGTTGACGGTGAAGGGGGAGAAGAACGCGCCCTGGGTCAGGTTGACCGCGTCGTCAACATAGTACCTGACGATGGCTGGGGCCGTCTCAATGTACTCGTCAAGGGCCGTGAGCTTCCCCGCCTGGGCGAACTTCGTGATCTGGGACACGGACACGTTGGAGATAACGTCCGGCAGATCGTCGCTGGCAAAGGCCAGGTCCAGCTTCTGCTGGTTCGAGTCGCCGTCCGGGGAGATGTATTTCATCTCCCATTTGATGCCCAGCTTTTCCTCCATCCACTGGGTCCAGCCGTTGTTCTGGATGTCGCACCCCTCGTGGAACGAATCGGTGGAGGAGACGATCACGTTGGTGCTCAGGGTGATGGGCGGGTCATATTTGATAAAATGCCCCTGCTCGTCAAAAACTATACCGTCCTCATTTGCGCCGCCGGCGTCCTGTTCGTCGGTGCCGCTGGACGTCTCGCTGGAAACCGCCGACGTCTCGCTGGACTGGAACGAACTGCTGCTGCCGCTGTCAGTACCGGCGCCGGTGCATCCTGCCAGCATGGAGCAGGCCAGCAGGGCGGCCACGATACTCTTGAAACGAAACTTTTTCATGGATCGATCAACTTCCTTTCTTTTTAAAAACTGGTTTTCGTTCTTGTTCATCTTTTTCGGAAAATGAAGATGGGTCTGGTACGTTTAGAGTATACCAAAATAGGTCATTGATTGTACATGATGTTTTGCAACTTTTGTTGACGTTTTTCTACTTGATTATGGGAAATAGATTAAAATCCTTGAAAAATCCATCTTCCCTTGCTAGAATATAGTAAAATCTGCGAGGGGAGAGTCTCGTCATGGAAAACTTCTCCATGCGCCAGTCGACCATAGTGCGCACGACCCTTCTGGGCTTTTTGGTGACCGTACTGCCAATGTTCATATTGTGCATAATCGCGGAGTTCTGGACTATCCAGGCCCTGCAGAAGGAGACACAGGAGACCTACTCGGCAAAGCTGAGCATGACTTCCGAGGTGTTCTCTGATAATCTTGAAACGCTGCAGTACACCGCCTCAAAGCTGCTGCTGGATCACGACGTGGTCTCCATGACCGCCCAGCCAAGGGACCATATGAACCTGTACGCCTTCGCGGACTTCCGGGACCAGCTGCAGCTGCAATTCTCGTCGAGCTTCATGAACGCGGACGTCATCGTGGCCTTCCCGGCCCAGGGCCTGGTGGTCTCATCAAAAAGTGGCGTGGACAAGCTGGAAAAATACCCCGGGCTGTCCGACATCTCAGATCTTGAAAAAACGCCCGCCCTCTGGTCGCTCCGGCCCGCCTACCGCGACCCCCAGCGGCAGGCGCTGTCGGTGCAAATGGGCTATGTGCGCCCGGAGCAGAGCTTTCCCATCGTCATAATCGAGATCGCCCAGGAGGAACTGACCCGGCAGATGGAGAACCTTCTGCTCCCCGGCGTGACGGTGCAGTCGGCATTTTTCCGGGATATCAGCGGACGTTCCTTTGTGGTGGGCACCCAGCATACGCTCTCCGATGAGGAGCTGGACCTGTTGGCGGAGCGTTCGCGAAACGCCAAGGACCTTGAGCCCTACTATGAAAACAGCGGGGATATCCGGCTGAGGGTGTCCCCGCTGTATCTGCCGTACCTCTGCGGCGTGATAGGGGTGGCCTTTGACGAGACGGAGATACTGCAGCCCATCTTTCAGACCATCTATCTGCTGGTCGCGTTGGTGGTGTTCGGGGTGCTGACGTCGGCGGCGTATCTCTGCGTGGTTTACAGGAAGGTATACTATCCCATGCACATGCTCACCGAGTCCATGAAAAAGGTGGCAAAGGGCGACCTCACCGCCCGGATACAGGTGATGGGCCACAACGAGTTCGAGGTGCTGGCGGACCAGTTCAACCATATGACACAAAAGCTGAGCGACCTGATGAAGCAGACCTACTCCCTGGAGATAGAGCTGCGCAAGGCCCAGGTGCGGTTCCTGCGGTCCCAGATAAACCCGCATTTTCTCTCTAACAGCCTGTTTTGCGTATATAATATGATAAAAAGCCATAACATGGATAGCGCGGCTGACATGGTCGTGTACCTTGGCAAGTACTACCGCCTGGGCGTGCGCTTGGACGACCTGAAGCTGCCTCTGGAGCAGGAGATGGAGAATATACGGCTGTATCTAAAAATACACCAGCTGCGCATGGCCGGGAACTTCAGCTTCACCTGCGAGATACGCGACGGCCTTGAGGGGTTCCAGGTGCCGAGTCTATCACTTCAGACCGTGGTGGAAAACGCCGTGCAGCACGCCTTTAAAAAGAAAACCGGCCCGGCACAGGTGAACGTGGCGGCCTATACGGAGCCGGGGAGCGTGATACTCTCGGTGACGGATAACGGCTCGGGCATCCCGCGGGAGGAGCTGGACGCGATACGCTTTCGTATCGACGAGCCGGAACAAGGGGACGAGCTTCACGGCCTTCAGAACGTGTCGAACCGCATGAGACTGCTGTTCGGCGCGGGCGTGAAGTTTACAATAAGCCTGGCGGAGCCCCACGGCACAGCGGTGGTCATCCGCATACCCGTGCCGTCGGACTGACCGGCAGGCTTTTGTAAGGAGACGCGATATGGAATTATTCAATCTTTTGCTGGTGGACGACGAGCCGTATATTCTGGACGGGCTCCGCTATAACATCGACTGGAGGGAGCTGGGCATCGCGGAGGTGTACACCGCCGACAGCACCCAGGCCGCGCTGAGCGTCCTGAAAAACCACAGGATAGACGTGGTGATAGCGGATATCCAGATGCCCGGGGACGACGGGCTGGTGCTGGGCGGTCACATATTCGCCCGGTACCCGTATACCAAGGTGATCATTTTATCCGGCTATCAGAACTTCTCATACGCCCAGCGGTCGGTGGATATCAAGGTGTTCAAGTACCTGCTGAAGCCCATACAGTATGAGGAGCTGGAGGAGGCCGTCGCCCAGGCGCTGGCGGAGCTCAACGAGGAGCTTATGAAGGAGGCGTCCCTGCAAGCCGCCAGGGCCGGCATGGAGGAGGCGGCGCCCATACTGCAAAAGCATTTTCTGGACCGCTGGCTGGAAAAGGGCGCGACGTTTCCGAACCAGAACGGCGTGGACGTCAAGAAGTACGGCTTGGACGTAGAGGAGGACGACTATGGGTTTTTAGTCATGCTGTGCGTCGAGCAGAGCGTTTTGCAGGAGGAGGAGACCCACCGTGTCGCCCTGGAGCTGTGCCAGAGCATCCTGGCGGAGAACAGCCGGATGACAGGATATCTCAGCTCCCAGGGCACACACAGCTTCTTTTTCTTCCAGAAGGACGGACCGGAGCTCCGGCAGTTCTTCCACCGGGTGATAGAGAGACTTGAGATATTCATGTCTGCGCTTGAAAGCTCCATCGCGACCCCCGGGCCCATCCGCATTTTTTGGAGCGCCGTACACCCGCTACAGGAGCTGGGCGGCGCGTATCGGGAGCTGAACCGGAAGTTTTTCCACTATCTTGGCAGTTCCCACAACGTGATATGCAGCGCCGAGACTGAGGAGGACCCTTCCGCGGCGGTAGAACTGAAAACACTGAACCGGCAGCCCCCCCTCGCCACCCTTGTGGCCGGCTGCCAGAGGGAGGCCGCGGCGCAATGGATAGACGCGGTCTTTGAGGAACTGATGGGCAAGGAGCAGAACTGCTATGAGCAGTACCTCCAGATATACCACCTGATAATCGGTACGGTGATCTCGGACTCCGTCCAGCGGCGTATTGGGATATCCGAGTGGAGCAGGGGATTTTCCGAGTTTATGCGCAATATGGGTACCACAGTCACCGAGGAGCTGCACAGCAAGTGCGCCGCCCTGG
The DNA here is from genome assembly GCA_947572385.1 of uncultured Clostridia bacterium. Lineage (GTDB taxonomy): Bacteria > Bacillota > Clostridia > Oscillospirales > Acutalibacteraceae > Acutalibacter. The sequence continues at coordinate 11,174 of CANPBX010000047.1, forward strand.
TGGAGCAGTATATAGGGTACCTGATCGGATGGCAGGGCTCCCATGAAAAGCGGCTGGTGAAAAATATCCGCCAGGTGGTCTCGCAGTACCTGAGCCAGCCGGTATCGGTAAGCTTTTTGGCGGCGCAGCTCAGCTATAATCCCACGTACCTCTCACGGGTGTTCAAGGACGAGACCGGTCTCTCGTTACAGGACTATATCACGCAGGTAAAGATGGACCACGCAAAGGACCTCCTGCGCCAGGGCAGGCCCGCCGGCGACGCCGCCCGGGAGGTGGGGTATGAGAATTACCCCCACTTCAGCCGAGTGTTCAAAAAGGTGGTGGGGCTGAGCCCGAAGAACTATCAGGAAATGGGGTGAATATTAAAATCATAAAGCGCTTAATATATTAAAATTTATACTATAAAAATAAATATTCAAGGAGCTGAAATTGCATGCTGTACCCCAAAAGCAAAGAGCGGAGCCTTACTCCGGAGCTGTTCAAAAACCCCACCAGCGAGTACCGCGGCACACCATTCTGGGCCTGGAACTGCCGGGTGACAAGGGAGCAGATCGATGACCAGACCGCGTGCCTTCAGGAGATGGGCATGGGCGGCGCCCATATCCACTGCCGCACCGGGATGAACATACCGTATATGAGCGGCGAATTCCTGGACCTGGTCTCCCACGCCCACGACCGTTTTGCAGAAAAAGGGATGCTCACCTGGCTGTATGACGAGGACCGCTGGCCATCGGGGTTCGGCGGGGGGCTGGTGACAAAGCACCACGAGTACAGGGAGCGGTTCCTGGTCTTCACGCCGGAGGCCGGCGATACCCGGGGCGGTGAAAACTCCCGGCGGCTGCTGGGGCGCTACGGCGTGAAGTTGAACGACGGCGGGAGGATGGAGGACTACCGTGCTTTAGGAGAGGGCCAGGACGTCCCGGACGGCTATGAGCCCTGGTACGCCTATCTGGAGATATCGGGCGACAGCCCGTGGTTCAATAACCAGGCGTATGTGAATACCCTGGACCCAGCAGCCATAGCGTTCTTTCTAAAGCAGGTGCATGAGACCTACGCCGAAAGGCTGGGGGAGAACTTCGGCAGGGACATCCCCGCGATTTTCACCGACGAGCCGCAGTTCCGGCACAAGACCCGCCTGGGCAGGGCGAAAGACCGGACCGCGCAGTATATTCCCTATACCGACGACTTTGAGGATACCTATCGGGCGGCATATGGAGAGCCGTTCCTTGAGCGCCTGCCGGAGGTGTTCTGGGAGAAGGAGGGCGAGGAGGTCTCCGTGACCCGGTATCGCTATCACGACCATATCGCGGAGCGATTCTCAAGGGCCTTCGCCGACCAGATAGGCGCGTGGTGCAAGGGCCACGGCTTGGCCCTTACCGGCCACATGATGGAGGAGCCCACCCTGATGAGCCAGACCGCCGCCCTGGGCGAGGCCATGCGCTCCTATAGGGGGTTCCAGCTGCCGGGCATAGACATGCTGTGCGACTGGCGGGAGCTCACCACCGCCAAGCAGGCCCAGAGCGCTGTCCACCAGCTGGGCAGGGAGGGGATGCTCAGCGAGCTGTACGGGGTCACCAACTGGGACTTTGACTTTAAGAGCCACAAACTGGCCGGGGACTGGCAGGCGGCGCTGGGCGTGACTATACGCGTGCACCACCTGACCTGGATGTCCATGGCGGGGGAGGCTAAGCGGGACTATCCCGCCTGCATAGGCTATCAGTCGCCGTGGTACCGGAAGTATAAGCTTATCGAGGACTACTTCTCTCGGCTCAACACCGCGCTGGTGCGCGGGAAGCCCTACGTGAAGATAGGGGTCATACATCCCATAGAGTCCTACTGGCTGAAGTGGGGCAGCGACGAGACCACCGGCGAGGAACGGGCCGAGATGGACGAGGGCTTTGCCCAGCTGACAAGGTGGCTGCTCTATGGGCTGCTGGACTTTGACTTTATCTCCGAGTCGCTGCTGGAGGGGCTTCCCGATAGGGGGAGCGGCTTCAAGGCGGGCGAGATGAGCTATGACGCAGTGGTGGTACCCGGCTGCCTTACCCTGAGAAGGAACACCAAGGAGCGGCTGGAGCGGTTCGCGGCCAATGGCGGGACCGTCATATGGCTAAACAGGATACCGGAGTATATCGACGCAAAACCCGCGAAAGATAACGGGCCTGGGAAAATTGGGACGCTCATCCCCTATACGAAACAGGCCGTGCTCCGGGCGCTGGAGCCGCTGCGTACGGTGGACGTACGCGACCGGCGGGGTATGCGCTCTGACAACCTCCTGAGCCAGCAGCGGCAGGACGGAGAGGACCGCTGGCTGTTCCTGTCCCACTGCGAGAAGCCCGCGGACCCTGACAACGCGGCAGAGGAACACTGGACGATAAGCGTGGCCGGCACATGGTCGGTGGAGCAGTACGACGCAATGGACGGCAGTATACGGCCCATAGGGGCGCAGTGCCGCTCAGGAAAGACAACGTGGGAGACGGCGTCCTATGCCCAGGACTCTTTCCTGTACCTGCTAAAGCCCGGATGCCCCGAGACAGAGAGGGTGCGGCCCGGCAGTGAGATCAGGCGCGTCTCTATCGCTGTGCCGCAGACCGTGCAGTTCGCCCTCGAAGAGCCCAACACGCTCGTGCTGGACATGGCGGAGTTCAAATTGGACGATGGAGACTGGCGCGGCATGGAGGAGATACTGCGCCTTGACAACATACTGCGCAGAGAGCTGGGCTATCCCCTTCGCACGGATGGCTATGCCCAGCCCTGGATATATGGAGAGCGCACCTATGAGCACAAAGTGTCACTGCGGTATAGGGTCATGTCTGAGATCGAGATCGATCAAGCCGAGCTTGCCCTGGAAAACGAGGACATCACTGAGCTCAGATGGAACGGGGAGCCCATAGCTCACCAGGTGAGCGGGTACTATGTGGATAAGCAGATTAAAAAGATAGTTATGCACGGCGTTAAAAAAGGCGAAAATATCCTGGAAGCCGCCATGCCATATCACGCTGGCGTTGACCTGGAGTCCATGTTTATACTCGGTAACTTCGGTGTGAAAGCGGCGGGCAGTACCGCCGTGATAACGGAACTGCCGAAACACTTGGCCTTCGGGGATATCTGCGGTCAGGGGCTCGCGTTCTACGGCGGAAATATCGTGTACCGTATGACCATTGAGTGTCCCGAGGACGGTAGGCTTACTGTACAGGTGCCAAAGTTCCGCAATCCGCTGATAGAAACGGTGCTGGACGGAAGCGAGAGCAGGGAACTGTTCAAGAGCCCGTACCGTGTCAGCTTCCCAGGGGTAAAGAAAGGCAGGCATACGCTGGAACTGTGCGCCTACGGCAACCGGCGTAACACCTTCGGACAGTTGCATAACACCAATGATAACGCCTTCTGGTGCGGGCCGGACTCTTGGCGGACCACAGGGGAGAAGTGGGCGTATGAATATCAGCTGGTGAGGACCGGCATACTGGTGAGCCCTGTTATCGAACTGGAAGTAGAGACATAATATAAAGCTCCCTCGGTCGATCCGGGGGAGCTTTTAACATATAGGAAAGCTGGTCGAGCTTATTACATTTCGTCATGAGAATGATAGCAGTCTCTTTCAAACCGGATATCGCTATAACAGTGATATCGTTAGCACTTTCCTGCCGAAGGCTTCCCAGGTGCTGCTGTCATAGAGTTTGCCGGTCTGCACGTCGGCATTGTCCATGCCCTGAAGTACACCCGTGACATGTGCTTTTCTTACCCTATCTCATGGGTGAGTGAAGCTCGATCAACGATACGATTTTCCGGTCCTTGTATCGCTGATCGACTTCCTCCATCAATATGTACATACGCTCCATTGGTTCCTCATCGGTAAAGAGATGGAGACCGATAATGGCATAGACCCGATACTTCTCGCACCAGTCAAGCACATCGTCCGCATTTTGAAAGAGGTTTAATTCCACTGTATTCCCATTCCCGGCTCATCCATCAAAAAGCTGCACGCCCTTATGGGCAGGCGCACGGAATTGTGCCCCACCTCCGCCAGCAGCTTGATGTCCCCTTCGCCCAGCCAGGCCCGATGCCAACGGTCCCTGAACGTGGAGAGGTACTTGCTACCGCAGATCTCACGGACGATATTCTCCAAACTGGGGCGACTCACACCAGTATGAACTGAGCATAGACAGCTCGGTGGGACCGGAGCGAACGGCAGATTGGATAACAAAATTTATAACCGGATAACGCAGAATTTGCGCTGCTAAACAAAGAATAGGGCCGTCAGGACTCAGTCAGCCACTCCCTAAACTCTTCAAAGGACATCTTCCCTTGCAGCTTTTCCTGTACAGGCTTCTTCTTGACGCCGTCGATGTCCAGCACATCTTGGAACAAGCGCATAATTTGTTTTTGCAGCGTGTCAAGGTCGCTGGGGATGTGGCGAAGCTGCTTGTGAGGAAGAATCTCTTGAACATCGTCAGGTTGTCTCTCTGTATAACGAAAACGCGCCTGCCAATCGAGGCGTAGGAACTCAAAATAGATATGCTTTTTCGCATACTCCTCCAGAGTGCTCATCACCACTCTCTGCGGATCGAAGTCACGTTTTCGATAGAAATTCAGCAGGGCCTTGTCCATTTCCTCAAATAAGCATTCCATCGGCCAGATGTCCAAGTAGGTGAATCGCAAGAGACTTTCCAGGAATGGGAAGTCCTTTTCTTTTGTGTGCGAACGCTCAAACGTCAAATCTTTGTAGACAAATTACTTGCGGCCATCTTCAAAGTAGGTGTAGAACAGATAGTCAGCCATTCTGATTACGCTCCTCTAAAAATTAAAAATATTTTGAAATTGTCCTTGATAAATGAATTGCCATGTATTATCATAAGTCAGTCAAAAAATCAAACGATCTTTAAGAGTGAGTCTACAACATAAAAACAAAAGTGTCAAGACATTTTTTAGGAGGTGCGGAGTGGTTCGATCAAAGTTCAAAAGTTACGACGAACTGCCACTGTTTCTCAATGCGAAAACAGTGGCAGAAGTTTAGGGGATTTCAGTTGCGGGGGCCTATGAGTTGCTGCACCAGGAAGACTTTCCTGTGCTGTGAATCGGTTCGCGCCTGGTGGTTCCCAAGGAGAAATTCCTTTCGTGGGTCGAGGATCAGACAGGAGGCAATGCGATATGAGTAATTTCTTGAGAGCATCATGCAGCGGAGCAAAGAACTTCTTTCCTTTGCCTAATGCAATTTCTAGTTTAGGATTGTCGGCGGGTGAACTGGCTGTCTACGCCTGCCTCATGTTTTGCGAGGACAGGAAGTCGCGTCAGTGCTGGCCAAGCTACAAAATTATTGGCAGAGCAGTAGGTATGAGCGAGAACACGTGCGGAAATATGTGCGGGAGTTGGAGTGCAAAACGTTGATTCTCACAGAGCCTACAAAGTATGAGAACGCCGATGGTCAAGTTAGAAATGGCAATTTGATTTTCACGATCCTCCCCATTTATGGGGCAGTTAAAAACTACAACGAGTGTCAAACAGCGAAGTAAGCGGTTATGGCCCCTGTGAGGGCCGTGTCAGGCGATTGGGGGCCAGAGGCGAGAAAGTAAGCAGCAACCAGTGTATAACGCCGTGTGAGGGCATTTGTGGTGATTTGTGAGGGCGGTATCCGCAGGGGGTAGAATTGTACTATATATGAAAAGGATTGCAAGTTTATTCGGCAGGACAGGGCTAGGAAAACGGTCGAAAAGACAAGCAGGTTAAAGCGCGGGGTCTACCGCGCGGGTGACATCGTCCGGCAGAGCCGGTCGGTAGGGAAAAATCAGGGATCACCGGCCTCTGAAATTATGGGGCGGTCGGAAAGGAGAGCTTTTGAGCGAGAAAAAGCAAAAATATGCGTACTGGATGCGGCCTTCCACGGTCGCAGAGATAGAGGAAATGCTACCAGAGGCGAATGCTACCTCAAAGGGTAACTTTGTCTGCAAGGCGGTGGAGTTCTACATCGGCTATCTCAGGCAGCAGAAAAACATCAATTACTTGGCTCCAATGTTGGCAGGAGCGATCAAGAGCGAGGTGCGTTCCCTCGGCAAAGATGTTTGCGAAATGCTGTTCAAGCTGGCGGTGGAGATAGGGATCAACAGCAATATCACGGCGGCGGTCAATGACATTTCCGATGAATCTCTTGACACAGTGCGGCTCAATGTAGCCCAAGAGATAGCGAGGGTGAATGGCATTTTGACCTTCGGGGACGCCGATGATTGGCAGAATGGGGGCGGTTGATTACGGCGAAAATTATTGTCACCAGCAGATGTATGCGGAACTCTCCGAAACGCTCGGCCACAAATCTGGTGAAGTATATGGGCACCCGCGAGGGGGTGGAGAAGGTGGCCGAGGGTGTTGACAATGCCCCTGCCACTGTCCGCCAGCAGAGATCGGTAGGAGAAATCATCAAGTTCGACTCAGCTGCTAAAGATTATGGTGAGTTCCATGACTATGAAAATTCCCCTACAAAGAGCAACGCAAGCGAATTTATTGACGCTTTCATCG
>CANPBX010000048.1 GCA_947572385.1 uncultured Clostridia bacterium
GTCAAAATTTCCCATCTCCACACTTTACTCAAACGATTATGAATACAGCTTCTTAGAAATTATTGCCATTTTTCCTGTATCTATTCCGATTTGAATGAAATATGCTCTCACCCCAGCTGCACGGTTTGATCTGTGTTTTTGCAACACAAAAATCAAAATGTCTTCCCCGGCATCCCGTGGCTCACAGACCAGGCTGTCATGTTCCTTGCAATTTCGCCAACGGTCATATAGCCTTGTAGTATCACTTTGTGTTTATCCATGTCACGCCTCCTTGTATACCCCTCCGGCAATTTTCTGCCCAGCCGAAGGCTTTGTCAGCCAATAATTTTTTGTGCTATCCGGCAGTTCTCCGGGTCTGTACCGAGCAAGAAATTAGCGTCTTCTAACCAAAAGGTATTTTTTTCTTCACATGGGCTTGACAATGGCGGTTAGTGGTGGTAAACTGAGGTCATCCAAAAGGTTAGAGAGTACTAACCGCATTGCTGAGGAGGTGAAGAAATGATGCCGCTTACAATGGCAAAGGTCGGAGATACCATTACCATACGTAAAGTCTCCGGCAAGGACGAAGTGCGCCAGCATTTGGCAGAGTTGGGCTTTGTGGTGGACAGCGATGTAACGGTAGTCAGCGAGATAGGAGGGAACATTATCGTGCAGGTGAAGGACAGCCGGATCGCGCTGGATAAAACAATGGCAAATCGAATTATGGTGTAGGCGTTACTTTATTTTATAAAAGGAGGAAGATAAATATGAAAACGCTGAAGGATGTTAAGGTGGGTGAAACCGCGATCGTGGCACGGCTTCATGGAGAAGGCCCGGTGAAACGCCGCATTATGGATATGGGCATCACCAAAGGTGTTGAGATCTTCGTGCGAAAGGTAGCCCCCCTGGGGGATCCGATGGAGTTGAACGTCCGAGGCTATGAGCTGTCCGTCCGCAAGGGCGACGCGGAGATGGTCGAGGTACAGTAGGCCGGCGCGGCGGAAGGCCGCCATTATTTGCGCTTTGAGTTAGCTATGACTAATACACAGAAGGAGATAATCAAATGGATATCAAAATTGCGTTGGCCGGCAATCCGAACTGCGGCAAAACGACCCTGTTCAACGCCCTTACCGGTTCCAGCCAGTATGTGGGAAACTGGCCTGGGGTAACGGTAGAGAAGAAAGAGGGCCGGCTGAAGGGCCATAAGGATACAATTATCCAGGACCTGCCCGGCATCTACTCCCTTTCCCCATACACCCTTGAGGAGGTAGTAGCCCGGTCATATCTTGTAAAGGAGAAGCCGGATGCCATCCTCAATATCGTAGACGGCACCAATATCGAGCGCAATCTTTATCTCACCACGCAGCTTATCGAACTTGGTTTGCCTGTAGTGGTGGCAGTAAACATGATAGACCTGGTGCGCAAGAACGGCGACGCTATCGATCTTGCCAAGCTTGGTAGTGCTCTGGGCTGTGAAGTGGTAGAGATAAGCGCACTCAAAGGCGAGGGCGGCATGGCCGCGGCGGAAAAGGCTGTGGCTCTGGCGCAGAAGAAGCAGGCTGGGGAACTGCCCCATGTGTTCACCGGCAGTGTAGAACACGCTCTGGCCCATATCGAGGAATCTATCCAGGGCAAGGTAACGGACGGCTACCTGCGCTGGTATGCCATCAAGATTTTTGAACGGGACGAGAAGGTTATGGAGGAATTGAGCCTCCCCGCCGATTTAAAATCCCATTTGGAAGAACATATCGCCGACTGCGAGCGGGAGATGGATGATGACGCGGAGAGCATTGTCACCAACCAGCGTTATTCTTACATCAACGGCGTGGTATCTAAGGCCGTGCAAAAAAAGGCCGCGAAGTACAGCCTGTCCGTTTCAGACAAAATAGACCAGATAGTTACCAACCGCATTCTGGCCTTGCCCATTTTTGTGGCCGTCATGTTCCTAGTGTACGCCCTTGCCATGGGCAGCTGGGATGCTTCCATCGGCACAGCCGCCACCGATTGGGCCAACGACGGCCTGTTCGGGGATGGCTGGTTCCTGCCCTTCTCCGGCTCGGATGCAGATGGCTATGACGAGGCATCCGGTGCGTTTGAGGAGGCTTCCGCTATCATTGAGGCATACGAGGGCGGGGAGCCTGTAGCATACCTCTATGATGCTGACGCCGGTGAAGTCAGCACCTTGGAGGTAACGGCAGAAAGCTATGCCGAGGCCCTGACTGTAGAGGAGCCTGACCCCGCCAGTTATGGAACCTATGTCCCCGGCCTGCCCGTCTTGGCAGAAAACCTGCTGGACGCCATGGGTGTCAGCGGGGTGCTGGCCTCCCTGATCCTGGATGGTATTGTGGGCGGCGTAGGCGCTGTCCTGGGTTTTGTGCCCCAGATGCTGGTGCTGTTCCTGCTGCTTGCCATCCTGGAGGACGTGGGCTACATGGCCCGGATCGCCTTTATCATGGACCGCGTTTTCCGCCGTTTTGGGCTGAGCGGCAAAAGCTTCATACCCATGCTGGTAGCCACCGGCTGTGGCGTCCCTGGTATTATGGCCTCCCGCACTATTGAGCAGGACCGGGACCGTAAAATGACCATTATGACTACCGGCTTCATCCCCTGCGGGGCGAAGATGCCCATTATTGCCCTGTTCGCCGGGGCATTGTTTGGCGGCTCTGCCCTGGTCTCCACCTCTGCATACTTTATCGGCATAGCCGCAGTGGTGGTCTCCGGCATTATGTTGAAAAAATTCAAGGCCTTTGCCGGAGAGCCCGCACCCTTCGTCATGGAACTGCCTGCCTATCACGCGCCCTCTGCCAGCAACGTCCTTCGCTCCATGTGGGAGCGGGGCTGGTCCTTCATCAAGCGGGCTGGCACCATAATCCTCCTGTCCACCATCATCCTTTGGTTCCTCAGCAGCTTTGGCTTTACGGACGGCGGCTTTGGCTGGGTGGAGGACAGCGACGCCTCTCTGCTGGCCGCAGTGGGCAGTGTGATCGCTGTGATCTTCGCCCCCTTGGGCTTCGGCACCTGGCAGGCGGCTGTGGCCACCATCACCGGGCTGATCGCCAAAGAAGAAGTTGTCAGCACCATGCAGGTGTTCTACCCCGGCGACCTGGTTGCCAATATCGCCATGGCTTTCACTGCCGCATCCGCATACTCCTTTATGGTGTTCAACCTGCTGTGTGCCCCCTGCTTTGCGGCAATGGGCGCTATCAAGAGGGAGATGAACAACGCAAAGTGGACCTGCGCCGCTATCGGCTATATGTGCGGCTTTGCCTATGTGATCTCTCTGATCGTCTACCAGATCGGCGGCCTGCTTACCGGAACGGTGGGCTTTGGCCTGTGGACGGTGATCGCTCTGGCTGCCCTGGCCGCCATTATCTATCTGTTGGTCCGCAAGGGACATCAGGGTGACGGGCTGTCGCAAAGGCTGAGCTCTGTGGCTGCGGCCTCAAAATAAACGGAAGGGAGACTCATACCATGCCTGCTATATTGGGAGATGTTATTGTGATAGTGCTATTGGCAGCGGCGGCGGCTCTGGCGGTCCGTTCCCTGCGGAAGTCCCGCAAGTCCGGCAAAGGCTGCAATGGCGATTGCGGAAACTGCCGCGGCTGTCATTGAAGCTCCAGATCCGGTCATAAAGAATTGTTGCTCTCTGGTTTAGCCGCGCAGATCTTGATGGGTAAACAGCTGCCTGGCTCTTCTCAAATTTTATCTTACCTTCACAGATCAGGTACCCCTTAGGGTCAAGTGATATATCCAAGCTAAGCTGTTAGAAATGTGAATATGCAAGAAAGAGAGGACGCTGGCCATGCAGCGCCCTCTCCTTGTCTATATAAAAAGAAGCTGTCTTTACGGCAGCCTCTTTTTACATTATTCTCCACTATCCTCAGGCTGGTCCGGCTTCTGCATATTCCGCTCCAGCCACTGGGCGTAGGTCATGAGCACCTGGCGCGGCTTAGACCCTTCGTGCGGTCCCACGATCCCCAGCTGCTCCATCTCGTCAATGAGCCTCCCCGCGCGGGCATAGCCCAGGCGCAGCCTCCGCTGCAATAGTGAGGTGCTGGCCTGGCCCGCTTCCACCACCACCTTTATGGCCTCGTCCATCATGGGGTCAGTGTCACCGGTACGCTCGCCGCCGTCGTCCTTAGCACTTTCGGTACTGGCGGCATTGCGCTCGATCTCCTCGATAACGTCTGCGTCATAGTCCATGGATTTGGTCTTCTTCACGAACTCGACTATGGAGGAGATCTCCTCGTCGCTCACATAGCAGCCCTGGACGCGCACCGGCTTATTGCTGCCCACTGGTGCGAAGAGCATGTCCCCCTGGCCCAGGAGCTTGTCAGCGCCAACAGTGTCTATAATGGTTCGGGAGTCCACTGCCGTTGAAACGGTGAGGGCTATGCGGCTGGGGATATTGGCCTTGATAAGGCCGGTCACAACGTCTACTGACGGGCGCTGGGTCGCAACGACCAAGTGCATTCCTGCGGCACGGGCAAGCTGGGCCAGTCGGCAGATGGAGTCCTCCACCTCCTTGGGGGTCGCCATCATCAGGTCCGCAAGCTCGTCAATTATTATGACTATCTGAGGCATGGCGGGCATGGGCTGGCCGTTTTCATCCTCGTAATTCTGGGCCTCTGCAAGGTTATTATAGCCCTGGAGGTTCCTGACATTGTTCTCAGAGAAGATCTTGTAGCGCTTCATCATCTCATTCACGGCCCAGCCCAAAGCGCCGGCCGCCTTATGGGGGTCGGTGACCACCGGCACCAGCATATGCGGCAGGCCGTTATACCCGGTGAGCTCCACGGCCTTGGGGTCTATCATCAAAAAGCGCACCTCGTCGGGACTGGCCTTATAGAGCATACTGATTATCATTGAGTTTGTACACACAGACTTGCCGGAGCCAGTGGTGCCGGCTATGAGTATATGGGGCATCCTGGCAAGATCCGCCACCACAGGCTGTCCGGCTATGTCCCGGCCCAGGGCTACGGAGAGCTTGCTCTTTGAGGTCTGGAAGGCGTTGGACTGTATAAGGTCGCGCATACGCACAGAGCTACGGGCACGGTTGGGGACCTCAATGCCCACCGCCGCCTTGCCGGGGATAGGGGCCTCTATCCTCACGCCTGTGGCTGCAAGGTTTAGGGCAAGGTCGTCGGCTAGGCTTGTTATCTTGCTTATCTTAACTCCCGCCGCAGGCTGTATCTCATATCTCGTGACAGAAGGTCCACGGCAGATATCCATTATCTTGGTGCTGACCCCGAAGCTGTTCAAAGTGTCCACCAGTATCTTGCCGTTAGTCTGGAGCTCCTCAGTCTCCTTAGCCCTGTCCACCTGCGGGCTTGTCGCCAGCATGGTGACCGGCGGAAAGCAGTAGGTCCCGGGAGTCTGAAGCTGGTCCATGGCCTGATAAAGGGCATTCTCCTGCGGAGTGGCCTGACGCGGCTCAGGCTCCTGCATCCTTGGCTTTGGCATGGGGATATCCGGCGCGGGCTCAGAGCTCTCCTCCGGCTCCGGAGAGCTCTCCTCTGGCTCTGAGGCCTCGGGTCCTTCCACCTCCTTAGATACCGGCTCGGGCTCCGGCTCTGCTATTGGAGCAGGCGGGTTTGGGGAGAATACCGGGGAGGGCGGGAGCTCGTCCTCCGGCTTCTCCTGGGGCTCCGGCTCTGGCTGGAGCTCCGGGCGGGGGGCCTCGATCCCGAAGACCCTCTCAAGCTTATCCAGCTTCTCGCTGCGCCCTGGCTTCTTCCTGGGCTCTACCGGAGGGAACAGCGCGGAGGTCCTGCTGCTTACCGGGCCTGATGGCAGGTTTGGCTCAAGGGGCACGTCGATTGCGGAGCGCTGCTCCCAGTCCTCCTGAAGGATGACCCTCTCCTCCTCCCGGCGCTGGCGGGCGGTCTGTATGCCCTCGTTTACCACTTCAACGGGCTTCCTGATAGTGTGGAACAGTCCGATCAGAGTGGTGCCGGTAAGTATCATCACGCTGACAAACAGCAATAATAATATGATTATCTTGGCACCTGTCTTCCCCGCCGCGCCTATCAGCAGCTGTCCCAGCAGCCCGCCCATTACGCCGCCTCCGACGCCGGCGTTCGTGCGGTATAATGCTGTTATGTAGTCGAATACAGACAGGCCGTCTGATATTTTTGCCCCGCCGAAAATAAAGCCAGTGGCGCAGAAAAGCAGTATCACTACGGCTGTAAGCCAGACCTTCCCGCTAATGGAGCCCACAGGCCGGTCCAGAGTGGTTATCACCGCCACATATATCATCAAAACAGGCCAGAGCATAGCCCATCCCCCGAACAGGCCCAGGATGGCGTTATGGGCCCACTTCCAAAGGCTGTCACCCTGGAATATCGTCAGGCACCCGAAAAAGATAGCGCAGGCAAAGAGTACCACCGCCCGCACCTGATTTCTCTGGCGTATCTCCTCGGCGGTGGGCTTTGGCGGGGCGTGCCTTTTGGCCCCGGTCTTTTTTGCGGCTGCAGCCCTGCTCTGAGTTGTCTTTGCGGGCGCGCGCTTTTGGGTATTGCGTTTAGCCGTGGTGCTCCCGGCTGACGGTTTCTTTTGTTCGGCCAAGTTTTCTTCCTCCCTATCCCTCGGTTTTTACGTCTTTTTCTTTTATCTGCTTTGGTCTAAAGGGGCTTGCCGGTAAACAGGTTTTTCCCTATGCTCATCTCATAGATGGCGATACCTGTAACCGCCAGCCCCGCAATAAGTGTGTATATGGCAAAAACACTCAGCTTATTGGTAGTAACTATCCATTTAAGCAGCTTTATTGCCAGAAAGCCTACGATAGCCGCAGTGATCACACCAACTATCAGAGTGACTGTGCCGATGGCCTCACCCTCGCTTCCAGCGTCCTTTATAGATAGCAGGGCCGCCGCCGCTATTGAGGGTATGCCCAGCACAAAGGAGTAGTCGAGGGCCGTCTGCTGGTCTATCCCGCGCATAAGCCCTACGGACATGGTCGAGCCGGACCGGGAGAGCCCCGGGAACACAGCCGCCAGGCATTGGGTGACGCCGGTCATCACAGCGTCACCCACAGTGTACTGGGTGCGCCCGGCCTTTGCCCCTCTAGCCCAGTGCTTCCCGGGGGCAAGGGCGGCTGCCGTGCGGCGGTTTGCCCATATGCCCAAGAACAGCAGCAGGCTCGTAGCAAGGAGAGCCAGGCCTTCGACTAATATGCTACTGTCGGAAGCCAGCCGCTCCGAGAGGTCCTTTATCTTCATATCTGTGCCTGGGATCGGCAGGAACAGCAGGAACAGCGGCAGAAGCCCGATAACGAGCATGAATATCAGACGCCGGTCCTCGTTCATAGCGTTCCACTTGAAACGACCCCTGAACAGGTCGGCTACTAAAAGGCCGAACTCTTTAAGTAAGCGCCAGATAAGCTTTCTGTATACGAACACAACCGCTATCAGCGTGCCGAGATGGAGCATTACGTCGAATAATATCCCGGGCAGCTCTATGCCGAAGATGTGCTGGGATATGGACAGGTGCCCGGAGCTTGAGACCGGCAGGAATTCAGTCGCGCCCTGTATAACGCCCTGAAATATTGCGTCTAAAATTGTCATAATCTCTCCTTATGTAAGGCGGGCCTGCCGCCTTTTCTCAGTCTGATTTCTTCTTCGGGCGGCCGGGGCCGCGCTTCTTTTTCCTCTTGTCTATCATGGAGCTCAGGCAGTCCATGGCGTCCGAAAGGGAGCCAAGGGAATCTATAAGGCCCTCCTCAACAGCGTCCGGGCCATCCAGGACTGTGCCCACGTCCATCACCAGCTCCTGGGTGTTCATGGAGAGGGTGGTGAAGCGCTCCTTTGTGATATTTGAGTTCTGGGTGACAAAGTTTGTGATCCGGTCCTGCATACGCCTAAAATACTCAAGGGTCTGGGGTATGCCCAGCACAAGGCCGTTCATGCGCACAGGATGAATAGTCATAGAGGCAGATCCGGCTATAAAAGACCTTTTCGCCGCTACAGCCAGGGGCACTCCGATAGAGTGGCCTCCCCCCAGCACCAGTGATACCGTGGGCTTCTTCATCCCCGCCACCAGCTCCGCAAGGGCCAGGCCGGCCTCCACGTCGCCGCCCACAGTGTTCAGCAGCATTAAAAGGCCGTCTATCTCCGGGTCCTCCTCAACAGCCACTATCTGAGGTATCACATGCTCATACTTGGTGGTCTTGTTCTGGGAGGGGGAGATATAATGGCCCTCTATCTGGCCGATGATAGTGAGGCAGTGGATGGTGTGCCCGTTACTATGGGTCACCACCGAGCCGCTCTCGTTTATCTGCTTCTGCTGGTCGCACCAGCCCTCCTGCTCCGGGGCCTCCATGCCTTCGTCGGAGTTTTTGGCGGACCTGACCTGTTCCTTCTTAGATACAGCTTTTTTCATAGCGCAGCACTCTCCTTTACGGAGAAAGTCTGCCCGGACTGCCGCCATGTTATGTATTATACCACTTTTTTTCCCATTGGGCAAGTCTGGAATTTGTAAGAAAAATGAGGGGCCGAAGCCCCCCATCTATCATTTCCCGCCGCCGATGATGGTGATTTTGTCCGCTGTGAGCCCGGTCTGCTCCATAACCGCCTCCTGGATAATGAGCATGTCGGTATCCTTAAGCTCCCCTGAGACCAGGACGCTGCACTGCTCGGGGGCTATGTACGCCACGCACTCCTCAAAGCCCTTGGCCTTTAAAACGCCCTCTACGTTTGTCTCCTTCAAAATGCTCTGGGCCATGGCTGAGGCCTCCTCCACCGCCGCTTTCTTTGCATCACTGTCGGCATTCACGTCTTCCAGCACCTTGTCCAGAAGCTCCAGTGCCTCGTCTCTTGAGGTCTGGCGGTCCATGCGCGCCTGGGCAAAGCTGTCGGCCTTGGCGTTCGCCTGCTCTGAGCCTGTGAGATCGTCGGTGACGGTCTCAACATAGGCGTTGTTCACCAACTGGGCGGCCCCCAGCTGGCTGCTGACGCCGCTGGAGCTGTCGCCTACCGGCAGCTTGTTTGTTCCGGCAAACTGCCAGTTAAGGTATACCGCCGCGCCCAGCGCAAGCACCAGCGACGCCAATACTAACTGTTTTCTTCCTAGCTTCTTCATCATTGAATGACCCACCTTTTTGCTTAAATTATGGCTTGCTTACCTGCCCTCCACCACGCATATGCGCCCTGCGGACACCCCCAGCACAGCCCGGGCGGTGTTTACCAGCTTCTCGCGTACAGCAGGGTCCCCCGCCCCCCGGCTGACTATCACCACCCCCAGCACCTGGGGCTGGCGCTGCTGAAGGGAAAGGCCGTGCTCCGAGCCGCTGCTGTCCTTCAGGACCACGTAGGAGCTGTCCCGCTCTTTTGAATCGCCGCCGGAGCTCTCGGCATAGTCCTGGGCGTAGACCCCTGCTCCCGAGTCCTCAAGGGTTATCATCACCTGGGGGCTCTGGTCGCCGGTAACAGCCCGGACTATCCTCGCAAGGTCCTCCTCAAGCTCCCGGCGGTACTGGGCTTCAGTGAGCCCGGAGCCGCTTTCTGTGGGCGCGGGGTCCGGCTCTCCCCCGGGGGATAAACTGGAGAGCCATATTAGCACTATCCCTGCCATCCCCAGGATAACGGCTATCCGTGTGAGCTTGCGGTCCTTCGAGGCCTTTTGAAGCCAGCCCTTTAGCCTGCCAAGCCCAAGCTTATCAAGCTCCATCCACGGTCACCTCCAGGGGCACGCCTTTTAGAGCGCCTGAGAGCACCGCCCGGGCCCTCCTTGCCTCACTGTCAAAGGCGAAGGTCAGGCTGGCCTTTGTACATGATATGCTGCCGTCCTCCGTTATATGGATATCCGCGCGTATTTTTTTCGCCTCTATCCCGGCAGCACCTAAAAGCCCCCTTATATATCCCTCCATATCCTCCCGGGCGGCTTTGGCATACTGGTCCTCCATATACTCATTCAGCTCCTCATTATTCCCTATTTCATCAGTATCCAGCTGCCAGTCCCAGTCCGCGGATACTATGGAAGCGCAGAGCGAGGCTATAAGCGCAAGGGCGACCAGTCCCCGGACAAAGCCCAGCATTTTATCCCTTGGGCAGAGCCTTGAAAGGAGCTCCGAGGCAATCAGCACGCCGCAGACGGTCCCCGCCGCCTGTAAAGTTCCGGTCATTTTATAGGCACCTCCCTTTTGTTATCCCCCGGCTAAGAGCACTGCCGCCGCGCTTGCAACACACACCACGCAGATGCTGCCCAGCAGCGCCAGCACCATCTTCACCGCCGAGGCCGCCGCGTTCATAAGCCCGCCTATCTCCTTTACACCGAACAGGTCCCCAAGGCCCTTGCCCGCCATGCAGACCCCCGCCCATAGTGCGCACTCCGCCATGGCGGGGGCAAAGATACACAGTGCCGCCAGCATTCCGAAGGCTCCCGCCCCGGACTTCACTATGCGCACGCTGTTCTGTATAGCCGTCACCGCGTCGCCAAGAGCCCCGCCCACTATAGGCAGGCCCGCCGAGAGAGCAAGCTTTGCGGCCTTTCCTGTCGCAGCGTCTACCTGGGCGTTTACGGCAGTCTGCACGGAGAGTATGGCTGCGAATAATGTCACAAGGGTCGTAAGGGCCCATTTGCCAAGCCTGTACACAGCGTCGGCAAGGCCGCAAAGCTCTGTCCCCGAGACTGCCCCGGCTATGGACAGGCCCAGGTATATTTGCAGCATTGGCAGGAATAGCCCTGTTGATAGTATTGGTATAGCTGTTCCCGCCAGCATGGTAATGAAGCTGTAGCCGCTGCCGGTGGCCAGGTTTCCCCCGGCCGTGAGCAGTCCGGCATATACCGGCACCGCCGCAGTCAGGAAAACAGACGCCGCACCCGAGACCCTGCGGCAGGTGGTGAGTATCCCCAAGAGGGGCGCGGAAAGTATCAGCCCACAGGCCGCCGCACCCGCCAGGGGGGATACTCCGCCGTCATCCCCCATGCCTGCTGACAGCCTGCACAGCATCACCACTCCCAGCAGCGCCGCCATGGCCTTTAGCGGGGACGATAGCTTGTCCCGAAGAAGCGAGGAGACCATCTCGAATATCCCCTCTCCGGAGAGCCCGCCGGTCACGTTTGCTCCGTCCACACCAAGCTCTCCCAGCAGCTTTTTTGTCTCGCCGTCCAGGCTGTCGTACAGTCCGGGGGCACCGCTTTTTTCATATAGCTCGCCGGTCTGGGCCAAGGCCGCCGGGGAGCATATTACTGCAAAAGCAATAAGAATTATTATAAATATAACTAACTTCCCCACTTTTTTCACTCTCATATGCTCATGATATCCCCCAGAAATTCAAAGAGCTTTGACATCAGCGGCATTGCCGCCCCCAGCACAGCTATTTTTGACGCCAGCTCCACCCCATAGCTCAGAGCGCTCTCCCCCGCGTCCTTGCACAGGCGGGAGGCAAGCTGGCCCACTACTGTAAGGCCCACGGCCTTGAGCATAACCGTAACGCACAGCTCAAACAGCCCCTCCATACTCATAGCTGAAACGTGGTCTTGATGGCCTCAAACAGAGCGTCTATCTCATTTATTATCATCATCAGCACCACAATAAGCCCCGCTAAAGTTGTCATCAGCGCCTGCTCCTCCCTGCCCGAGCGGATAAGCAGCTGGTTTAAGACCGCCACTATGATACCGATGGCGGCTATCTTGAAGATAAGCTCCACTTCCATTGCTTTTTGGCCTCCCGTGTCTTATATTAGCAGCACCCACGCGCCCAGCCCCAGCAGCGCACCCAGCCCCGGGTACAGCCGGGAGCGCTCCTTATATGCCCCCCTGGCCTCGGTCAAATGCTGTCGGGTGCGTGCGGCACAGAGCTCCAGGTGGTCGAGCTGTCCCTGAATGCCGCTTGTCCCGAGGCCCGCCGCAAGGTCCCTTATGAGCTTTTTGTCCCTCTCGTCTCCCAGAAGGCTTGCCCCGGCTTTATACAGAGCTCCGCAGGGATCCGAGGAGAACTCCGGCTTTCGGGCGGCTGCCCTGCAGAACGGACTGTCCCCGGCCTTTATAAGCTCCGGCAGGGGGCGGGCAGAGTAGGCTATCTCGGTCTTCAGCCACTGGAGCAGCACCTCCAGCTGTGACAAATATGTCACCCTCTGCCTAAGCTCCCATGTGCGGCCCAGGCCCCATACCAGTCCCGCAAGCACCAGCAAAACAGAGCCCATCAGCTTCATTAGACTGCACAGCTTTCCCGGTACATGAAACGTTCCCCCGGCCCCTCGATGAAAGCCGGCTCGCAGGGGGACTCCCGGCCGCGAAGGGCGATCAGGGTCTGAAACGCCCCGGTTTTGAGCAGGTCCCGGCAGAGGGGTCGGCTGCGGGGGTCTGAGCCGCTGTGTACGGTGGCTATCAGGCCCACGCCGGCCCGGGCCGCGCTCTCCACCGCCCCCATATCCCCTGGGGCCAGCTCGTCGCAGAGTATCATCTCCGGGGAGAGGCTTCTAAGGGCCATCTCAAAGCCCTGCCCCTTGGGGCAGTTCCTCAGCACATCGGCACAGGGTCCAAGGCCGAAAGCTCCCAGCTCCCCCCGACTGTCCAGCACGGCTACACGCTTTCCCTGACCGAAGCGGCCCATGGAGAGGGAGCGGGCTATGTCCCGGAGCAGCGTGGTCTTGCCGCTGCCGGGCTCACCGGCTATGAGGGCGCCTTTGGTCAAGTCTGCCCCGGAGAGGAATATCCTGTCCCCGCAGCCGGGCATGTCCCGGGGGATCCTGAAGACAATGGAGGTGATATCCCTGAGCCCCTTCACCCTGCCGCCTTCCAGCACTGCCGTGCCGCAGATACCCGCCCGGCAGAGGCTGTCCACCTGGACATAGCCCTGGCGTATCTCCTCCTCGTGGCTGAACACTGAACGGCCGCAGATATACATGAAAAGCTCCTGTAATTTAGCGGCGCTTACGGTAGGAAGCCCCGGGGCCAGAGCCCGGGTCACACCTCTTGCCTTCAGAAAAAATACTCCCTCTCTGCCGCAGACGGCTATAGGCTCATCGGACTTAAAATGTATATCCTGGGCCTGGAGCTTGACTTGGTCCGGCAGGGCAAGCAGCTCGTCCCGGAACAGTGGGATATGGCTGGCAATACGGTCAAAGGCTCTCATATGGAAGCACCCGCTTTCTTGATCCGCAGACTATAGTTACCGCAGTCCAAAAGAGGTGGCATATCTTTTGGACTTAGCGGCACGAGTGTGCCCGCGCCGCTCTGCTTGAAGATCGGTATTTACCGATTTTCTAGTGCGTTTACTATAGTCCATATGTATGTGGTTTGAAGCAAAAATAGAACAGGCCCTGCCAAAAGACAGAGCCTGCCGCTTTACTCAAGTTATCTCATTTTCTACGGCGGTACCAGCCGGCAAAACCCGCCAGCACAGCGGACGCGCCCACTGATACCGCCACAAACCCCCAAAGCATGTAGAAAAAGCTCACTCCATCCCCCTTATGCCGGAGGTATGGCCTCCTGCCAGGGGCCCTCGCCCATGGGCTGGGCCTGAGCCAGCACATAGAGCTGCTGCTGGGGGCTTATATCCCTCAGGGCCGTCAGGGCTTCCGGGTCTATCTGGGCGTTCAGGCGCACCGCCGTATATAGTGGCGGGGTCTCCCGGCCCGGTGGCAGCAGGTCGTCTGTCCGGCTGTTTTTATAGTATAGATATGCGCCCTTGGCTGTCCAGTATTCCCCGCCGCCGTCCTCTGCGCTGCCTGATCCCAAAAAGCCTTCCGAGCATATATGCCCCGCCTCCAGCACCGGCTTGCCGTCTATCTGGGGCCCGCATACCCGCACCCGGAGCTTGCAGCCTGTAAGCCCGTTATTTACAAAGCTCAGGCTGGAGTCCGTTGTATCCCCGGGCTGTAATACCGGAACAGACTCACCGTCCTCTGAGCCAACCGCCACCACCTGTATCTCCGCAGGCTCCTCATGGGGGCCCAGAACGAAGCAGAGTCCCCATAGCCCGGCTAAAAGCGCCAGCACCAGGGCGGTCAGCAGTCTCCCTGCCTTCATTGCCCCGCCCCCAGTCTAAAGCTGCCCCCAAAGGCAACGCTTGTGGAGCCGCCGAGGGTGAAGCGCACCGTATGGCTGCTGAGCTCAGGGTCCACCATATCGCTCTCCTCGCTTATCCCAAGGCTGCACAGCTCCTGCTCCTCCTGGCCCACGGCGGTTATAGTATAGGAGCCAAAGGGCAGGCCGGAAAATTCCGCTGTAAGGCCCGTCACGCCCCCCTGGGGGTCAGGGTCGGGCAGGGCCTCGGCGTAGAGGCATAGCCCCCGGCCTTCCAGCTCCAGCAGCACGGAGCCGGTCTGCACACATGGCCCCTCTGCCAGCACGCGTATGGAGCCGGACTTCACGTCTATGTGGTATATCAGGTCCCTCCATGTGTCGCCGCCACTCTCTTTGTGCAGCACCGCCGAAATATGATAGTCCGTCCCGTTTCGCGGGCGCTGGCGGCCTAGCTCCTCCAAGTTTTTCCGGCCATCCATACTCATCCACCAGCACTCCACCTCTCCGGGCTCGTCCCCAAAGGCCTTTGCCGCCTGCTCCTCCAAGGGGATACCGTTCACCCTAAGGGGAACTGACTCGCCCAGGAACAGGGTCTCCTCCAGCCACACCGCGTCCATGGCGGAGCTTTTGGGGGATATGTATAGGAGCGCCGCGCACGCCGCCAGTGGCAGAAGCCTTATAAATCGCTTGATGTTTGCCTGCATACATACTTCTCCTCTCTGGGAATATTTTATAGTAAAATACCATGCCTTGCCCGGGAAAACTGTCAAACTTTGGCCCAAGCGCCGCCGAAGCCGGAAAAAGCTTGCAACCGGGCGGGTTTTGGGCTATAATATGTCAGATACTGGTATAAGAGGTGCTACCCATGTAGTTATTGAGTTACTATAATTATTATATTATTTGAAATAGAATGGAGAGTATATCATGCCTGATAATAGAGCCGAAATAGAAAAGCGCCGCACCTTTGCCATAATCTCCCACCCGGACGCGGGCAAAACCACTCTTACGGAAAAATTCCTGCTCTACGGCGGGGCCATCGCCCTGGCGGGAATGGTCAAGGGCAAGCGCAACTCCCGCCACGCCGTGTCCGACTGGATGGAGATAGAGAAGCAGCGCGGCATATCCGTCACCTCCTCCGTAATGCAGTTCCAGTATGACGGCTTCTGCATAAATATCCTGGACACCCCCGGCCATCAGGACTTCTCAGAGGACACCTACCGCACCCTGATGGCGGCGGACTCCGCCGTGATGGTCATAGATGCGGGCAAGGGCGTGGAGGCCCAGACCAGAAAGCTCTTTAAGGTCTGCGTCCTGCGGGACATACCCATCTTCACCTTCATAAACAAGATGGACCGGGACTCACGCAGCCCCTATGACCTCTTGGACGAGATAGAGAAGGAGCTGGGCATAGGCACCTATCCCATGAACTGGCCCATAGGCTCCGGGGTGGACTTTAAGGGGGTCTACGACCGGGAGAAGGACAAGGTGCTGAGATTTATTCCCGAGGAGAGCGGAGCGGGCCGCCGGGAGGTCCAGGAGCAGGACTTCTCTCTGGACGACCCGGCGCTGCCCGGGGCCATTGGCGAATATCTTTATGATACCCTTAAAGACGACGTGGAGCTCCTGGACGGGGCAGGCTACGAGTTCGACCTGGAACGGGTGCGCCACGGAAAGCTCTCGCCGGTGTTCTTCGGGTCGGCGCTGAC